>NZ_CP071935.1:0-310468 GCF_030062585.1 Helicobacter pylori | reverse complement strand
AAACGCCGGTATGAGGTGCAACACGGTAGCTAAAGAGCTGGCCAATAGCTCTGAAGCGAAACGCTTGATCACCCCAATTTTGAGCGTAACGGAAATAAGGTTTAAAGCTAACGCTACAAATAATACTACCGTATTAGGCTCATACAAAAACCCTGCAATGGTCGTTAAAGAAATAAGGCTGAACAGCACATGAATGACCCGACCCCAATCCATAGAAACTCCTTAAACTTGACCGCCCTCATACAGACGGCGCATTTTTTCTTTCTCTTGAGCTTTTTTGATTTTTCTAGCCTCATTCTCATAGTATTTACCCATATCAAAGCCTAACAATAACGCTACTTTAGGGGCGATGAAAATAGAGCTGTAAGTCCCTACAATCGTGCCTATTAGCATGGGCAATGAAAAGCCAATGATGATCTTACTCCCAAACACGCATAAAATCAACACCACAAAAAACACGGTTAAAGAAGTTAGAAGCGTGCGCGTGAGCGTGCTGGAAATGGCTTCATCAATGGCTTGAGTGGCATCTTTGGTTTTTTGAGAGAGCATTTCTTCTCTGATTCGATCAAAGATAATGATCGTATCATTAATGGAATACCCAATCAAAGTGAGCAAAGCCGCAATCACTTCCAAATTCATATCAATCTTAAAAACAATCACCGAGCTTGCCACCAAAATCACATCATGCACAAGTGCAACAACGCTCGCTAAAGCGAAACGCCATTCATAGCGGAAACTCACATAAACCATGATCGCCATTAAGGCTAAAATCAGCGACAAAATGCCCTTTTCTTTCAATTCGCTCCCCACTCTAGGCCCCACGGTGTCAAATTTACGGATTTCAAAATCGCCGCTGGGTTTTAAAATATTGGCCACGATAGCGTTCAAATCTTCATTTTCAGCCGTTTCTACAAAAGGGAATTTGATTAAAATTTCTTCTTTAGAGCCAAATTCGCTCACTTGAACGCCCTTGAAGCGAGCTTCTTTTTCAAAAAGATCGCGCACTTCTTTAATGGGGGCGTTTTGAGTGTAACGCACCTGTACCAAACTCCCCCCCGCAAAATCAATCCCTAAAGAAAACCCTTTAAAAAACAAAAGCCCTAACGCTAGAAGCACCAAGATCGCTGAAACAACCACCCCATAATTGGAATAACGCATGAAGCTTAAGATTCTAACTTGTTTGAATAATTCCATAAAACCTCCTAAGCTCTTTTATTCACGCCAAACCAAAAGTAAAGGCTTTTCGTTTGGGCTAATTTAGGTAAAAGGGCTTGATAAATCCCTTGCGTGCCTATAATAGCGGTGATGATAGAGGCTAAAATCCCAATGCCTGTGGTTAAGGCAAAGCCTTTGATCGCTCCTGTGCCATAAGCGTATAGTAACACCGAAGCGATCAAGGAAGTGATATTGGAATCAAAAATCGCCCGACTCGCATTGATATAGCCTAAATGGATCGCCTTAACAACACCCTCTCCTTCTCTTAACACTTCTCTAATGCGCTCGTTGATAATGATATTAGCATCCACGGCAATCCCCACGGTTAAAACAATCCCTGCCATTCCAGGTAAAGTCAGCGTCGCTCCAAAAATCGCCATGACCGCCACGATCAAAAAAAGATTGACCACTAACGCCATGCAAGCGATCACCCCAGCCATGGAGTAATAAAGCGCCATAAAGCCCATCACTAAAATAAAACCTCCAATGAGGGCGATAATGGAGGTTTTAATGCTGTCTTTCCCTAAACTCGGGCCTACAATCCTTTTTTCTAAAACTTGAATGGGCGCGCTCATCGCCCCACTCCTTAAAGCGATCGCTAAATCGCTCGCTTGAGCCACGCTAAAATTCCCGCTAATTTGCCCGCTCCCACCACCAATACGCTCCCTGATCACCGGGGCTGAATAAACCTTATTGTCTAAAACGATCGCCATGCGTTTGCCCACATTCGCGCCTGAAAAATCCCCAAAAATCTTAGCCCCTTGCGCATCCAGCGTGAAGCTCACCACCGGCTGGTTGTTTTGATCATACACCACTTTAGCGTCCGTAAGCATTTCGCCATCTAAAATGGGGATCGCTTTGAGTAAGATTTTACCCCCCATTTCCACATCAGACAACAACACGCTGCCTAATTTTTGAGCCTCTAAATCCGTCATTTTCATCGCATCTTTATTGTGTTCTTCATCCACTGCCATCATTTGTAAATGAGCGGATCTTGAAATCAAGTCTTTAGCGCGCCGTTCTTCTTCTAAAGTCTTAATGCCGGGCAATTGCACCGAAATTTCTTCTTTACCTTGCTGGATAACTACAGGCTCTGCCAAACCAAATTGATCCAAGCGGTTACGAATGATCCCTATCACTTGCAAGATCGTGTTTTTACGCAATTCCTCTTGCTCTAAAGGGGTGAGCTTCACGCTATAAAACCCCGCTTCCTTTTTGATTTCAAACTGACTATGACCTTGCAATTCCACTAAAAGCGCGTCTAATTTTTTCGCTTCATCTTCATCTAAAAGCTCAAAACTGATCCCCTCTAAACTGGATTTAATGTCTTTAAGCAAGATATTTTGTTTTTTAGCGTTATATTCTAAAGCGGACGCCAAGCTTAAATACTTGTTTTTTAAAGCCTCATCGGTTTGCACCCCTAAAAGCATGTTTAACCCCCCCCTTAAATCCAAACCTAAAGTGATTTTAGGGCCTTTAGTCTCTAGTAAAGAAGGCACAGAAAACCCTACCCCTAAAAGAAGCGCGCAAACAAAAACGATTAAACGAGGGTTAAAAAGTTTCATTCAGTTGTTATTTGGCGTTGTTTCAAAGTCTTAGCACCAGATAATTTTGCCGAAATTTCTTCTCTGCCTTGTTGGATAACTATAGGCTCTGCCAAACCAAATTGATCCAATTCGTCTAATTTGAACGCTACATAGTTTTTAGAAAGTTTAGCGGTGGTGTCATCATTGAGCTTCACGTTAAAAAAATTCGCTTCCGCTTTAAGCACCTCAACGATGAACCCTCCTTGAGTAACGATTTTATCGCCCTTAGTCAAGCCCTCTATCATTTCTTTATGCTTTTTTTGTTGCTGGCGTTGCGGGCGAACGATCAAAAAATAAAAAATAAGAAACAACACCAAAAAGGGTAAAAGCGTCGTTATAATTTCTTTAGTTTGTCCCATTTAATTTCCTTAAAAGATGTTTTAATCTCAAATTATAGCATTTTTCACTATTTCTTTAAAGCTACTCTTTTGTCTAGTGCGAATAAATACAAAGCCCCTATGATCCCAGAAATCAAAGATCCGAGTAAAATCGCAATTTTTGCCACTTCCATAGCGTTCTCATGCTCGCTCGTGAAAGCCAGATTAGAAATGAACATAGACATGGTAAAGCCAATCCCTGCTAAAAGCCCAGCCCCTAAAATATGCCACCAGCTGATGCCTTTAGGGCGCGCGGTGATTTTAAGCTTTTCGCTTATAAAAGTGATTAAGAAAATCCCTAAAGGCTTGCCCAAACAAAGCCCTAAAATAACCCCCAAAAGCACCTTATCCACTTCTAAATTGATGCTAGAATCAACGCTCACCCCCGCGTTTGCAAACGCAAATAAAGGCATGATGAAATACCCGCTGATGGGGGCTAAAAAATGCTCCAATCTTTCTAAAGGGCTTTGTAAAGCGCTCGCTTTTTCTTCAATAGAGTGCAAGATTTCTTGCTGCTCTTTGGTCAAAAGCGCTCCTGAACTCGTCTCTGCATATCGTTTGCCTAATTCCAAAAGCTCTACATTTTTAGAATCTTTAGGGATTTTCACCGGTATCATAAAAGCTAGAACCACCGCAGCGATCGTCGCATGGATACCGCTTTGATGCACGCAAAACCAAAGCAACACCCCTAAAAGCAAGTAAGGGATGAGCGAGCGGATATTCAGGCGGTTCAATACGGCTAAAACAAGAACCACCCCTAAAGCCCCTAAAAGCCATGCGAATTTTAAATTCGTGGTATAAAAGAGCGCGATCACCACAATAGCCCCCAAATCATCAGCCACTGCTAGAGTGATTAAAAAAACCTTTAAAGCGGTTGGCACCCTCTTGCCTAAAAGCATGATCACGCCTAAAGCGAACGCAATATCCGTCGCCATAGGGATCCCAAAACCATGCTGAGAGGGCGTGTTGGCGTTAAGAAAAAAATAAATCAATCCTGGAGCTATCATACCCCCAAGAGCCGCAATCACAGGGAAAGAAGCTTTTTTGAAACTGGATAATTCCCCAAACAACAATTCTCGCTTGATCTCTAAGCCTATCATTAAAAAAAATAACGCCATTAAAACATCATCAATCCAGTTGTGCAAACTAAAGCCGATGAAAAAATCCCCTATTTGGAACCCAAAAGGGGTGTGCCATAGCGCAAAATAACTTTCTTTCAAAAACGAATTAGCCACCACCATCGCTAAAACAGCGTTCAAAAAGAGGAAAATCCCTCCAAAAGACTCGCTTTTAATGAAGTTCTTAAGCGTCAAACTGAGCGCGTTTTCTGTTTTTTTGAGATTCATAGACAACCTTAAAATTTTTAATTTCAGACCCATAATTTTTCAAGCAGTCTTTTATGAGCGTAAATAATGCCCGCTTGTATCTTAAAATGGGGGGCTTGAGTTTTTAAAAACTCAGCGTAATGAGACACTTGAGCCTTATGGCTTTGTTGGTAATTTTGAGAGCTTTTATAATCTAAAACATACAAATTTTGCCCCTTATCCCACAACAAAACATCAATCCTAGACACAACCCCTTCAAATAAAAAAGCCGTTTCACCCCTTAAGGCATGATTTTTAAAAAGAGCTTGTATCTCTGCATCGTTTTCAAAAAGCTCTAAACTCTCTTCTAACGCTTGGTAATCCAAACCATAAAAACCATGATGGTAGTTTAAATATTCTAAAACGCTTTTTTTAGGAATATTATAAGCGTATTGGTATTCTAATCCCTTGTGCAAAGCGATACCAAAATTGATCGCTTCCTGGTCGTTATTCTTTTCATAATCGCTATCTGGCTCTTCTTCTATCTCTTGGACTTGCTCGCCATAGGCATGGGGCTTGATGAGAGCGCTTGTAATTAAAGGCTCTTTTTGAGAAGAAATAACCGGTGCGATTTCTCCCTCTTCTAAAGGCAAAAGATCCAATTTTTCGCACATTGTTTTGTTTTTGCTTTCTTTTTTGCTTTCTTTTTTGTCTTTGGCCACGACAATCAACCCTAACTCAGCCCTAGTGAATGCGACATAATACACATTAATTTCTTCGCAATCTTTGGCCGCTTCTTCTTTATTTAAAGCCCTAGCGTAATCTTTATCCACCACCTCACGATTTTTCGTTCTGTAATAAAGGCGAAGAAGCTCTGCGCCGTCATATTCTTCAAGGAATTGATTGGAGTGATTTGAATTAGGCTTGCCCAAGCGTTCGCACACGATCACATAAGGGAATTGCATGCCTTTAGATTTATGAATGGTCATGATCTGCGCGCCTTTTAAATTGAAAGAAGCGATCGATTTAGCCTCTAATTTTTCTAAAAATCCATCGGCGTCTTCGCACCCAACCGCCAATTCCAAACAGCTTTGCGCAGGCTCTCCATAAAGCTCAAATTGCTCCATCACCTTCCACACAAAGCCTGCCACGCTCTCTTTTTTAGGGTTAAAACCAGCTAAAGCGATCGCATCATCATGCAAGTATCCAGCGAGTTTTAAAACGCTGTGCTTATAAAAGGGCTTGTAAGGTTCTTCCGCTAGAGCGTATTCTAAAGCGTTCTTAATGATTTTAGACTCTACAAATTGAGACAATTTTGCGCTAGATTCCGTGCTTGGGCAAATTTCGCTCAAATACTCTTGCAAATAATTTTTGATTTCTAAAGCGTCGTCATTAGTGGCGCATAAAATGGTAATGTTTTTAGGATCAATACGATGTTCTAAAAGATTTTTAGCTTCTTGTAAGACCTGGTCTAATAACAATTCTCTTTCATCAGCCACTAAAGAGACCTTAACATAGCCGTCTGTAGCATGTTTATTTTGAGAAGTTTTAGGGTATTTTTGTTCCAAATAAGCGGTGGGGGAATCTTGATAAGCCTTTTTAAAAATGGTGTTCACATAATTAATGATCAAAGGCGCACTGCGGTGGTTGAATTGTAAATTATCGTGGTAAAAATCCTTAGAAACGCTTTCAAACAAGGAACTAAAACTCCCCCTAAAGGCATAAATGCTCTGCTTGACATCGCCCACAAAAAACACGCTCCTGTGCCATTTAGCTTGCCCTATCCCGGCTTTAATCTCATCAATAAAAGGGGCTAAAATCTTATAATCGTTCAAGCTCGTGTCTTGAAATTCATCAATCAAAATGTGTGCGATCTTGCTGTCCAACCTGAAATAAAAAAACTCCGCCGGCATTTCTTCATAACCATTCAATAAAACATGGACCTTATCTTTAATCGCGTCAAAATCTAAGGCTTGGATTTTAGAAGTGGCGTTATCATAAAGCTGGATGAATTTAGGGAATTTTTTAAATATTGCGGTTTCTTTGGCTTCATAATAGCGTTTTAAATCGTTTTCAATCTCTTCGCACTCTCTCTCTAAGGTAGGGATTTCATTTTTGAGTTTTTTAAAATAGAGATATTCGCTCTTTTTTTCAAGCCAGGTTAAAGAGCTGTTTAAAAATCCCCTAAAACTATCGCATTTAATGGCTTCTTTAGCCCTATCTGACACTGTTTCTATGCTTTGAATTTGTTTGTTTAAGCTCCTTAGTTTTTCTAAAAAACCCTCTTCATCAAATACAGGCTCTTTCTTATTAGGATCAAATAAATAGAGCTTGTTTTTTAAAAAACGCAACCGCTCTAAAATAGAATCGCTCGTGTAACTATCATAACTTAAGCATTGAGCGATAAAAACGCTCAATTCCTCAAGCTGTTCGTTATTTAAAGCGCTCAAAAAACCCTCATTAAGTTGTCGTTGGTGTGCTTCTGTGTCTTCATTGACTTCAAAATTCGCGCTCAACCCCACAAACCAGCAAAATTTCCTTAAAATGCTTTGGAAAAACGCGTCAATGGTGCTGATTCTGATTTCAGCGTTTAAAAAGCGTTGGTAGATTTTTTGAGCGCTATTTCGCACCAAGCTAGGGTCTAAATGGTATTTTTCTTCTAATTCTTTTAGGATATTTTGGGATTTTTCTTTTTCGCTCTCAAGGTTTTCTTGTTGCAAAATTTTTAAATAGTCTAAAATGCGCTCTTTCATTTCGGCGGTGGCTTTTTTAGTGAAAGTGAGCGTTAAAATCTCGCTAGGATTAGCCCCCTTAAACAATAGGGCCAAAAACCGCACGCTCAAAGCGAAAGTCTTCCCGCTCCCTGCTGAAGCCTTTAAAGCCATGCATTGTCTTTTTGTATCCATTAGAGCTACCCCAAATTTCTATTTTGTCTTTATTATAGCCTAAAAGCCTTTTTTACTTAAGCTAAAAAACCTTAATCTTTTGCTATAATCATAGGGTTTTGTCGTTTTTTCTATCATTTTAATAGGAACAAAGGCAAAGACAGCGTCAAATTCACACATGCTAATCCTTGTATTTAGGTGTTCTTAAGAAATTTAAGAATCAAATGAGCATGGAGGAAGAGAACCAAAATAACTTTAAGGAGAATTCTCATGGTAACCATGAAAGATTTATTAGAATGCGGTGTGCATTTTGGACACCAAACAAGGCGTTGGAACCCTAAAACCAAAAAATTCATTTTTGGCGTTAGGAAAAATATCCATATTATTGATTTGCAAAAAACCTTGCGCTATTTTAGATACACCTATAATATCGTGCGCGATGCGAGCGCTCAAGGCAAGAGCATCATGTTTGTAGGCACTAAAAAACAAGCCAATGAGACTTTGAAAGAATTTGCTGAAAGCATTCAAGTCCCTTATGTCAATTACCGCTGGCTTGGTGGCATGCTGACTAATTTTAGCACCATTAGAAAATCGGTTAGGAAATTAGAAATCATTGAAGAAATGGAAAATAGCGGTCAAATTGATCTATTGACTAAAAAAGAAAAGCTCATGATTTTAAGGAAAAAAGAAAAGCTGGACAAGTATCTTGGCGGGGTGCGCCACATGAAAAAAATCCCTGATATGATTTTTGTGATTGATGTGGCTAAAGAAAAAATCGCTGTCGCTGAAGCAAGGAAACTCCATATCCCTATCGTGGCCCCCTTAGACACTAACTGCGACCCTGATTTAGTGGATTACCCCATTCCTGGAAATGACGATGCGATCCGTTCTATTAGATTGTTCTGTAAAGAAATGAGCGAAGCGATTTTAGAGGGGCGAGAACTCATGCAAGAAGAAATCGTCCATGCGGATGAGAATAGCGAAGAGATAGAGTTCGTGAGCAATGAAGAAAAAGAAGAAATGCTCGCTGAAATCCAAAAAGAAATCACTCAAGGAGCCGAATAATGTCAGGAATTAGCGCTCAATTAGTCAAAAAATTAAGGGATTTAACCGATGCGGGCATGATGGATTGCAAAAAAGCCCTTGTAGAAGTGGCTGGGGATTTGCAAAAGGCCATTGATTTCTTGCGCGAAAAAGGCTTGAGTAAAGCCGCTAAAAAGGCCGATAGGATCGCTGCTGAGGGCGTAGTCGCTTTAGAAGTTGCGCCTGATTTTAAAAGCGCAATGATGGTGGAAATCAATAGCGAAACGGATTTTGTGGCTAAAAATGAGGGCTTTAAGGAATTGGTTAAAAAAACTTTAGAAACGATCAAAGCCCATAACATTCATACCCCAGAAGAACTGCTTAAAAGCCCGTTAGACAACAAGCCTTTTGAAGAATATTTGCACTCTCAAATCGCTGTGATTGGTGAAAACATTTTAGTGAGGAAAATCGCTCATTTAAAAGCCCCTAGCTCTCATATCATCAATGGTTATGCGCATTCTAACGCCAGAGTGGGCGTGCTAATCACCATGAAATACAATAACGAGAAAAACGCTCCAAAAGTGGTTGAATTAGCCCGAAACATCGCTATGCATGCCGCAGCGATGAAACCTCAAGTGCTAGATTGCAAAGACTTTAGCCTTGATTTTGTCAAAAAAGAAACTTTAGCCTTGATCGCTGAAATTGAAAAAGACAATGAAGAGGCTAAACGCTTGGGCAAACCTTTGAAAAATATCCCCACTTTTGGGAGCCGCATTGAATTGAGCGATGAAGTTTTAGCACACCAAAAAAAAGCTTTTGAAGACGAATTAAAAGCACAAGGCAAGCCTGAAAAAATCTGGGATAAAATCGTTCCTGGAAAAATGGAAAGATTTATCGCTGATAACACCCTTATTGATCAACGCCTGACCCTTTTAGGGCAATTCTATGTCATGGACGATAAAAAAACTATCGCTCAAGTCATCGCTGATTGTTCCAAAGAGTGGGATGATGATTTAAAAATCACTGAGTATGCGCGTTTTGAATTGGGCGAAGGCATTGAGAAAAAGGCAGAAAATTTCGCTGAAGAAGTGGCTTTGCAAATGAAGTGAGATTTTAGCAAACAACCTTTAAAGGTTGTTTCTTCTAACCTTTCAACTTTCTTTATTTAATCTCGTTTTTAAGACTGATCATCAATTTCTTTATATTAAAAATAAACTTGTATTTTACAAGAAATAGATAAATGGGAAATAAATATGCTAATGAGTGAGCGTTTTCAAAAATTCTAAGACATTCTGTTCTCTTAAAATGTGGTTAGGCGAAAAGAAGCTTTCAATCTGGTGGTGGTTAGAAAATTCCTTTTTATGCTCATAAGCTTTTCTGATGTAGGGGGCAAACCCAAAAGGGTTTTCTAAATCCTTTAAGGCGTTTTTCAAACTCTCTTCATCTTTATCTAAAGTATCAAAATACTTGAGCAGGACCTCTCTGGTTTCATAACTCAAAATATCTGAGCCTTTAAAAAAAGTGATGTCTGCATTAGCGACTCCATACACATAAATCGCATTGGGTTTAGGTAGGTTTGAATTCCACATGGGGCGAGAAGTTTGAAGGTTTTTTTCACCCTTATCGTTTTTAGAAAACTTGATTTCAATCCCTACCACATAATCAAAAATAAAAACCAAAAAATCAGGGTAATTTTGTGAGCCAAAAGGCTGGTACAAAAAATGGCTTGTAAGGTTTGAAAAAGGGTTTTTAAGAGTGTCTGGGTGGTTTTTTTCTAAAACTTGCTTTTTGAGTTGGTTAAAAGCGGTTTTGATTTCTTTATTAGGCTTTTCTTCAATATGGCTTAATTTTTCTGTTAAATCGCCATTGATTTCGCTAAAGTGTTTTTTTAATTCATTCCTAAATTGGTTTTCAAACTGCTCCCCTGTGCTAGAACTTGCAAAAAACTTTCTTTTATTGGTAATTTCTTGGAACACTTTTTCAAGCATGCATTTCCTTTAATTTGCAATATTCTTCCACAAAATCATAAGTAGAAAACCCTAAAACTTGCGTGTTTTTATGAGCGAGTTTGTTAAAATCAATTTTATGGATAATCCTTAAAGCTTCTTTAGAATGGGCTTTGATGAAAAAATATTGTCGGTTTTTAATCAGTAAATTTGCATTGGTGATCTTTTCGTTGTAATCATAAAAGCCTTGTCTCACCACCGCAAAATCCCATTGGTATTTTTCTTTGTTGAAATATTTAAGGGTGTGTGGCGTGTTGTTATGAATATAAGTAATAAAGTCATTATGGCGGATTTTAGGGGGTGCAATGATGCGTTCGTCTTTAAGATTTAGGGCGATATTTTTATGCATATAGATTTGAAAAACGCATTTCACGTCATAGGGCCGTTCATTAAAAATAAAAGCGTTTTTCTCCAAATCAGCGTTTAAAACCAATTTTGCACGCTTATCAATGTGTTTTTGAATGGAATAGCGTTTGAATAAATTGGGCAAAATAAACGCTACGATAGGCGCTTCGTTTAAAGATTTGTTTAAAAAATCTAGAGCCAATTTCCCTCTATGCCCAAAAGGAGGGTTGCCAACAATGACACGCTTTTTATCAAACTCAATCAATTCCAACAGATAATCTTTTTTTTGAATGCCTTGAGCTTTAGGGGCAATATCAAGGGCGTCCCAATCAGCAATCCCTAATTCTTTTAATGCATCAACAAAGTTCCCACTCCCTGCACTTGGCTCTAAAAAATGGAATGCGTTTAAGTCTAGCCCTAGATTTTGAGCGATGAGATCTTTTAGTAAATCCAAGCAAAATCGCGCGATTTTGGGGTGGGTGTAAAAAGCGTCTAAATTCTTTTGCAAGGTAGTATTACTAACCATTTTAATCCCATTTTAGTTGAAATCAAACCCGCCCGCTTCGCCTAAACTCATGCTCTCATAAGCCGCATCCACATAGCTGTTGCGGATCTTGCAATTCAAAACCTTTTCGCATTTCAAACAACTCGCTACTTGTTTTTCTTCTTGGCATGCTTGCAATTTCAAAAGAGCGTCATTAAAACGCTCTTCATATTCTAATTTTTTAACGCTATTTTGCATCATTCTCCCTTTAAATATTTTTCTAAAATGTGAGCTTCATGCGGGCTGGCTAAATAGCATTCGCTTTTTTCATGGTAGCTTTCCACGCTTTGTTCTAGCAAACGCTTTTTAACCCCCTTATCAAAATAAAACGCCTCCCCTTTAGCTTTTTCAACCATCAAGGCTAAAGGAAAAACTTCAAAAAGCTTTCGCAATTTCTTTTGCGGGTAGGAAAACACCCCGCCCTTTTTAACCAACACATGATGGACATCAGCCACCATAGATCCTGAGTATCGTAAGCGGTAATTTTCTGCAAAAAACCCTTCTAAAGCCTTTTTTAAGCCCAAAGAAAAATCTTTTTGATTGCCTCCGCTAGCGATGATTTTACCCTTATTTTCTAAAACGATGGTTTCTATAAAATGAAACTTGTTTTGGTAAAAGGCGTAACGATAAACTTCTTCTAAAGCCACCACTAACTCTATTTTATGCCCAAAAACCACATAAAGGCTTGCAACTAAATTTTGCGCCTTATAATCCTTTTCATAAACCCCTATAATCGTGCCTACTAAGAAATTCGCCTCCATCACTGAACTCCCGTCTAGTGGGTCATAAGCGATCAAATAAGAGCCGTTTTCTTTAGTAACAGGCGTTTCTTTTTCTTCGCTAAAAACGCTTTTGATGTTTTCTAAACTCAAAAAATTTTCTTCTAAAAACTTATCTAGGGCTAAATCCGCTTTAATAGGCGTATCCCCACTGCTGTTTTCTAATTTAGTGTAACTCCCAGCGTCTGGTTTTTCTAAAATCTCTTGGGCTTTTTTAACCCCTTTTTCTAAAAGACTGATGATTTCTATAACGATGTTTGCATGCTTGCCTTTAAAATGTTTGTAATCCATAAAAACCCTTTTATGATTTGATTAAAGATGCTAATATTTTACTTGAAAACATTGAAAATAGGGAAGTATTTTGAAAGTAGCTCCGAGCCTTTTGAGCGCTGATTTTATGCATTTAGCCAAAGAGATAGAGAGCGTGAGTAACGCTGATTTTTTGCATGTGGATGTGATGGATGGGCATTATGTGCCTAATTTAACGATGGGGCCTGTGGTTTTAGAGAAGGTTACTCAAATAAGCAAAGTGCCTTTAGATGTGCATTTAATGGTAGAAAATGCGAGCTTTTTTGTGGGATTATTCGCTCCTTTAAACCCGCAAATCATTAGCATTCATGCAGAAAATGAAAAACACCCTCACAGGGTGTTGCAACTCATTAAAAATCTAGGCATCACGCCAGGCATTGTTCTAAACCCCCACACGCATGAAGAAAGCATTAAATATTTGCTAGAAAGCGTGGGGCTAGTGCTTTTAATGAGCGTGAATCCGGGCTTTGGTGGGCAGAAGTTTTTAGATCTGGTGCTAGAAAAGTGCTTGAAAGTTAAAGGATTGATCAAACGCTACAACCCTAGCTGTCTTTTAGAAGTGGATGGGGGCGTGAATGATAAAAATATCTTTGAACTCCAACAAGCGGGCGTGGATGTGGTGGTTTCAGGGAGTTATATTTTTAAATCTAAAGATCGTAAGCTGGCTATTGAAGGCTTACAGAATGTCAGACAGTCTCTTGCATAAAGACATTCAAGCCCTAATCGCTCGCTTAAAGCACCAGGATTTAAGCTTAAGCATGCTAGAAAAATCGCTCTCTCGCCTTATTTATGATGAAATCAATTTGGAATATTTAAAAGCGTGTGGGCTTAATTTCGTAGAAACGAGCGAAAATTTAATCACGCTCAAAAACCTTAAAACCCCCCTTAAAGATGAGGTTTTTTCCTTTATTGATTTAGAGACCACCGGCTCTTGCCCCCTAAAACATGAGATTTTAGAAATCGGGGCCGTGCAAGTGAAGGGGGGGGAAATCATCAATCGTTTTGAAACCCTTGTGAAAGTCAAAAGCGTGCCTGATTATATCGATGAGCTTACAGGCATCACTTATGAAGACACCCTAAACGCCCCAAGCGCGCATGAAGCTTTGCAAGAACTGCGGCTTTTTTTAGGCAATAGCGTGTTTGTGGCCCACAACGCTAATTTTGATTACAACTTTTTAGGGCGTTATTTTGTAGAAAAATTGCATTGTCCTTTATTGAATTTAAAGCTTTGCACTCTGGATTTATCCAAACGCGCTATTTTGTCCATGCGTTATTCTTTGAGCTTTTTAAAAGAGCTTTTAGGGTTTGGCATAGAAGTCAGCCACAGAGCCTATGCGGACGCTTTAGCGAGCTATAAACTCTTTGAAATATGCCTGTTAAACTTGCCCAGCTACATCAAAACGACAATGGATTTGATTGATTTTTCCAAATGCGCTAACACCCTAATCAAAAGACCCCCAAGAGCCAGATACCAAGAGATTCCATCGCCGTTTTCTCTTTTTGAGAGGACAAAGGGCTTGTTAAATATCATAAAAGCAACCAGTTAAACGAAAGCTGTTTAATGGGGCTTGGTTAGGGCTAGGATTTTATTGTTTTTGTTCTTTGAGAATATCGCATGCTTCTTTTAATCCTAGCTTGCAACTCTTTTCAAGGTTTTCTGTCGTTTGCTTTTCATCCTTTGCTACGCCCTTACCCTCATTATAAAACGCTGCTAGAGCGTAACACCCTTTAGCATCGTTCAATTCACAAGCTTTGGCAGAATATTCAAAAGCTTTTTTAAGATCCTTTGTTACGCCTTCACCATCACGATAAAACTCTCCTACAAGCGTGCATGTCAGAGCCTCGTTTAACTCGCAAGCTTTAGAGTAATACTGAAAAGCTTTTTTAAAATTTTGTGTTACGCCCTCACCGAAAAAATAAGCCTCTCCTGTTTTAGAACACCCTTTGGCATCGTTTAATTTACAAGCTTTAGCAGTAGCAGTGTGTTCAAGAGTTTTTTCAATGCTTTCTCTTGCATTTTCTCTCGTTATAGCTTTAGAATAAATCTCTCTTAAGATTATGCAACCATCAGCGTCGTTTAATCCGCAAGCTTTTTCAAAATATTTCTTGGCTCTAGTGGAATTTTTATCTGTGTAAATAGTTATACCTGAAAGCATAAGCTCTTTAGGGTCTTGTTCTGCCATTAACCCCCCACATGAACACAACACCCCCAAATACAAAACCTTAAAAAACGCTTTTTTGACGCTCATATCACTTTGTAACCAGTATTGACGCTCAAAACTTTAATGTTTAAAAGGTAGGGTTTTAGCCGCTTTGTTTTTATCGTTTTATAGCAAAAACCCATAAAAGGATAGGGGGATTATTTGCGATACCTTACCCCACAATATCCAACAAATGCTCTTCATGCCACAATTCAATTTCTTCTTCTTCCAAGCCAAACGCCTTAGCCCTTTGGCTGTTTGGATAGCGGTTTTTGGAGCCTTCTTTAGAGTCTTTATCGCTAATAGCTTGCATGTTTTCTAACGCCCTTGTTTCTTGGGCTAATTCAAGCTTGCTTTGAAAGCTTTGCGCTAAATCCAACATATCACTTCTTGCACCCTGTTGGATAGCAGAATTTAAAGGAGCGTTTTGGTTGATATAAGTTACATTGCCTAAAGCTGAAACACCCATGCTAACCTCCTTAAGTGTTTAAGTGTCCTTTAGACTAATAGTTCGGTATTTTGAGTAAATGACATTAGCTCCTTTGATGATTTTGACAAATTTTCGTTGCGTGTAGTCAATTTCGTAACTATTAAACGCATCTTTTTGCATTTTAATCAACATTTTGGCTAATTCCATAATGACCTCATCTTTGGGCACGTTCTTTTGGCAGAAAACGATCAAATGCGATCCGGGAATATTTCTTACATGCATCCACAAATCATTCGCTCTTGCGTCTTGTAAAAGCTTGATATTCTCTTTTTGGTTTTTCCCTAAACCGATTTTAAAATCCTTATAATACAGCACTTCATACCCGCTCATCGGGCGTTTGATTTTAGAATTTTTAACCGGCATAAACATTTCTAAAACGCTTTCTTCTTGCGCTCCTTTAACATAATTAATTTGATTTTCTTTGAAGGCGATTTTTTCTTTTAGATTCTCTTCTTCTAAATACAAAAATTGCGATTTTTGTTTCTTTTTTTTACTGAGAGTGAATTTTTTATTGATAAAAGCGTTTAAGGGCATGCTCTTATCAATTTCAATCGCACACTCCTTATCTTCAAAATCCTTTAAAACCACGCGGCTTTCATGCTTATGGATTAAATGCTGGTAAGTGAGCAACAATGAGGCTTGAGTTTGCAATTCTTTCGCTTCCAATTGTAAATTTTTAGGATCTTCTAAATTCTCTAATTTTTCTTTCAAGCGTTCTTTTTGGGCGTTTAATCGCTTGATGATTTGATTTTTTTTGTGTTCTAATTCTTTATGCTGGTAGGATAAAAAATCTTTTTCTAAAATGTCTAACAATCCCTTAAAACCCAAATCCTCTTCTTGATGCTCGTAAATATTAGGAGGCAATGCCCCTAAAATATCGTTTTTAACGACCCTGTCATTAAAACGAAAGGCTTCTATCACGCATTTTTCTTGATCTAAAATCATGAGATTGGCTTTTTTAGGGATCATTTCTAAACGCAAAATAAAATTTTCACTCTTATAAGCTAAATCTTTAGCGCCCTTGATTTCTAAAATCCGATCGTTATCAATGATGTTTGCTTGTAAAATTTTGGCGTTTTTAGTGAATTTATTCAAACAAAAATCTAACGCTAAAGTGTTTTTTAAAACGCTCTCTAGCGGTTTTTTAGACAAACCGATATAAGGCGCATTCAAATCCACAACAAAGGCGTGTTTTTCTTTAGAAAAAGTCTCTAATAAAAAACTAGACGCACTCAAGCGTTTGAGGGAGAAATGGGTTTGAATGTTTAAAAATTCGCTGAATTTCTTTAAAAGAAAAAATTTCATTCTTGTGCCTTTAATTTTTCCTTAGCGAAAGAAATCGCGCTCTCAATATTTTCGCTCCCCCCTATCATGCGCGCGATTTCTAAAACCCTTTCTTCGTTATTAAGGGTTTTTGCAAGGCTTTTATGGTTTTCTTTGAAAACTAAAATATGGTTTTTAGCGAGCGCTGGGATATGGACTTGGTGCGAAATGGCAAAGATTTGCGAATGGCTGCTCAAGGTTTCAAGGGCTTTAGAGACCGCCAAACTCTCTTCACCACTCAGGTTGGAATCCATTTCATCTAACACCAACACGCCTTTAAAATCCTTTAAAAACTCCATTTCTAAAAGCATGAACGCCAGTCTCAAACGGCTGTATTCTCCAGAGCTTAAGGTTTCTAATTGGGAATTTTGCAAATTCAAAACGAGTTTTTGAGCGCCTTTTTCGCTCATGGGGGCTTCTTCTAAGATCAAACTAGGGCTTTTTAGGAGCAAATCTTTCGCTTTAGCACTTAAAAGAGCGTTAAAACCGGCTAAATACTCTTTTCTAAAGCCGCTTATTTCTTCGCACAATTTCAAGCATTCGGTTTTTAGCTGCTCTATTTCTTTGTGGTAAGTTTCGCAATAATTATCAATTTCTTTTAAATTATGCAATTCGTTTTTAACATGCGCTAAGCGTTCTTTAGCATGCGCAATGCTCCCGTAATCCTTAATGATCCCGCTTAGCATGCCAAGCCTTTCTAACACTTTTTCAATATCCAAACGCTCGCACTCTTCTAATTTAGCCTGCTCTTTTTCCAACAGAGCGCTCGCTTCTAACAAAGCGCTTTTTAAAAATTCTGCGCTATGGCCCACGCTCTCTAAAGCATGCGTGATTTTATGGGTATTTTCTAGCACCTCTAACGCCAGAGCGATCTTATCGTTCAATTTTTCCTTACTAGAGAGCAATTTTTTTTGCTCTAAAAGGCGTTCGTATTCGTCTTCTTTTAAATCCAGCCTCTCTAATTTCATTTTTTCAAAATTCAAACGTTCTTCTAAATCCTTTTGGAAACGCTTTTTATCTTCTAATAACCGCCTTTCTTTTTCTAGCTTCTCTAAGCGGGTGAATTTTTCTTCAAGTGCGTCTAAAAGGGGGCTAAACGCCTTGTTTTCGTTTTTAATATAGCCATCTAATAAGGAGAGCATTAAAATATCGTTGAGTTCATTCTGGCTGAATTTATCGTTAGATAGGCGTTTGATCAAACCTTTTAATAACGCTTTGAGCGTGTTTTTAGACAGGCTTGTTTGGTTTAAAAAATAGCGCGTTTTTTCTTTTTTAATCACGCTGATGACTAAGGGTTCATGTTCATCTTCTCTAAAAATGCCGTATTCTTCAGTGTCCAAAAAAGGCGCGATCAATTCCACTTCAATGTTTGAAGCGTTGCTCTCTTTAAGCCCAAACGCCCCTAAAAGGCTCGCAATAAGAACGCTTTTTCCCACCCCACTAGCCCCACTAATCGCGCTCAAGCCGTCTTTAAACTCCAGATCCAATTTTTCAAAAACAGCGTTTTGACGCACTTTTAAGCGTGTGATTTGAGCGTTATTGAAATCTCGCATGTTTTTTACCCTTTTTTATCTTTTTTTGCTAGGGCTTTCCCCCCATAAGAGCTTTTCTTTAAGCACTTTAAAATAATCCCTTGAATTTTTTTGTAAGAGTTTGGTAGTCGTGGGGCTTTTTTGAATGTATAGGGGTTGGTTGGCTTTCAAATTATAGGTGGCTTGCCCATCAATGACCACAAGAGCGTCTTCATGAGCGCAAAAATTCAAACAAAATTCCGCTCCTAACACTAAAGGGCGTTGCGTTAAAGAAAAATCGCACAAGGGCGTTAAAATATAGCTCTGGCTTAAGGCATGCACAATAGGCCCATGAGCGCTCAAATTATAAGCGGTCGAGCCTAAGGGCGTGGCAATGATAAGCCCATCGCCTTTATAGGTGTTAAAGGGCGTATGGCCCGCGCATGCTTTGATGTCTAAAACCCCTAAAGCTTTTTTTTTAGCGATCACGATTTCATTGATCGCATAAAAAGAGGTTTTTCCAATACGGCCCTCTAAAGCCAAATGCTCTTCTAATTTGATCCTGTTGTGCTTGAGATCTTGTAAGAAATCTTTCAAACCATTCAATTCAACCGCGCTCAAAAACCCTAAATTCCCAATCCTAACCCCAAAACATGGCTTATTGTAAGAATGCGTCATTCTTAAAGCCCCTAAAATCGTGCCATCGCCCCCTAAACATAAAAACGCATCAGCTTTTTCTACCAATCGTTCATCTTGTGCTCCATCAAGGCTATCAATCATAAAGCTTCCAAACCCTTCATCTTCTAAAAGCTTTAAAACCCATTCTTTAGCTCGCTCTAGCTCTTCAAAAAGAGGGTTTTGATAATGGGTGGGCCGCACAAACACGCCGATAGTTTGATGTGAATCTTTCATGCGTATATTGTAGCTTAAAGCTTGAAACAAAATTTTAAAAAAGGGGATTTTATCCGCTTTTTTATCATCTTATGTAAAATTCATGAAAAGTTTTTATTTTTATTAATGTTTCATTTTTTAATCGTTTTTAATTGTTTTTTGGGTATTCTTTTTAGGAATGTAAACATTATGTTAAGGAATCACACATGAAAAAAATTTTTTCTCAATCTTTGTTAGCTTTGATTGTTTCTATGAACGCGCTATTAGCCATGGATGGCAATGGCGTTTTTTTAGGGGCGGGTTATTTGCAAGGACAAGCCCAAATGCATGCGGATATTAATTCTCAAAAACAAGCCACTAACGCTACGATCAAGGGCTTTGACGCGCTTTTAGGGTATCAGTTTTTCTTTGGGAAATACTTTGGCTTGCGCGCTTATGGGTTTTTTGATTACGCCCACGCTAATTCTATTAGGCTTAAAAATCCTAATTATAACAACGAAGTGGCACAATTGGCGGGTCAAATTCTTGGGAAACAAGAAATCAATCGTTTAACGAGCCTCGCCGATCCCAAAATTTTTGAGCCAAACATGCTCACTTATGGGGGGGCTATGGATGTGATGGTTAATGTCATTAATAATGGCATCATGAGTTTGGGGGCTTTTGGTGGGGTGCAATTGGCCGGCAATTCATGGCTTATGGCGACACCGAGTTTTGAGGGCATTTTAGTGGAACAAGCCCTTGTGAGCAAAAAAGCCACTTCTTTCCAATTTTTATTCAATGTGGGGGCTCGCTTAAGGATCTTAAAGCATTCCAGTATTGAAGCGGGCGTGAAATTCCCCATGCTAAAGAAAAACCCCTATATCACTGCAAAAAATTTGGATATAGGGTTTAGGCGCGTGTATTCGTGGTATGTGAATTATGTGTTCACTTTCTAGGGGTGCGTCCCTAGAGTGCTAGAACGCTCTCAATACGTTTAATCAACTCTTCTTTTCTTTTTTCTAAGCTTGTGGGCGTCCATTCTGTGTATTGTGCAACATCTATGGTCATCTTATAGCAAGTCATCACCTTAAAAGTTTGTTCCCTACCTCGCTTGTCCTTACCTAGCTTGACAGCGTTTCCCATATAGATTTCTTTTTTCTCTTTGAAATCCAAATTTGAAGCTTGAGCGTTTTTCGTGCCTCCTAAAAGCGTGAGATTGGCTAAAGAATGCGTGTATAATCCTCTTTCTTCTTCGCTAAAGTCTTTAACCCACTGGCTTGAAGGACCAGGTTGTTGAGATAAAATGTGTTCAACATGCAAATTTTTATCCATTTGAATGCGTTTAGGTTTAGGATCGTCGCTCACGAAATATTCCACTAAAATGAGAACGGGTTTGAGCCATGAATTTTTTTTGACGGATTTACCAGCGAAGTAGAATTTCGTGTATAAGTTGTTGTCTTGTAGGTTTTCTTTAAAGCGTTGCGTGATATTTTTATCATCTAAATATTTTTTTACAACAATAGAAGCGATGTATCTTACGCTTTTCTTTTCTTTCAAGGCATCAATGATATTGCAACAAGTTTGGCTGCGTGTGGATTTTGTCTGCCCTGCAACCCAATCTTGGTAGTAAAACTTGACCAACAATTCCTTTAAAGCCTCTATGTCTTGATCGCTATAGCGGTGTAACAAACTAGTGCACAAAATAACATACAAATAATCATCGTCTTTATACGAGAGCAAATGGGCATGCCGATCTTGCATTTCTAATATCTCGCAATAAGCGTTATAGAAATCTTCTACGCCCTTAAGGTATTCTAATGGGGTTTTGTTAAGCTTATTAAACCAAGTAACGAGCCTTTTTTCCATTTTTTCTCTAGAAGTTACCGGATTGAGATAGGTTAAATACCAGCTGAATAAGGTTTCTATTTTTAAATCATTATCTGAACATTTTTGGCTTAAATCATTCCAACGAGACACAAATTCTTCTCGCTCATGCTCTTTAGCGTGTTTTAACAATTCTCCCTTAAAAATATCCGTCGCATTCAAAGCCAAACCTCTAGCGTTTAAAACACTAAAAATCCTTAACGCCATACTTATATTGGGGCAAGTGGTTTTGATAAATGTGACCTTAAGATACAGCCACTTAATAAAAGCGTTAATGTTTTCAATCTCTTTCTCTTTAAGATAGTTTTTTAAACAAATCGCATTTTTTAAGTAGTTGTTCTTACCTTTGCTTGGGTCGTTGCTCTTGCTATTTTTACCCTTGCTTGCATCAAGATCGTCAAAAAAATCTAAGGCATCTTGAAAATCATCTTTAGCGTTAAGCCCTATAGTATTAAAAGTCAACCGCTTTCTTTTTTCTCCATCAGTATCGCCCAAACTCTTTTCTAAAAAATCTTTGCTAGTTTTATTGTTTAAAACTTCATTATTATAGAGAGTGGCTAAAACTTTTGCCAGCAGAATGAAAGTGCTTAAGCGTTGCTGGCCATCTACAACATCATAGGTTGTAGCGTTGGTTTCGGAATCTGTGCCAATTGCGATTAAAACTAATGAGCCGCAAAAATAACCGCTTTCTTTATAGTATTCATAGCTAGAAAGCAAATCGTCTAAAAGCTTTTTGCAGTTTTCTTCTGTCCATTGATAAGGGCGTTGGTAGATAGGGATTTGGTAATAACAATCAAATTCTGTAGCTAAAATACCTTTTAATTGACAAGCTTCGCCTTTAATGCTTTCGTTTGCCATAAAAACCCCTTGTATGATTTAGGATAGATTATAACATTAAAAAGTGTTTTTTTTTTTTTTTGAAATATTTCTACGCATTAAGACGCATGGTTTATCGCCATGCTCTTTTTAAAGCTCGCTTCAAAGCTCCTTTAAAACCTCTAAAGGCGATTTGAACGCTAGATTGAAGGTTTTAGCGATGCCTTCTTGGGTGATATAGCTGTTATAAGCGCTCAAGCCTCCAAGGGTGTTCGCCACGATCTTAGTGTTGGCTGTTAAAAAACCCTTCAAGCCATGCTCTAAATAATACAACAAATACGGCACGCTCGCATGGCTATAAGCCGTAGAACTCGTTTTAGCGACAATCCCTGGCATGTTCGGCACGCCATAATGCAACAAATCCTCTTCCACATACACCGGGTTAGAATGGCTTGTCTGGCGTATGGTCTCTATGCACCCCCCTAAATCGCAAGCCACGTCTATCACTACCCCTTGTTTTTGCATGTGTTTTAAATGCCTCCTTAAGATCACTTTAGGGGTTTGGCTCGCTGTAACTAGCACCGCTCCCACTAGCCCCACCGCCCCACTTAAAGCCTGAATGATATTGGCTTCATTCACGCTTAAAACTTCTAAATCATACAAATGGTAATAGGGGTGGTTTTGCAATTTGGCGTAGTCTAATTCTAAAATCGTTACTTTAGCCCCCATTTGGCTCAACACCTTCGCGCTCTCCATGCCAACCACACCGCCCCCAACTACGACGATTTTAGCCCTTTGCGCACCCGATAACCCCCCAAGCATGACCCCCTTACCCATAAAGCCCTTAACATGCTCTAAAGCCAGCAAATAATGCTGGATCAAATGCGCAGCCAACCTCCCAGCCACCACGCTCATAGGCGCTAAAATAGGGTAGTCGTTTTTAGGCCCAGCAATGGTTTCAGTGCAAATGGAAGTGATTTTTTTATCTATAAACATTTCGCACAAGCTTTTTTGATACGCTAAATCCAAGTAACTAAACAGCGTCGCTTTTTCTTTGAGCAAAGGGTATTCATGCTCTAAAGGCTCTTTGCATTTGACCACCAAATCCTGCCCCCACGCTGTTTTAGAATCCACGATTTTAGCCCCCACGCTCTCATACGCTTCGTTACTATAACCGCTATTAGCACCGGCATTATTTTCCACTAAAACCCCCACGCCCTTTTGAACGATTAGCGCCACATCATCAGGCACCAAAGCCACCCGTGATTCTAAATCCATGCTTTCTTTAACTAGCCCAATAGTCATGTTAATCCTTTAAATAGTAGTGTCAATTATGATTATATTCGCTCAATAAGACTATTTGAGTGTTTTTCTGTCAAAAACTTGAATGGTTTTACTCTTTTACACAATGAAGTTTGTTTGTTATTCATTTTCTTATTATTTTGCAATCGTTGGTTGGGATTTAAAATAGAATTCACTTAACGATTAAAGGATGCGTTTATGAAAGACAACACAACCTTAAGTAGGGACATTGGCTTCAACCAATTGATGATGATCGCTTTAGGGGGGACGATTGGCACCGGGCTTTTTGTAGGCACAGGGGGGAATATCGCTAGCGCAGGCCCTTTAGCCACGCTTTTAGCGTATTTGATTGGAGGGATTATTGTCTATTCTATTGTTTTATCTTTAGGAGAATTAGCGAGCGTGTATCCCACCACAGGGAGTTTTGGGGATTATGCGAGCCGTTTTATTAACCCAAGCACCGGGTATATGGTCTTTTGGATGTATTGGCTGAGCTGGGTTTTAACCGTGGCAGTGGAATACATCGCTATAGGCTTGCTTATGCAACGATGGTTCCCGACTATTCCTGTGTATGTGTGGGTCATCGCATGCATTGCGCTTTTATTTTTATTGAATTTCTTTTCGGTTAAGATTTTTGCCACAGGCGAATTTTTGCTCAGCACCATTAAGGTTTTAGCGGTCTTTGTGTTTATTGTGCTTGGGGGCATTGGCATTGTTTATTCGTTTTATTTGCATGGATTTGAAGGCGTGTTTGCTAATTTCTATTTTAATGGGGAGACTCAAGGGCTAGAAAAAGGCTTTTTCCCTAAAGGAGTGGGGGCGTTCTTTGGGGCGATTTTAGCGGTGATTTTTGCTTACACGGGCACAGAGATTATCGGCGTTGCAGCAGGAGAAACTAAAGACGCGAAAAAAGTCATGCCTAAAGCGATTAAGGCGACTTTATGGCGGATCGTGTTTTTCTTTTTAGGAGCGGTATTTGTGGTATCGGTGTTTTTGCCCATGACGGATAGCGGTTTGACGCAAAGCCCTTTTGTGAGCGCTTTAGAAAAAATCCCTTTGCCTTTTTTGGGCGTGGGTATCCCTATGGCAGCAGATATTATGAATTTTGTCATCGTCACTGCGATTTTATCCACCGCTAATTCTGGGCTATACGCTTCAGGGAGGATGATTTATGGCTTAAGCCAAAAAAAGATGTTTTTCCCTCTTTTTGCCAAACTTAACGCCTCTGGAACGCCCACTTATGCTTTGTATTTATCTTTAGGGGTTACACTTATTGGCATGCTCACCGAAGCGTTTGCACCAGAAAAAATCATGGCAAGCTTGATCAATGTGGTGAGTTTTATGGTGATTATTGTATGGATCAGCATCAGCGTAGCGCAATACCGCTTCAGGAAAGAGTATCTGGCTTTGGGGAAATCCTTAAAAGATCTGCCTTATAAAGCCCCCCTTAATCCCTTAATCCAAATCATTGGCATCAGCGGGTGCTTGGTGGGGCTTATAGGGGCGTATATGGATGCGAATGAACGCATTGGAGGGTATCTCACGCTAGTGTTTATGGGGCTTTGCTACGGGGCGTATTATTTGAGTAAGGACAAATGGGGCTATCAGCAAGAAAAAGGAATTTGAAGGAGCGATAAAATGATTTTAGTAGGATTGGAAGCGGAATTAGGAGCGTCAAAAAGAGGCACCGATAAAGGGGTTAGGCGTTTGAGAGAAGCTTTAAGCGCAACGCATGGCGATGTGATTAAAGGCATGCAAACGATTATTCAAGAGCGGTGCGTGCTTTATAAAGAGTTTAGATACGCTAAGAATTTTGAAGATTACTACCTTTTTTGTAAAGAAAATCTGATCCCTTGCATGAAAGAAGTGTTTGAGAAAAAAGAATTCCCTTTGATTTTAAGCTCAGAGCATGCGAACATGTTTGGGATTTTCCAAGCCTTTAGGAGCGTTCATAAAGACAAAAAAATAGGGATTTTGTATTTAGACGCGCATGCGGATATTCATACGGCTTATGACAGCGATACAAAGCACATTCACGGCATGCCTTTAGGCATGGTTTTAAATCGTGTCCGTAGCGGGGTTAATCGCATGAGCGAGAGCGAAGAAAAGGCATGGCAAAAGCTTTGCTCTTTGGGGTTAGAAAAGGGAGGGTTAGAAATTGATCCTAAATGTTTGGTGTATTTTGGGGTAAGAAGCACAGAACAGAGCGAAAGAGATGTGATTAAGGAATTAGAAATTCCTTTATTTAGCGTGGGTGCGATAAGAGAAAACATGCAAGGAGTGGTTCAAAAAACCAAAGAATCATTAAAAGCGGTGGATATTATTTACCTTAGCTTGGATTTAGACATTATGGATGGCAAGCTTTTCACTTCTACCGGCGTGCGTGAAAATAACGGGCTGAGTTTTGATGAATTAAAGCAATTATTGGGCTTGCTTTTAGAAAGTTTTAAAGACCGATTAGGAGCACTTGAGGTAACCGAATACAACCCCACAGTGAGCGCCAAACACGACAACGAAGAAGAAAAGCAGGTTTTAGAAATTTTGGATCTTATCATCAATCGCTGTAAAATTAAAGACAAGGAGCGATCTTTTGCAATGAGTCGCTGATCGCTTTTCAAACCAAACGATAAAAGGTTGAAAAATGAAACCAACAACAAGAGATGCAAGAAAGAATGAACGCAAAATGCTTTTGATCAAGGATTTTAAGACTAAAATGGTAATACACACAAACACAAAAAGATAATCATTTAGGGCGTTAGCGCTTTTGAGATCATTTAAAGCTTAGGCCTAGATTATCAGCTTATGTTTTGTTCTATAAGGGGCTGTGTTTAGATGGAAAGTTAAACCGCTTTTAGCGTCAAAGAATGTCTTGTGTGTTTTGAGAACGCACGCAAGCTCATTGTGTGTCAAAAATGGGTATTTTCTACTAAAACCGAGCGAAATCAAAAAAAAAAAAAAAGATTTTCACGGGATTGATAAAAATTTAAGAATTTTATGACAAAATTCTGCATGTTATTAAGTTTTTTTTGTTTTTATTACCTACGACTGCTATTTGCTTTTGTACAACTATACTCAAAAAACTTAAATAATTTAGCATTTTAATCTCTTAAAACGCAAGGAGTTTGTGTTGCATAAAAAAGTTCTGTTGGCTTTAACTGCTAGTTTGATTTGCCAAGAGTCTTTGTTCGCTAAGGAAAAAGACTACACTTTGGGCAAGGTTTCTACTGCCGGGAAAAAGGATAAATCCGATTATTCTGGGCAGGTCAATTTGGGTTATAGCGGGATTACCGCGCCTAAGAGTTGGCAAGATGAAGAAGTGAAAAAATACACAGGAAGCCGCACGGTGATCTCTAATAAAGCGCTCACCCAACAAGCTAACCAAAGCATTGAAGAAGCTTTACAGAATGTCCCGGGTCTGCAAATTAGGAATGCGACAGGTGTGGGGGCTATGCCCACTATCCAAATCCGTGGCTTTGGAGCTGGAGGTTCAGGGCATAGCGATGCGACGCTGATGTTAGTTAATGGTATTCCTGTTTATATGGCCCCCTACGCTCACATTGAGCTAGACATTTTCCCCGTTACCTTTCAAGCCATTGATCGCATTGATGTGATCAAGGGTGGAGGCAGCGTGCAATACGGGCCTAACACTTATGGGGGTATTGTCAATATCATCACTAAGCCTATCCCTACTCAATGGGAAAACCAAGCGGCTGAAAGGATCACTTATTGGGCTAAGGCTAGAAACGCTGGGTTTGCCGCTCCCCCTGATAAAACCGGCGATCCTTCTTTCATCAAGTCTTTAGGCAACAACCTCCTCTATAACACTTATGTGAGAAGCGGAGGGATGATCAATAAGCATGTGGGTATCCAAGCGCAAGCTAACTGGGTTAGAGGACAAGGCTTTAGGGACAATAGCCCCTCTAATATTTCAAACTATTGGCTAGATGGGGTCTATGACATCAATGAAAGCAATGGGATTAAAGCCTATTACCAATACTACGATTTTGCTATCGCTCAACCGGGATCACTCAGCGAGCAAGATTACAAAATAAACCGCTTCGCTAATTTGCGCCCCTTAAACCAAAAAGGCGGGCGCTCACAACGCTTTGGGGCTGTGTATGAAAACCGCTTCGGGGATTTAGACAAAGTGGGCGGGACTTTTAGCTTCACCTACTATGGGCAGTTGATGACTAGGGACTTTCAAGTGAGCTCTAGCTACAATAGCGCTAACATGGTTACTTGTTTTAGCGAAGCGGCATGTAGGGCGGCGGGACTTCCGGCAGGGTATAACTTGGCTGTGCCTTATTATGCCACTAACTACAATGGTTGGGCAGAAGTAGAAAACCCTGTGCGCTCCATTAACAACGCTTTTGAGCCTAAAGTGAATCTGATCGTCAATACCGGGAAAGTCAAGCAAACCTTTATCATGGGCTTGCGTTTCATGACCACCACTTTTTTACAGCGCCAATACTTAAACACCAATGAATGCACCACCAAAACGAGCGGTGAGGGGGCAGGATTCTTGTGTGAGGGTGCTAACGTGATGAGCGGTTGGAAACCCCACATCAAGCATGGCGTTTATAGAAACTGGAATAACTGGCGTAACAATTACACAGCAGTTTATTTGAGCGATCGCATTGAAGCTTGGGATGGGCGCTTTTTTATTGTGCCTGGTTTGCGCTACGCTTTTGTGCAATACAACAACGAAAATGCGGCTAATTGGGCGCAAATCCCTGAGAAGGATTTAAGAAAAATCAAGCACATGAACAATTGGATGCCCTCAACCAACATTGGCTTTATCCCTGTGCAAGGCGATCACAATGTGCTTACCTACTTCAACTACCAACGCTCTTTCGTCCCGCCTCAATTAGACGTTTTGAGCTATGGAGGAGCGGAGTATTTCACCCAACACTTTGACACGGTGGAAGCAGGAGCGCGCTACACCTATAAAGATAAATTCAGCTTCAATGCGGACTACTTTAGGATTTGGGCACGCGATTTTGCCACCGGGCAGTATTCAGTCTATACAAGCGGCCCCATGAAAGGTAATGTGCGCCCCATTAATGGCTATTCTCAAGGCGTGGAGCTGGAATTGTATTACAGGCCTATTAGAGGGTTGCAATTCCATGCCGCTTTCAACTACATTGACACTCGTGTAACCAGCCATGGCCCTTTAACCGACTTGAACGGGGATGTGCTAAAAGGGACTAGCTATAACAAGCATTTCCCTTTTGTAAGCCCTTTCCAGTTCATTCTTGACGCTCGTTACAATTGGCGTAAAACCACCATTGGTATTTCTAGCTATTTTTATAGCCGTGCTTATAGTGGGATTAGCAACAGTGCAGCAGGAGGCTATTATGGGATGCAATATTATAGTGGGGGGAACAACTATGAAAGCGTTCTTAATAGCGGCTATCAATGCGAAGCTTGGTGTATGACCCAGCATGAAGGACTCTTGCCTTGGTATTGGGTGTGGAATATCCAAGTGAGCCAAATTTTTTGGGAAAACGGACGACACAGAGTTACAGGAAGCTTGCAAATCAACAACATCTTCAACATGAAGTATTATTTTACAGGGATTGGCTCTAGCCCTGCAGGCTTGCAACCCGCGCCTGGAAGATCGGTTACAGCGTATTTGAACTACACTTTCTAAAGGCTTTAAAAAGGAGGGGGATTGTTGAGCGATGATGAGCCGCTCAAATCAGCCGCTTAGCGGTTTCATTGAGATGATGGAGTTTATTTAAGAATATTCCAAATAAGTTTCTTTGAGGCTGGCCTTAGCCCTTTGCCAATTAGGCAAATACAAACTCAGCAAATCCCTAAAGTATTCGTTGTGGTGGCGTGCTTTTAAATGCAATAATTCATGCACAACCACATATTCAATGCCCTTTCTAGGCGCTTTAGCCAATTCCAAGTTAAAAAGTAGGGTGCGTTTAGCAATATTACAACTCCCCCATATCCGTTTCATTTTTTGGATTTTAAAGCTCTGTATGCTCTCGTTTAAAATCTTTTCGTATTGGTTGATATAGGTTTGTATTTTTTCTCTTAAAACTTGTCTGTAATAGTTTTCTAACACTTTTAAGCGGTTTTCTAAGCTTGTCTTTTGATGGACATGCAAGATTAAATATTTAGGGCTTTGGAGGACGAAGTGTTTTTTTATGGTGTGTTCAATCTTTAATAAATAGCGTTTCCCAAAAAGATAATGGCTTTCTCTCTCTAGCATTCCTCTTTGGCTCTGTCTGTTTTGGTTTAAAAAATTTTGTTGCTGTTCTTTTATCCAAGGGAGTCTTTTAATCAAAGAAAGCCTAAGGCTCTCATCGTTTAAATTTAAGGGGCAAGACACATGCACAGAGCCATCAGGCGGGTTTGTGTGGATGGAAATGATTTTTTCCATTAAGGCTAGGCTTTTTTGCGTGGGGTGTTTGACTCTTTCAAGCCCGCTCACCACAGGGCTTTTTAAGATCAAGGGCCGTAAATATTTTTCATTTTTGGGTTTGTTAAACACCCATTTGGCTTTCTTTTTAACCGCCCACAGGGCAAATTCCGTGTCTTGGACATAGCGCCGGTGGATGTTTCTTGGCATGGGATTAGTTTTAACCCATTGGATAAAGTCTTTGACCACAAAGCCGTTTTCTTCTAAAAAATCAGCGATATAGCTTATAAACCTGTAAGAGCAAAAAATCACCATGCAGCCGTTTGGATTGACTAGGGGGGCGTAGCGTGCGATCCATTCTAAAAGCTTGAAATTTTTATCCCATTCCCCAAAATCTATACCTTGCCTTTTAGCGCTCTTTAGGGTGGAAAAATTGTTTTTAACCGAAATGTTATAAGGAGGATCAGTGATGATCGCATCCACTTTTAAATTTTGCTGGTGAAAATCCTTGATGATTTCAAAAGCGTCAGCGTGATGGATTTGTATCATTTCTTGCGCTTTTTAAGATCGCTTTGCCTAAGGCTAGGGCTAGAAGAGGAGGCACGGCGTTACCGATTTGCTTGCAAACGCTCGTTTTATTGCCATAAAAGATATAATCATCGCTAAAACTCTGTATCCTGGCGGCTTCTCTGGGCGTGATAGAGCGGTGCAATTCAGGGTGGGAGTTGGTGCCATTGCTGGGAGTTATTAAATGAGAGCGGTTAAAAAAGTCGTTGTCTATGAGCAGGTTTAAAAGTTTCTTGTAAAAAGAGTTTTCGTCTAAATGCAAGTCGTTTTCTAAAATGAAAACAAAAGTTCCTTTGATTTTTGTAACGCTTTCTTGATTGGATTGCCAAATTGGATATGCGCTTAAAGTGTTGAGAGCGTTTAAAACTTGCGCTTTGCTTTCTTCATAGCCAGAGATAAATTTTGAAGCCTTGTAAGAACACACCCCATAAATACAACCATTTTTAATTTGGAAACGGCTCAACAACACCCCCAAATTAAAGGGATCAATGGCGTTTAAAAAGCGAGAAACAAGCAACAATAACCTTTCATTTTTTAAAGGGATTATAAAACAGCGCTCATTAGTTTTTGTTTAAGGGTTTTAGAATGCTACTAACAAAGCATGGCTTAAGAAAGACTAAGATAAGTCAAGCGGGTTTTTATAGCCGGTGTCAATAAAACTTATTAAAATTTTAGCTTGAAAGCTCTTAAATCGTTTTTATCTAGCAAATATTGCCAACTTGGATCTTTGCTCTTGTTAAAATCAAAATAAAAAGTATCTATTGCTCGCAATAATTCCCGTTTATTATTGACTTGAGAAAAGATAGTTGTTTTGAGACCCATATTCAACACAAAAATGTAATGTTTCCAATCATATACATCTTGAGTGTCATTAAAAATTGTATTTGTTTTAGCTAATAAACAGATATATTGAAAATCTTTATCAATCAAGCGGGTTTGATTATTAGGGTGGGCGTAAATAAAATGCTGATTGGGCGTGAGCGCGATAAGATTTTCTATATAATCAGCAATAAGAGGAAAGTCTTGAACAGGGAAAATATGGTGCATTTGTGTGGCTTGCGCTGTTTCATTTTCTCCTTTCACTTCAGAAAGAGAATGATTGAATTTATCATTATATTGTTTCACCACTTTCTTAGCTTTTGAAATAAGATAGTTAGAATTAGCAATCCTTTTAGAGTTTATAAGATCGTATTCTTGTCTGGTGATATTTTTATCTTTTCCTATATCTCGCCAATTGATACGATTGTAATTAAGCTCATCTTTTGTAGTTATAGTGTTAGATAAAAACCCTTTTCTTGTGCCTTTTTTACCATAATAAAAAGCTAAAGGATTGATAATTTTAGTAAAAATCCTAAAACATTCCGTAGCGTTATTGATTGCTGTGTTATTGATAGTAAAATGAGTGAAACCATCTTTTAGTTGTTTGAAACTTTCTGTGTCTTGTTTTTGTAAAAAGTTGTCAAATAAAGGATAAATTAATAGGCTGAGAAAAAAACTTATCGTATTCATGCATGGAAAAGTCAGAATTTAAATCAGGTTTAGAAAAAATCATTTTAACATTTTCATTGGTGTAAGGGCTATCCCAAATATCCTTAATAGAAAATGATTTCTCAATATTATATTGCGTAAACTCTAAAATACAATCAGCAACAAGAGACAACACATCAGGGGTGCATTTTTGATCTATCCATCGCGCGTTTTGTGTTTTTCTAATGTCATAATCTCTGATTTTTAAAAAATCAATAATTTGCTGTTCTTTCATTAGCTATCCTTTAAAATCCCAAACCAAAAGCAACTCATGCTATCAATATTTAAGGTGCGCGTTTGATAATTCCTAGCGATTTTATAAAAATCTCTAAATTCAACGCTAGAAATATAATCGCATTGTTTCTTGCTTAAAGATATAGGGTTTTTAGGGATTAAAATAGCCACAGATCCATTAACCACATAGCCTTTTTCTTTTTTTAAAATCCTTGGTTTATAGGTCATATTGGGGGTTAAATAGACATCATCTCTGTCTAAAAATGAAGCTATCTTGAACGGGTTTAAAACCTCTTTTTGAATGTAGCTATCGTAATTTTCAACGCTAATAATCTTTCCGTTTTCATCAATATTGCGAGATTTAATCACACGAATACCATTTTTAACCAACACAGAATTAGTGATTTGTCTGTCTCTAAACACTTCAAAAAGACCAAACTGCATGGAATGAAACACCTTATCAAAAAAAGCGTTGCGATAGATAACCCAATAGGGCAACCGCTTGTCAAAAATATAGCTTGGCTTTTGTTTGATGCTTAGATTTAGGGGTAATGAACGTGCTAAAATTTCTTTTGATTTTTGTGTAACAATAGCAATTGTTTCTACTAAAACACCCTTAAAACCAAGCTCGCCAAAATCTAAAATCGCTCCTACTCCCTTTTTTTCAAGCTTAGTTCTGGTTTCTGCATACTCTTTAGTGTTTAAAAGGTTTTTAGGCATAACCATCGCTGTAAAGTTAGCTAGTTTTAAAGACTTTTCTAAAAAAATCCCTGCTAAATGAGTGAGCCCTAAACTATAACCTTTAAATCTTTCATGCGTTTTGCCAAAAGGAGGATTTCCCACAATTAAATCCACTTTGCCGCATTCATAGGCTAGAAAATCTGTGCAAATCAATTCTATCTCAAAGTTGTTAGGAATGCAATCTTTATATAAAATCTCTAAAATTTCTAAACTATTTTTATCAATATCTATACACTTCAAATAAACTTTTTTAACAGAAGCGTATTTTTTAAAAAGAGCGCTTAAGAAATTCCCACACCCTACACTTGGCTCTATGATGGTAACGCTCTCTTGTTTAAAACTTGGCAATAACTTCGCTATCTCATTAATAATAAAAGGGTTTGTAAAATACGCGCTTTTTTCTATGCGTTTAGAATTAGCCATTTCTGCCAAACTCACCAAACTCGCTCTTGCAATCTTGTTTTTATTTTCTAAAATAAATCGCTTTAAATTTTGTGGCTCTGATAAAGAATGCAAATCAATAAACTTAATGATTTCTTTATAGCTTAAATGGATTTGAGACATAAAATTTTTAATTTTTAAAGCGATTTGCTTAAAAATAATCGTTGGAACAGCTTCGCCGATACTTTGTCTGATGTTCATTTCGTTTTGTTTGGAGATTTTTTCTTTTTCTTGTTGGTTAAGGGCGTTTAATTCTTGTAATTCTGAATCTAACCACTTAAAACGGCTAGGGATATTCATTAAAAGCATCAGCTCTCTAATGGAAAACACTCTGTCATCTTTGGGGTGAATCGTGTTTTGGCTAGCCATCTGGTCGTTTCTTGTATGAATGCAAGGAGCAACGCTATGATATTTTTGCCTTTTATATTTATCGCCATTTTTAGAAACATTTAAGACAATCTTATTGCCAACCATTTTATGGGGCTTTTTGTTTAATTCTGCATTCTCAAACGCGCTTTGTCCTTCTTTTAAATCTTTAATCCATTCTTGCATATGCTTTGGATAAGTTCTAAAACTATGATAAAAATCTGCACTATCATACTCGCCCCAAGTAAGTGGTTTTAACGAGCCTATCACTTCTTTTAAGGTTTTTTCTTCTTTAAAATCAGGGAAAAATTCTAACGCACTCACAAAATCTTTAAACTCTTTACAAACCCCTATCACTAAAGTTCTTGTTCGGCTTGAATTAGCTCCAAAATTTTTAAAATTGATTACCTCATCATAGAGCATATAATCGCCACTCAAATTTTGCTCTATCATAGTTCCTATTTCTAATAAATTATCATTTTTGTCTATACAACCTGTTTTATAAAAACTAGGGACATTTTCTAAAATAAAAAATCGGGGCTTGATTTGTTTGATCAAATCAACGCTCTCAATAACCAAAGAATTCCGTTTGATTTCATCGTTTTTCTTTTTATGATTGGCTACGCTCATGCCTTGACAAGGTGGGGTTGCTACCACTAAATCAACCCTATCATTACCAAAATTTTTAGAATAAAATTCAATTCGTTTTAAAATTTTTTCTTTTATCTCTAGCTCTTTAATGTCCCCACAAATATACCCTTCATCAAATTTGCATTTATTGTTGATTCTTTGGATATTCAAGCGTTTTTCTAAAGTTTCATTGGTTGCAATGCATTCAAACCCCTCTTCTAAAAGCCCATAGCACCCCACTCCTGCCCCAGAAAATAAAGAAATATAGGTTAAGGTTTGATCAAAGAGCATAGGGGGATTAAGGATTAAACCAAGCTCATTTGAAGCATTAATGTTTCAAACTTTCAATTTCTTTAAGCATGGTTTCAAAAGCCTCTTTAGTGCCTGCTCGCACGCTAGAAAACAAACTAAACACAACAATGGCTATGCTCGCCACAATAAAGCCCGGAACGATTTCATAAATATCCAAAAAGCTTTTGCCAAATTTATCGTATAAAATCACCGTGCTAGCCCCAGAGAGCATGCCAGCAATCGCGCCAATGCGCGTCATTCTTGACCAAAAAAGCGAGAACAAAATCACCGAGCCAAAACTCGCGCCAAAGCCAGCCCATGCGTAACTCACGATGCTAAGGATGCTAGCGTTTCTATCCGTTGAAATGAAAAAAGCGATGCAAGCCACCCCTAAAACCGAAAGTCTAGAAATAACCATCACTAGTTTTTGGGGGGCGTTTTTGTTGAAAATCGTCGCATAGAAATCTTCAGCAATGGTAGAAGAGCTTACAAGCAGTTGCGAACTGGCCGTGCTCATCACCGCCGCTAAAATCGCGCTCAATAAAATGCCTGTGATCCAAGGGTTAAAGAGCAATTGACTCATCACAATGAAAATCTTTTCAGGATCTTCTAAGCTCAAATCAAATTTATGCACATACGCAACGCCTAAAAGCCCCATAACGCATGCCCCAATCAAAGAAACAACCATCCAAGAAATCCCAATAGTGGTCGCTTTAGGCACATCTCTAATGGAGCGGATAGACATGAAACGCACTAAAATATGGGGTTGCCCAAAATAGCCTAACCCCCAAGCGAGGCTTGAAATAATAGCGACTACGCTAGAGCCTTGCAAGAAAGAAAGGTTTTCAGGCTTGATTTCTCTAATGATTTTAATCCCCTCTCCAATCCCACCAAGATGGATTGTCATAACGATCGGCACCACGATTAAAGCGCTCATCATCAAAAGCCCTTGAATCAAATCCGTCCAGCACACCGCCTTATACCCTCCTAAAAAGGTGTAAGAAACAATAATCAGCGTGCCAATGCTTAAAGCGTAGTTGTATTGGATGCCAAAGGTCGCCTCAAAGAGTTTAGCCCCACTCACTAGCCCTGAAGAAATGTAAAAAATAAAAAAGATTAAAATCACAAAAGCCGAAATCAAGCGCAAGATGTGTTTGTCATCGCTAAAGCGCGTTTCAAAATAATCTGAAATGGTGATGGAATTAGCGATCACGCTCGTATAAATGCGTAAGCGTTTGGCCACAAAAACCCAGTTAATCAATGCGCCCAAACTCAATCCTATGGCGATGTGTGAATTGATAAGCCCCCCTACATATAAGGCTCCCGGTAATCCCATTAAAAGCCACCCGCTCATATCGCTCGCCCCCGCGCTCAAAGCGCTAATCACAGGCCCCATAGAGCGATCGCCTAAGAAATAATCTTCAGTCGTTTCGTTTTGTTTGTAAAAATAAAAACCAATATAGAGCATTAACAGCGAATAAACGACAAACATCGTAACGATAGGGGTGCTTAAAACAACATGTCCCATTTTGATCTCCTTATTTAATACAATATTTATTTTTCAGCACAACATGATTTGTGGCAAGTGGGTTGCCTTAAAACCCTTGAGCCTAAATTCCCGTAACGATGATAAGAAATGCTAACCGATCGCTCTAAGTGGTAATACAGCAATTCAAAACGCCCGTTCAAGCAGGGTTTAGCCGTGGCTAAAACCATCCCTAAAGCGCTCGCTTGCTTGTGCAATAAATCCAGATCGCTTTTTAAATAACGGATACGATTGAAAGCATGCAATTTCTCGCTAAATTTTTGCAAGCTTTCATAAACGATAGGGGCGTTTGCTTGGAGAATTTTTAAGCATTCTAAGAAAAATGTTAAATCCTTGTTCGCTCGTTCGTTTTCTGCACTGATTGTTAAAGGGATTTGAGAAACTAGACATGCTAAAGCCACGCCCAACATGTCGCTTAAAGTGTCCTTTTCGGTGATGCGATAGCCCACGCTTTTAACTTTAGTGTAGGAAAAGAGGTTGTCTTCGCCTCTGATTTTGACATAGTCTTTAGCTTGGCTGAATTCATGCTTGTAATGATAGGCGTAGCTCTTTGCCATAAAAATCGTGCGCTTCAACTCATGCGTGTGTTCGTCATAGCCTTTTTGAATCAAGCCCTCTAAAGCTTCACTTAAGGGGTTTTTTAAGGCGTGTTCGTCTTCTTCATCTTGGTGGATATTCACAAATTGCGTGATATAGTTGAAAATGCCTACCTTCCTCCCAAACCCCACAGCGGATTTTTTAATCCCCCCAAAAGGTTGGCGCAAAACGATCGCTCCTGTGGTGGGTTTGTTGATATAGATATTACCGGCTTCAATGCGTTCTAAATAGTATTCCCACTCCCTTTCATCCAAAGACTCTAACGCGCTAGTCAGCCCGTAACCGGTAGAATTGGCTATTTCTATCGCTTCGTCTAAATCTTGCGCTTTCATGACCGATAAAATGGGCGTAAAAAGCTCAGTTTGGTGCGTGAAATCGCCTTTTTTAGTGCCGTATTTGATGCTTGGCTTCATCAAATAGGGGTTATCATTCACAAAGCTTGCCGGGATTTCGTAATTCTCATAGCTTTTCAATTCATCTATGGCTTTAATGACCTTTTCATTAGGTTTGTCCGCTAGAGTGCCGATTTTGTTTTTGAAATCAAAAGGATCGCCCACGCTAAGGCTTAGAGTCGCATCTATCAAAGTTTTTTTGAAATTCTCATCTTCATAGACTTCTTTTTCTAACACTAAAAGCGAAGTGGCAGAACATTTTTGCCCTGAATTGCTAAAAGCTGAATGGATAACATTCTTGATCGCTTGATCTCTGTCTGCCATTTTGCTCACAATGGTAGCGTTTTTACCGCCCGTTTCAGCGCTCAAGGCTAAAGTGGGGTTAGCTTTGAGCATTTTGTAAGCGGTGTCTTCGCCTCCGGTTAAAATGGCAAATTGGATGCTTTCATCTTTTAAAAGATGCTCGCTAATATCGCTCCCTCTAGAGGGCAAGTAAATGAGCACATCTCTTGGCACGCCCGCATCCCAAAAGCACTCACAAAGCTTATAACCCGTTACGCTAGACAAACTTGAGGGCTTGTAAATCACCCGATTGCCAGCGGCTAGGGGGGCAGCGATAGTGCCTACAGAAATGCCTACAGGGAAATTCCATGGGGCAATGACCACGCCCACGCCTTTAGGGGTGAATTGGGTTTTTGTGTTTTGCTCTTGTAACACCCTTAAACTATAAGGGTAAAACTCTAAAAAGTCAATGGCTTCACTCACTTCAGCATCCGTTTCAGCGAAAGTCTTACCCACTTCTAAAGCCGAAATCCCTACTAAATCGCCTCTCCTTTCTCTAAAAAGCTGGGCGGTTTGACTCAATAAAGCATGGATTTCTGTAAAGCTTTTTTGACTGAAACGACTCTTATCGCTTTTAGCCACTTCTAGGGCTTTTAAAATCGCTTCCTTATCCGCTAAATGCACGCTAGCGATTTTTTTATGATGGATTTTATCAAAGACTTCTAAAGAGGTTAAATTAGGATCTTCAAACCTCCCATCTATTTCTGGGTAAAGCTCTAAAATAGGAGCGTTATGCATTTTCTCGCGCACTTTTTTAGCCCATTCTCGGTTGGCTTTTAAAATAAAATCGGTATCGCTTTCGTTTTTAAAGGAGTGGTTTGGGTAGGTGGTATGGCCGGTTTGTTTGGCGTTTCTGTCTTGAGTCCTGTGGGTGGTATTGTCTAAAGCAGCGATTCCTTTAAGGCTGTTTAAAAAGCGTTGTTCTTGGTCTTTCCATTCGCTCGTGCCTACTTTGAGGTTGAAGAAAGCTTTCATGAAATTATCGCTTGAGGTGTTTTCATCTAACCTCCTCACCAAGTAAGCGATCGCATTATTAAAATGCGCTTCATCGCACACCGGCGCATAAAGAATGAGTTTGTGCATCTCTTTTAATTCCTGGCTCGCTTGCAAGCTCATGCCCTCTAGCATTTCAAAGCTAAAATGCTCCAACGCAATAGGGTCATTAAGGGCATGGATGCGCGTATAAACATAAGCGATTTCAAAAATATTGTGGCTCGCTGCGCCAATATGGATGTATTTATAATTATCGCCCTCTAAAACAAAATCCAACATTTTATTGTAATTAGAATCGGTGTCTTGCTTATTAGAAAATGTGGGTAACGCCCAGTCTTTCACGGAAGCGATAGTCTCTTCGCTCTCCATGTTCGCTCCCTTAACAAAGCGGATTTTAATGGGTTTCAACCCTTTTAAAACCCTTTCTTTAGAAAAAGCGTGCAGTTTTTTCAAATATTCATAAGAATCAGGGATATAAGCTTGCAACACAATACCGGCGTTCAAATCAAATTTGGCGATGGATTCCATAAAAGACTCCACCGTAAGCTCTAAATCCCTAAATTCCTCCATATCCAAGTTGATGAATTTAGGCATGCCTTGCTTTTTTTCTTCTTCTAAAGCTAAAGCGTAAAGAGCGTCTAAGCGTTTGACAATCTCTTTTTTAGAGTATTCAAAATCAAGGATATTGATTTGAGAAAAAATCGTCGTGATTTTAATGGAAATGTATTGGATGTAGTTGGATTTTAGGGCTTTGGAGTATTTTTCAAAACGCGCATTAGCTTCTTCTTCGCCTAAAACCTCTTCACCAATAAAATTCACGTTCAAAATGATTTTTTCATTCTTCCTTTTTAAAATCCGCTCTTTCAATTGGCTTTCTTCTTGATCCAAGACCATCGCTTTTGTGTCGCTTCTGATTTTATTGACAAAGAAAGGCACGCTCATATCAGGGAGCATTTTCCCAAAGCTTAAAAACCCCATTAAAAGCAATTTTTCAAACGAAGAAAAAATCTCACGGCTTTTGTATTTGTCTAAAACATGCTCAATCATTTCAAAGCGGGCTTTATTGTCTAGGCACCTGAAACTCCGATCCATAAGCTCTATGAGCATGACCTTGTTTTCAGGGTTATTTAAAAGCTTTTGCATTTTAGAGTGGAACGCTTTTTCTTGCTCGCTCAAATGGTTACTGATACTATCTTGCAGTTTTTTGGCTAATTCTAATGAATCGTCAATGATTTTTTGCATGAGCTTACCTTTTATTTAAGAATTTGGCTTGATTGTAGCATGTTTTAAGCGGGTGGCTTTAAGTCTTATGGGTTGGTAATGTTTTTTAATTTTAAATTTTGTTCTAGCGGTAATTAATTCTCATTCCAACCTGTTTGAGTTTATCACGCATTTTTACACAATGATAAGAATTTGAGTGATAATTTGTATTGTTTTTAGCTTCATTTACTTTTCGTTTAAAAATAAATTATAACATTCGCATCGTGTAATTTAAAACCATTGAACGAAACGATTTTAAATTAAACGGATTGACAAAAATTTTACAAAACAAAGGATATAAAATGAAAACAATTAAAAATGGTATTATGATTGGCACACTCGGTGCGTTGTTATTGAGCGGTTGTTCTAGCTTTGATACTCAGCGTTTCGCTTGTCTCCCTAAAGACCATTCTTCAAAAGACGCTTCTACCAAAAAAGAAGTGCAATACATGCCTAAGGGCTTTTTTGACCCTTATTCTTCTAACTTAAACCATTGGGATTCTACATTCTAGGGGTTTTTAGAGGGGGCGAAAAAAGGGGGGGAAAATAAAGCTCATTTTAAGTTTTCTCAAATTACAATAACAACCTTTTTAACACTGATATAATATAAAAAAGGAGATATTCTTATGAGTGGCGCTCATATTGTAGAAAATACGAATAATGAGAAAATAGAAAAACCAAATATTTCAAATCCCACTGCTTCCACCCCCCCCCCCCCAATAATGAAGAGCTTTTAAAACTTGTTGGAGATCTTGCAGATCGCCTTAAAAAATTAGAAGATCTTAAATTAGAAGACTTTGAACCCCTTAGAAAACCCTCTCATTTTATAGGCAATTTGTTTGGAAAATCCTCTAACGATTCCCAAGAAAACCCAAAAGACGCTCAAAAATCCACCAATTTCCAAGAGAAACACACCAAGCCGACTGAAACCACCGAGCTAGTTGATAAAAATCAAAAGCTAACCGCAGAAAAAGACAATCTAAACAATCAGCTTAATGCATCACAAAAGCAAGTGAAAGAGTTACAAGACTCTCAGCAAGCTTTAAAAAATGAAAAAGCCGAGTTATCAAAAGATAAAGATAATCTAACTAAAGCAAACGCCGAACTGAAAACAGAAAAAGACAATCTAACTAAAGATAAAACAGAACTGACTGAAAAAAATAAAGCACTAACCACAGAAAAAACAGAATTAAATAACAAGATTACTGGGTTAGTCACAGAAAAAGAAAGGTTAGTCGCAGACAAAGAAAGGCTAACTAAAGAAAGAGATGATCTAACTAAAGACAAAGAAAACCTAACCGCAACGCTATCAACAGCAAAAACCCAAGCCGAACAAACGAGCCAAAAACTAACCGAGCTAGAGCGAAGGCACGCTCTATACCAAAAATTAGAAAAACTCTATGAAGTCTTTTTGGAAGTCAAAGATCGCTTGAATTTTGGGTTCGTGGAAAAAACTCACAGCGCAATGGACTTGATCGCATCTGTTATTAGCGATAGCAAATATTATTTAGAAAGCCTTTATAACAGAGCGAGCCAAGAATTAGGCGATAAGAGGAGCGATAAAGGTGAAAAATTAGCTGAATTGTTTGATTTGCTTTTTGAATATATTAAGGATAGTAAATTTGAGCGTTTGAAAGAGCCAAGTGCTTATGACCATTCATGCAAAAAGCTATACCCAGAGCAAAACACTTCTCAAAAGATGCAAAGAGTGGTTTTAAGAGGCTATAAGCACAATGATAAAGTGTATCACACTATCGTGGATATGGGATCATAAATGGGAAGGCTCATTGAAAAATGGTTTGGCTTCTCTCAAATAAGAGAAGAATTAGAAGCTCGCATCGGTGAGTTAGAAGACGAAAACACCGAATTGTTAAGAGAAAGAGAATACTTAGCTGCAGAAACTAGCGAGTTAAAAGACGCTGATGATCAATTACGGCAAAAAAACGACAAGTTATTCATAACAAAAGACAAGCTAACCAAAGAAAACACCGAGTTATCTTACAAAAATGACAAGTTATTCGCAGAAAACGAAATCTTATCTGTAAAAATCAGCGGGTTAGAACACTCTAACGATCAATTATGGCAAAACAATAACAAGCTCACTAAAGAAAAAGCCGAATTATTAAGAGAAAAAGACAATCTGGCTAAAGAAAACACACGCTTATTAGCAGCCAGAGATCGGCTGACTGAAGAAAAAAGAGGATTGACAACAGAAAAAGAAAGGCTAGCCAGAAAAACCGCCGAGCTAGAAAACAGAAACGCCACATTGACTGAAAAAAATAAAACGCTAACCACAGAAAATGACAAGCTCAACCACCAAGTTATCGCGCTCAATAAAGAGCAGGGCAGCCTCAAACAAGAGCGAGCACGATTGCAAGAAGAACATGGGTTTCTAGAAAAACGATGCGCTGATTTAGAAGAAGAAAACCAACGCCTAACCGACAAGCTCAAACAATTAGAAAGCGCTCAAAAAAATTTGGAAAACACTAACAATCAATTACGGCAGTCTTTAGAGAACTCTAACAATCAATTAGCGCAAGCTGAAGAAAAAATAGCTGAAGAAAAAACCGAGTTGGAGCGAGAAATCGCGCGTTTGAAGAGTTTAGAGGGTATGGAAGCCAAAAGCGAGCTGGACTTGCATAACAGGCGTTTAGCGAGCGCAAACCAGGATTTAAAACGCCAAAACCGAAAGTTAGAAGAAGAGAACATCGCCCTCAAAGAGAGGGTTGATGGCTTGAACGAGCAACTCTCCAAACAACAAAAACCACAATAAAGGAAATATCATGGTAAAACCCTTACAAAGTTTAGAACTGCCTCTTGGCCACCCCTTAGTAGAGAAATTGTGCGATCGGTCTTTAAAAGATGGAGTCAAATTCAATGAAAAAAGTGAGCCGAATTTCAAAAAAGAAGTGCTAGAAGAGTATCGGACCAAGTTCAAGCAAGCGCTGCGGGTGCTTCATGTGATCGTCAATAATGAGACTTCTTTAAGGTATCTTTCTGATGACAATCAAAAATTCCTAGAGGATTTAGCGCAAGCTAAAAAGATCACTAATGAGCAAATAGAAAAAACCTTAGATATCGTTTCTATTAGCGATGTGGATGTGGATTTTGAAAAATTTAAAGAGTTGATGCTCAATGTGGATAACATAGCGGCAGGCCTTAAGAGCTATAGCCAAAGCCAATTGCTTGATTTAAATGGAGGGCATTGGGATTTAGAAGTGCCTAGCGCGCCTAAAGAAAGGGTAACCTTTAGGTTTGATAATTTAGACCCTAACGGCAAAGAAATGCATTTTTATGCGCGCTCAAGTTTGAAGGATTTAAACAAGGGCGTTGTCGCTATTGACTTTGGGACTAAAAGCACGACCGCAAGCTATATGGATGAAACGGGAACATACCGCTTGCTCTCTATTGGCGGGCTAGCAGATGACGCAAGCCCAACAAAGTTTGAAAACCCTACGATCATGGAGTTTAGATGTAAAGAAAACTTTCTTAACGCTTATAAGGCGCTAGATTACCGCCCTTTCACAGGACACAACGATGTAGAAGTGGCGCATGAAGCCCAAAAGAATGCTGCAGGCGTTAAAGGGAATGATTTGTATCGGTTTTTTTCTAAATTGAAGCAATGGGCTGGAGCGGATGAAAAACAGAATTTTAGGGATTTATTTGAGGATTTTTCTTTAGAAAGCTTTACTCACTGCACGGATTTTAACCCCATAGAAATCTATGCTTACTATATTGGCCGCTGCATCAACAACATGCACAATGGCGTGTTTTTGAAATACTTTTTATCCTATCCGATCAAGTATGAAAAGCATCAGGCTGAAAAAATCAGAGAGAGTTTTGAAAAAGGCTTGAAAAAATCCTTACCTAGGCATGTTTTTGACGATGAAAAAACGGCTAAAACTTTCAAAGTGGAATTGAGAGCGAGCGAGCCTTGCGCGTATGCCATTAGCGCTTTAAAAAGCTACGGGTTTTTTAAATCAGAGAAGTTAGACAAGCCGGTTTATTACGGGGTGTTTGATTTTGGGGGCGGGACGACGGATTTTGACTTTGGCAAATGGGAAAAAAGCGCTAGCCTCAAATTCGCCTACAAAATGACGCATTTTAGCAGTGGAGGGGATAAATATTTAGGCGGTGAAAATTTATTGGAATTGTTGGCTTGGGAAACGTATGCCAAAAATTTCCAAGAGCTGAAAGCAAAAGACGTTGTCATCGCCAAACCCAACTATGACAGGATTGATACGCAACGCTTTGGATCGTTTATGCAAAATTCCAGGGAAGCGCGCTTGAATTTGCAAACGATCGCTTCTAAATTACGCCCTTTTTTAGAAAATTTAGACGCCAATATTATAGAAGCGATAGAAGAAAATGAAAAGTTTGAGATAGAGGATTTTAAAAAGGATGATATTAAAGCTCAGCTGTTTGATAGGAATGAGGTAGAAACAGAAATCGGACTCCAAGTTGATTGCAAAGAGCTTTTAAGCCTCTTAAAAGACAAGATCAATGAAGGCGTTGCTAACTTCTTTGCCGGATTTTCTAAAGTGATGGCTGAAAACATTGATGATCAGTGTCGGGCGTTTCATATTTTCTTAGGCGGGAATGCGAGCAAATCGGTGTTGGTCAAACAAGCGTTTGAAAACGCCAAAGAAAAGCAACTCAAAGATTATAAGCAAAAGACTTCTAAAGATGATTTTAAATTCATCATTTATGAGCCGCTAGGCACAGAAGCCTCAGACAAACAGATTTTAGAGCTTACAGGAGAAGACGTTTCTAACACACCCGCTTATTTGAAGCCCACTTGCAAAACCGGGGTGGCTTTTGGGCTTTTAGAAAGCAGGGACAAGCCTAATGGGATTGAAAGGCCCTCTATAAGCTCCAACCCTGTGTTTAAATACGATTTAGGCATTGAGATAGAGGGGAAATTCCACGCTAAAATCCATAGGGATTCTTTAAAACCTAATGAATACCAGATTTTCCAAACTAAAGAGGAATGGGGAGGCTTTGATGAGTTAGAGATACGCTACAGCGACAAGTCTCTCGCCAACACCAACACTTTGGACATTCAAGACACGCAAATGATTTGCATAGCGCTAGAAGAGGTTGAAGAAGTGGATGTGAAGGTGTGCTGCGTGGATTCCCAAAGCATTAAAGTGGGGCTGTTTAAAGACGGCCAATTGATCTATGAAAGCGAGGTAGAAAAATTATGATGACTAAGAACGCTTACGCGTTTGTCGTGATTGAAAAAAGTATTATGGTGTTTAAATGTGCCAAAGACAAGGGGCTAATCCCTATCACTGAAGGCTTTGCGCCTTTAAAAGAGGGCTTTTTGAAAAGTTTTAAAGAGCGTTGCAATGTGGAATTTTTAGAAAATTTAGACCTTTTGTTTTTGTATGACTACCAGTTTTCAAGCGAGGTTTTTTCCTTGTGTAAAGATTTGAAAAATTCCATTTGGGACAGGAAGCTTGTGGTAGCGTTAGTGGAGGCTTTGGAGAATTTTAAGGGCTTGAATTTATCTCTTAAGATAGAAGACAGGCATTCTAACAGCTTGGGTAATGGTGCAAAAAAATTGCTCACCAACGCTGATTTAGGGAGCAACCACAAAACAATCGTGATAGACAGCATGAAAACATACCACCAAAGCCAGCAAGAAAAATACAAAAGAGAAAGAGGCGAAACGCTAGAGGTTCGCCCCACAACACCCCCTAGCTATGGGGGTGGGAGCATTAGGATCAGCGGCGATAAAAAGCCTGATTCTAATGAAGAAAATTTTTAAAAGAAAGGACAACCGATGAGCAGAGTGCAAATGGATACCGAAGAGGTCAGAGGGTTTGTGGAGCATTTAGAACGCTTTAAAGAGTTACTAAACGAGGAAGTGAATGGCTTAAGCAACCATTTCCATAATTTAGAATCATGGCAAGATGCTAGGAGGGATAAATTTAGCGAGGTGGTGGATAATTTGAAAGGCACTTTCAATGAATTTGATGAAGCTGCTCAAGAGCAAATCGCATGGCTTAAAGAGAGGATTAGGGTTTTAGAGCAAGATTATTAAGGGGTGGTTTATGGCTGAATGGAAAACGGACACAGAAGAAGTCAAAAAGGTTGTTGAAAAATGCAGGGATTTTAAAAGATCCTTGCAAGAAGAAAAATGCAGTCCATTTATCAAAGACCTTGATAGTTACGCACTAAAAATCCTAGTAGAGCGCAGAAAAATTGAAATGCAATTGGAAAAAGCCATAGGAGAATTAAAAGCAGCCAAAAAGGAGCGAAGGGGCTTTTGGGGATTTCTTGGGGAGCTTGGGAGAGATTTTGGTAATGCGGTAGGGTCGGTTATCCCTCCTGTTAAATTATGCGCTGAAGCTTGTGAAAAGGGCTTAAACCTTATGGAAGACAATATAGAAAAATGGGAACACAATGTAAGGTTATTAGAACGAATGCTTGAAATCTACTCCACTCAAGCCAAAGCGAGCGTGGATCTTGTGGAGGGGGCTTGGGAGAGCGTTAAAAAGATGTTACACTTTTATACTGATAAACACCAGGAATTTATCAGGCGTTTGAAACAATCGAGCGATGCGATAGATAACGAATACAACTTTCCAACCCCAGGCGTTTTAATGGAATACGATTTTGAACGGCCTACTTTCTCTTATAACCCTAAAAAAAGCGTTTTTAATGAACGATTGAAAGATTTGAGGGAAGATTTTAGCGCTTCTTTATACTCTGATTTAAAAGACAAGATCAACGCTTTTTCTCATAGGGATCGTGCTAAAGCCTCTAAAGAGCGAGAATTTGAAAAGAGTTTAGAGGATTTGATGCCAAGCGTTTTAAGCGTGCCTTCTTATAACGAAAGCTTGACTTTAGCCAAAAAGAATTGCGTTAAAAATTGTAAGAAAGCCTTACAAGATTTTGCAGAAAAAATCAAAAAATCCCCCAACGATTCAAACGCTATCAATGAAGCTTTTGATAATTTAGAAACAGAGTTAGAGCGTGCTACAGAAAATTTGAGCCAAAAAATCGATCCCGTTTTAGAACGCAATGAAAATTATGCGCAAAAAGCGTTGGAGTATAGGGAGTTTTTAGAAAGCCGTAAAGAGGGCTTTATGGTAGATGAGCAAAACCCTTATCCGGAAGAAGTCCGCTTTAATGAGTTGCGTTTAGCGGAATTTGATAGCGTTTTTAGCGCCATTGTGCCTTTAGAAGATTGGAGTAAAACCGCATGTGCTCATCATGCCCTAAAGGCTTTACAAACCGCGCTTAAAGACAACGATTTGGGCTTTGATGCGGCAGAATTGGAACAGATCGCAAAAGGATTCATTCCTAGGGGCTATTTGTGGCATTTTGACGCGAATGTTTTAGGGAATGTGGCGTTGGTGAGAGAAGAGTTATTATTAGGCGTGAAACATACGAAAGGATACAAACTATGGGAGAAATTCCTACAAACACAGAACTGAATTGGGAATTTGTAGAGCCGCTCAATGACAATGCGTTGAGCGATCTAGAAGAGCGGTTGAAAATAGGCTTTAGCGATGAATTTAAGGACTTTATCAACCGATCAAACTATGGTTTTAGCCAATTGTGTTATTTCATGGTGGGCAATGAATCCTACATGTTCAAACATGTTTTGAATTTCAACTTAGAGAGCTTATTGATTGATTTTATGCAGAGCTTAAAAGAATGGTTAGAGCCTGAAGAAATCGTCTTCGCTAATGACGGGTATGGGGGGTATTATCTTTGGAATACCACCACTGATGTGGTGCTGTTTTTAGACACTGATGATGGCTCAAAAAAAGCGCTATTAAATCTTAAAATGTTTTTAAAAAAACTGGAATCAAGGGGTTAAAATGTTTTCTCATAAAGTTTTTTTGGAGGGTTGTACCAATGAGTTAAGAAGGATTTGCGACTATTTCGTAGAAAACGCCATGCAAGATGATTTGGGGCAGAAACTTAAAAGTGAGGTGCTAGAGGAGATGCTAAAAATCGCACATGATTTAGAAAATTTAGAGCAAGACACTCAATACGAAATGAGAAAAATCAACGAGCAACTTGAAGAAGCCAAGCGTTTGGAGAAGCAAATTCATATGAATTTCCATTCACCAAGCGAGATCGATAGGCTTATGCGTGAAGCTAAAGAGCATGAAAGAGAAGCCAAGAGGCGCTATGATGAATATCTTAAGGATAAAGATGATTGATGCGGGTATTTTATTAAAAGAATTGGACGACGCCTTAGATAAAGTTGTTGCTAAAAAAGAGTCAGAGAGTTTTCTCAAGCCGATCATCTCACGAATAGAGGACTACCAAAAGAGTATCAGGAAAATTCAAGTGCAATTCACAGACGCGCCAAAGTTCAATGAAGAGGGCGCTTACCCTAAATTTTTGAGCTGTGGTTTATTGGAAATTAAAGGCAAGAATGGCGCTAACATGGAATTTTTATTGCCTAAAGTTTATCCTTTCCCCCCTAAAAGCTTGTATATAGAGCATGAAAAAGACGGGCAGTTTTTGAGAGAAATGCTCATGCGCTTACTCTCCAGCGCGCCTTTAGTGCAATTGGAAGTGATCTTGATTGATGCGTTGAGCTTGGGGGGCATTTTCAATCTGGCCAGAAGGCTTTTAGATAAAGACAATGACTTTATTTACCAGCAAAGGATTTTGACCGAAAGCAAGGAAATAGAAGAAGCCCTAAAGCATTTGTATGAATATTTAAAGGTTAATTTGCAAGAAAAATTAGCCGGTTTTAGAGATTTTGCGCATTATAATGAAAACGAGAAAGACCCCTTGCTTTTAAAAGCGCTTTTTTTAAGCGGGGTAGATGCTTTGAGTAAAGACGCGCTTTATTATTTGGAAAAGATCATGCGTTTTGGCTCTAAAAATGGGGTTTTGAGCTTTGTCAATTTGGAGAGCGAAAAAAACAATCAATCCACAGAAGATTTGAAACGCTATGCGGAGTTTTTTAAAGATACGACAAGTTTTGAACGCTTGAAATACCTTAATGTGGAAGTCATCAACGATCATGGTATCCAATCCCAGCACATGCAAGACTTCGCCGATAAAATTAAAGCGTATTATGAGAAAAAGAAAGTAGTTAAAAGGGAGTTGAAAGACTTACAAAAAGACAAAGAATTTTGGACTAAAAGTTCTCAGTCTAAAGTGTCTGTGCCGGTAGGGTGGGATATTAACCATAAGGAAGTGTGTTTTGAAATCGGTAACGAACAAAACCACACGCTCATTTGCAACCACAGCGGGAGCGGGAAATCCAATTTCTTGCATGTGTTGATCCAAAATCTAGCCTTCTACTACGTGCCCAATGAGATCCAACTCTTTTTGTTAGACTATAAAGAGGGGGTGGAATTTAACGCATACACAGATCCGATTTTAGAGCATGCGAGGTTGGTGAGCGTGGCGAGTTCGGTAGGTTATGGCATGAGTTTTTTAAGCTGGCTTTGTAAAGAAATGCAAAAAAGAGCCGAGCTGTTCAAGCAGTTTAAGGTGAAAGATTTAAGCGATTACCGAAAGCATGAAAAAATGCCCAGACTGATCGTGGTGATTGATGAATTTCAGGTGCTTTTTAGCGACAACTCCACTAAAGGGAAAGAGAGCGTGGAGTAGTCTTTAAACACTTTGCTTAAAAAGGGCCGCAGCTATGGGGTGCATTTAATTTTAGCCACTCAAACCATGCGCAACATTGGCATCAGTGATAGCTTTAAGGCTCAAATCGCCAACCGCATCGCTTTGCCTATGGATGCAGAAGACAGCAGTAGTGTTTTGGGCGATGATGCGGCTTGTGAGCTTGTCAGGCCAGAAGGCATTTTCAACAACAACGGAGGGCATCAAAAATTCCACACCAAGATGAGTATCCCTAAAGCCCCTGATGATTTCAAATCTTTTCTCACAAAAATACACGCTGAATTTAACCAAAGAAACCTCGCGCCCATAGATCGTAAAATCTATAATGGCGAAACGGCCTTAAAAATGCCCAACACCCTTAAGGCTAATGAAATGCGTTTGCATCTGGGCAAAAAAGTGGATTATGAGCAAAAGGACCTGATAGTGGAGTTTGAAAACAACGAATCGCATTTGTTAGTGGTGAGCCAAGATTTAAACGCTCGCATCGCTTTAATGAAACTCTTATTCCAAAACATTAAGAGCGCGAACAAAGAATTGGTTTTTTGCAATAAAGAAAAACGCTTGATAAGGTCTTTTGATGCGCAAAAAGAATACGGCATCACGCCTGTAGAAAATATTTTAAGCGTTTTAGACACCGCTATGAACCCTAATAGCGTGCTGATGATAGACAATCTCAACGAAGCGAAAGAATTGCACGACAAAGTAGGGGCGGAAAAGTTAAAATCGTTTTTAGAAAAAGCCACAGACAACGAGCAGTATTGCGTCATTTTTGCGCATGACTTTAGGCAAATTAAAACTAATTACCATTTTGACAAGTTAAAAGAATTGTTAAACAACCACTTCAAGCAATGCCTAGCCTTTAGGTGCAATGAGGAAAACTTGAACGCTATCAAAAGCGGTTTACCCTCACCAAGCGAACTCAATGTGCTCTTCATAGAGCTTTCTAAAGACAGCGTTACTGAATTCAGGCCTTTCAGCTTATAGGGTCAAAAAAAAGGGGGGTTAAAAAGACTAAAGGGATTTAATCTTTTTGAAGCGCTTTTAAACCTTTGGCGTAATCGTTTGCGTGGTGAAACGAGCGATTTTTTCTCTTAAATGCAACAAGGGTTCTGAGCCTTTCGCTAAAGCTTTCACACATAAATGAGAACTAGCAATCTCGCTCACGGCTCCATCCACTCCTTCGCTTTCTTCAATCAATCCTCGCACACCAGACAGCTCTATGGGGCAATTGACAAGCACCAAATTCAAATAATGCGTGTAGCCATCAAACATGCACATATTATTCATGTCGGTGGTTTTGGGATCTAAAATCGTATTATCATAATAGATAGGTTTCTCATCTTGTAAAATAGCGATTTTGGTGTGCAAGCGGTTGAATTGGAACAACTCATTGCGTGCCACTCGCCCAGCGACAATGATTTCACTATAGAGCAATTGAGAGCTAGAGCGTAAAGAAATCGTGGTATTGCCCTTAAAATGCGCGTTTTCAAAGGGGATTAACGGGAAAGGCGCGAAGTCTAAAAAAGCGTTTTCCCCCACAACAATGTGCATGTCTCTGCTGGCAAACCCGTCTTCAGTGTTATGGATTTTTTCAAAGGATTGCGAAGTGATCCTTAGCTTGCAATTTGGACCGATGTTCAATTGCACATCTTGCACATCGCCTTTCATTAAGCCAGGGCTTACCGCTAAAAGCATGATTTCAGCTAAATCGTCTTTAGGGTAAAAGGGCGCCATGAGCTTAAAGGGGGGCGTGAAAAAATTGTCTTCAATCACGCACCGCCCATCAGCCCCTATTTTGGTTTTTAGCCTGAGCTTGGATTCTTGAGCGTAAGTGTTCATCAATCTTCCAATAAAGCGTTGCGCTTGATCCAAGCGATCACATCGTCTAGGCCTTCTTTAGCGCGGATATTCGTAAAAATAAAGGGCTTTTCGCCGCGCATCTTTTTAGAATCCCTTTCCATGACTTTCAAGTCCGCTCCCACATAGGGGGCTAAGTCAATTTTATTGATGACAAGCAAGTCTGAACGCGTGATTCCTGGCCCGCCTTTCCTAGGGATTTTATCGCCCTCAGCCACATCAATCACAAAAATCGTAAAATCCGCTAGCTCTGGGTTAAAAGTCGCTGAAAGGTTATCGCCTCCGCTTTCAATCAAAAGCAGTTCCAAATTAGGGAAACGGCCATGCATTTCTTCTACAGCTTCTAAATTCATAGAAGCGTCTTCTCTAATAGCCGTGTGCGGACAGCCTCCTGTTTCTACGCCAATGATCCTCTCTCGTGGCATCACCGAATTTTTACACATAAACTCCGCATCTTCTTTAGTGTAAATATCATTAGTGATGACCGCCATGTCATAATCTTTTGACATGTGGCGCGTTAAAGCTTCAATCAAGGCGGTTTTACCGCTTCCTACAGGACCACAAACTCCAATTTTTACCATAAAATTCCTTTCAATTTGAGATTAAAATTCAAGACATATAAAGGCGCGAGTATAAACTCTCATGCTGCATCGCCTTAATGTCGTTTTGAACGCTTGCCGCGCACAAGTGGCTTTCATCTAATTCTAGGGTTTTTTCTATGAGCTGGTTAAAAGGGCTTTGCAAGCTCAATAAGATTTTTTGCCCGTCGTTTTGGGATAAGGGGACGCTTTTAACGCAGTTGATCACCATGTTAGAAGTTTGCGCATAAAGATAATGCCTTAAAGCCTTTTTCAATTCCATATTCAAACTCGCCGCAAAAACGCCATAGCTAGTGGCATGGGTGGGATCTTTGGTTGTTTGAGCGTAAGCGTTAAAAAATGCACCCATGTCTAATTCATTCATGGCTTGTAAGGTTTTAATGAAACGATTGCCTAGCTTTTGATTGGCTAATCGTAATTCCATGGGGCTTGTGGATAGCATAATAACTTCTTCAACCCCTAAAATTTTTTTTAAATCTTGTTGGAGGGTGCTTTCATAGGTTAATTTCAAACTCAGCATTTCCGTGTAAAGGAACTGGCTAGAGAGATTGGCTTTTAAATATTCTAAAGCACTTTCTTTGTTGGTAACCTTTTTTTGTTGGATGTAAGTTTCTAGCCCAAAAGAATGCGTGTAAGATCCAATGGGGAACACCGCATCATTGACTTGCAGAATCAGAAATTCATTATCTACATGACTATTGACATTATTGTCTGTCTTTGGGGTTTTTGGGGGCATAGCCACGCTTTTTTTAGTGCTTTTCACGCTCTTTCCTTTATCCATTCTGTTATTTTTCTATTTCATGACCACTTTAAAATCGCTCGCTAGTGAGACCTTAAAATTAGGCTCACTATGGGGCATGCTCACGGTTAAGCGTTCTTTGGAATCCAGTTTTGAACTTAAAACACGATTTTGAACCCCTAGCTTTTCTAATAACGCTAGCGTGGGCTTTTCAAATGGTGTTTTAAATTCAAATTGAGACTCGCCATAGTATAAAGCCGCATGGCGGTTCCCTATTTCGTAGCATATTTTCGCTACTTCAGCCACGCTCTTGGCTTGGATGTGAATGACTTCAGAATCCAAGATATTAACGGCGATAATTTCCTTCTCTTCTTTAAATAAAATATCCCCTTGAGAGAGACCCAACCTGGGAGCGTCTTTAAGGCGTATGGCTATGTCTTTGCCTTGCCTGGTTTTAAAGCGAGCGATTTTTTTCCTCGTTTCAAACCATTCTAAATCCACATGATCCACGCTGAAATCCAAGGGGTTTAAATCCCTTAGATTGCCCATTAAACGCTCTATGATCATCTCACACCCAGTGTTGGATAAAGAGTAACCAAGCAGGGATCCAAGCGGTTAAAATACCCTCAATGATAGCAAGCCATGGAGTGAATTTCCCTAAAGGGATTTTCAAGATGTTTTCAATGAAAGCGGTAAGCCACAAAACACCCCAAGCCAACCAAATGATCGCCCACCAATCGCCTTCAGTGATGCCTAACACTTTGTGGTCATCAAGCATATCGCTATAGTGGGATAAAATCGCAGCAGGGACAGTGTTGATCGCTACGAATAGGCTATACCAAGAATAGGGCCTCCAATCCAAACCAAAAGTGTGGTTGATAGCCGCATACAAGTAGGTAAAACCAAACAATAACCCAGTCGCTGGCCCATAGAAACTAGTCAAATGGTGTGATACTTGAACAATATCTTCTGCACCTTCTACAGGGGCTGTAGGGTGGAGCGCGGAGTAAGTGATTACAACTATATTACAAATAATGGAGAGCCCACCCACAAAAAAGTTCATCACCGCAGTGCTTTTAGGATCGACTTTGGTTAACCCGCAAATCCCATTGCTGATTAAAACAATCCCAACATATAACAATACAAGTCCTAGCATTGCCTTATCCTTCCAAAACAAAATTTTTACAACAAACGCACCTTACGAATAACCTTTGTTGCTTGAGCTAATCATAAAGAAAAATAGTAAATTGACAAAAAATAAAAACAAAAAAATAAGCCCCTAACTTTTAATAAATAATAAAAGTCAGAGAGCTTAAAAACTAAGATTTAAGGAGGAACGCTCCAAAAATCCTAGAAAATTAAAAATCCTAGAGAAAATCCTAGAAAATGCTAAAGAGTTGCGCCAAGCTCACTTTATTGGCTGGTTTAGAAGTTACTTCTTTGCCATCCACGAACACATGGTAAGTTTCAGGATTGACTTCAATGTGAGCGGTAGTGTCGTTGAATTGCATGTCTTTTTTGGTGATGTTTCTGCAATTTTTTACCGGCAACACTTGTCTTTCAAGCCCCAATTCTTCTTTAATGCCTTTGTCATAAGCCGCTTGAGACACAAAAGTGATGTTTGCATCGTATTTAGCTTTACCATGGTGAGCGAACATTTCTCTGTAATAAACCGGTTGTGGGGTAGGGATAGAAGCGTTCGCATCGCCCATTTGACTTAACGCAATGAATCCGCCTTTGATGATCATGTTGGGTTTCACGCCAAAGAATGCTGGACTCCACAATACCAAGTCAGCCACTTTGCCCACTTCTACTGAACCTACATACTCGCTAATCCCATGAGCTATCGCTGGGTTAATGGTGTATTTAGACAAGTAGCGTTTGATCCTGAAGTTGTCGTTATCGCCTTTTTCTTCTTTCAAGCGGCCAAATTCTTTTTTGTTTTTGTCAGCTGTTTGCCAAGTTCTAGTGATAACTTCACCCACACGACCCATCGCTTGAGAGTCAGAACTGGTGATTGAGAAAATCCCCATGTCATGCAAAGTGTCTTCAGCCGCAATGGTTTGAGGGCGGATCCTTGAATCAGCGAACTGAACATCTTCTTTAATGCTTTTATCCAAGTGGTGGCACACCATAAGCATGTCCATGTGTTCAGCTTCTGTATTCACGGTGAAAGGGATAGTGGGGTTAGTGGAAGCGGGTAGAATGTTGTGTTCACCGGCCACTTTAATAATATCAGGAGCGTGTCCGCCGCCAGCGCCTTCAGTGTGGAAAGTGTGCATAGTGCGCCCAGCAATAGCTGCCATAGTGTCTTCCACGCAACCGGCTTCATTCAAAGTGTCTGTGTGGATAGCGACTTGCACATCGTATTTGTCCGCAACATCTAACGCATGATTGATTGCAGAAGGAGTGGTGCCCCAGTCTTCGTGGATTTTAAAGCCAATCGCACCGGCTTCAATTTGATCGGCTAAGCTCGCATCGTTAGAAGCGTTACCTTTAGCCAAGAAACCTAAGTTCATAGAATATTCTTCAGCCGCTCTGAGCATCCATTTTAAGTTTCTTCTACCTGGAGTGATAGTAGTCGCATTAGTGCCATCAGCAGGACCGGTTCCGCCACCAATCATGGTTGTTACACCGCTTGCAAAAGCTGTAGGGATTTGTTGGGGTGAAATGAAGTGGATGTGTGTGTCAATACCACCAGCCGTTACGATCAAGCCTTCACCGGCTAAGGCTTCGGTAGCAGGGCCCACGCTAAGATTGTTTTTAACGCCATCTTGCATGTCTTTGTTACCGCCTTTACCGATGCCAGCGATTTTGCCATCTTTAATACCAATATCCGCTTTATAAATACCGGTGTAATCCACGATTAAAGCGTTAGTGATGATTAGATCCAGTTCTTCTTTGCTGGGGTTGTTAGATTGGCTCATGCCTTCTCTTAGGGTTTTACCGCCGCCGAATTTAAGCTCTTCGCCATAAATGGTGTAGTCATGTTCTACTTCAGCGATCAAGTCTGTATCGCCCAATCTCACTTTATCGCCTGTAGTAGGGCCATACATAGAAACATATTCTTTTCTGCTAATCTTTTTCATTTCTTACTCCTTAATTGTTTTTACATAGTTGTCATCGCTTTTAGCGCCATGAAAACCACGCTCTTTAGCTCTGTGTAAAGCAATTTTTTTGCTTTCGTTGTCTGCTTGCCTATCAACCAATGCGTTAAATCCAAAGATTCTTCTGTTACCGCCAATGTCAATCAATTCTACGGATTTTTCTTCGCCAGGTTCAAACCTTACCGCTGTCCCGCTCGCAATGTCTAAGCGTTTACCGAAAGTTTTTTCTCTGTCAAAGTCTAAGCATCTATTCACTTCAAAGAAATGGAAGTGTGAGCCGATTTGAACCGGTCTGTCGCCAACATTTTTAACTTTCACGCTAACGGCTTTTTTGCCTTCGTTGATAGTGATGTCTTCATTTTTTAAGAACAACTCACCAGGAACTAATTTACCATTGGCCTCAATAGGGGTATGCACGGTTACGAGTTTAGTCCCATCAGGAAACATCGCTTCAATACCCACTTCATGGATCATGCTTGCCACGCCATCCATCACATCATCCGGTTTTAAAAGAGTGCGCCCTTCTTGCATCAATTCAGCCGCAGTCTTTTTACCAGCTCTCGCTTCTTCCATAATATGGGCACTAATCAGAGCTACCGCTTCTACATAGTTAAGCTTAATGCCTTTTTCTTTGCGTTTTTTAGCCAATTCTCCAGCATAGTGGAGCATCAACTTATCTAACTCTTTTGGGGTGAGTTTCATCTCATTCTCCTATTCTTAAAGTGTTTTTCCTTGAAGACATAACGCAATCAAGGTTGGATGTAATTGTAGCAATGTTTTGATTTACTAAGATTAACAGAAGCGTTCATTAACTAATTATTATTTAAAATGAATTAGTGTTATATTTTTGAAGTGCTATAAAAGCGTTATTGGAAGCGCGTTTAATACCCCTTTAGAATTTATAAAGATCAAAAACTCGCAAAAAAATGAGAATTAAAATTGGAGTGATAATGGTGGCCACGACTGGACTTGAACCAGCGGCCACTACCATGTCAAGGTAGTGCTCTACCAACTGAGCTACGCGACCTTTTATTTAAAAAGGGTAATTATGCCTTAATTTTGTTTTGTTTTTGCTTAAAAAAGAATTGTCTTAACAATAAAACGCCCACGCCCACATCTATCATGACATCAGCGAAGTTAAAAATGGCAAAATCAAAGCCATAATGATAATACACATAATCCACCACGCCCCCATGCACAAACCGGTCTAAAACATTAGAAACCCCAGCGCCAAACACCATGCCAAACTCTATCGCATGGTTTTTAAAAAGCCCCTTTTGGCGCATTAAAAAGATAAAAAGCCCTAAAATCAAAAGGATTTGCAAGTATTTCAAACCTCCCTCTAAAAAACTGAGCAAGGAAAACGCCACGCCTTTATTGAACACCAAAACAATATCTATAACCAAACTTTCATAGCGAAACCCCTCTAAAATAGCGTGTTTAATCGCTTGATCCACGCCAAAAATAAGGGAAAAAACCCCTATAAAAACCAACAGGCTTTTTTTAGTGGTGTTTAGCACAAATGCCCTTCAAAAAATTCTTTTAATTCTTGCATTTTGGATTCTAAAAGTTTTTCGTCTTTAGCTTCTAAAAGGATTCGTAATTTGTTTTCAGTGCCGCTATAACGGATCAAATGGCGGATCTCTAGTTGGTCTAATTCTTTTAAAAGAGCGCTATAACCTTTCAGGCTTTCTAAAGGGGGCTTTTTTTGGATATTCAAATTCACTAGGCTTTGGGGGTATAGTTCAAAGGGGTTTAACGCAACAGAGCTCACAAGCTTACTTTCTAGCACTAACGCGCTCACTTGCAAAGCGCACACCAAACCATCGCCGGTTTTAGCGTAATCGCTAAAAATGATATGCCCGCTTTGCTCGCCTCCAAAATTGGCTTTATTCAATTGCATGCATTCGCTCACAAACTTATCCCCAATCGCGCAATGCTTCAATTCCAAATCTTGGGATTTTAAATATTCTTTAAGGGCTAAATTGCTCATGTTTGTGGCGACAATCGCTTGAGAAGAAAGGGCGTTTTTAGATTTTTGATAAACCCCTAACACCCCTAAAAGCTTGTCCCCATGCACGATATTCCCTAAATTATCCACCACCACTAGCCTGTCAGCATCGCCATCAAAAGCAAAGCCCAAATCCGCGCGGTATTTTTTCACTTCCTGGCTCAGTTGGTTAGGGTGTAAAGCCCCGCATTGTTCATTAATATTACACCCGTTAGGCTCATCATTAATCACTAAAACATCAGCCCCAAGCTCGCTAAAAACTACCGGAGCCACCTTATAAGCCGCGCCATTAGCGGTATCTAGCACGATCCTTAAACTCTGTAAATTCAAATGTTTGGGGAAAGAGTGTTTTAAATGCACGATATAGCGCCCTATGACATCGTCTATCCTTTTAGCGCTACCGACGCTCTCGCCCACTTTATAGCTAGAATGCAGTAATTCTTCATCATGAAAGATTTCTTCAATCGCTTTTTCTTCTTCTTCTTTAAGCTTATAACCATAAGAATTGAAAAACTTAATGCCATTATCTTCAAAAGGGTTGTGGCTTGCGCTTATCATAATACCCGCATCACAGCGCATGTCTTCGGTTAAAAACGCAATCGCAGGGGTAGGCATAGGCCCTATTTGAATCACATTATAGCCTATGGAAGTTAAAGCGCTCACTAAAGCGTTTTCTACCATATAGCCGCTTTTTCTGGTGTCTTTACCAATTAAGATCTTATTTGTTTTAGAATGTTTTTTAAAATACAACCCGGTCGCAATGCCCAAACGCATCACAAACATGGGGGTGAGTTTCACCCCTGCTTTACCCCTCACGCCATCAGTCCCAAAAATTTTCATCGTTATAAAATACCTTTTAAACTATTTTTAATCAATTTTTAGATAGGATTATGCCAAATTTTACATTACAAAGGGATTAAAACAAGGCTATGGCAAATCATAAGTCCGCAGAAAAGCGAATCAGACAGACCATTAAAAGAACCGAACGCAACAGGTTCTATAAAACTAAAGTTAAAAATATTATTAAGGCCGTGCGTGAAGCGGTCGCTGTCAATGATGTAGCAAAAGCTCAAGAGCGTTTGAAAATCGCTAATAAAGAGTTGCATAAATTTGTCAGCAAGGGGATTTTAAAGAAAAACACCGCTTCTAGGAAAGTTTCAAGGCTTAACGCTTCAGTGAAAAAAATCGCTCTCGCTTAGTTTTGAGACGTTTTTAACTTCTTTAAGCTCAATAATGGATTTTATTATTGGGCTTCTTTTTAAGTTTTTTAGATTGTTATGTCTTTCACTCACATCTTTTTATAGGTAGTCTTGCATGTCTATTCTAGCTGAAAAGCTTTCTTCTATTCTCAAACGATACGACGAACTCACAGCGTTGCTTTCTAGTGCTGAAGTGGTTAGCGATATTAAAAAACTCACCGAATTGAGCAAAGAGCAAAGCTCCATTGAAGAAATCTCTGTAGCGAGTAAAGAGTATTTGAGCGTTTTAGAGAATATCAAAGAAAATAAAGAGCTTTTAGAAGACAAGGAATTGAGCGAACTGGCTAAAGAAGAGTTAAAAATTTTAGAAATCAAAAAAAGCGATCTAGAAACCGCCATTAAGCAACTCCTTATCCCCAAAGATCCTAACGACGATAAAAACATTTATTTAGAATTAAGGGCCGGCACGGGGGGCGATGAAGCGGGCATTTTTGTAGGGGATTTGTTTAAGGCGTATTGCCGTTATGCGGATTTGAAAAAATGGAAAGTAGAGATAGTGAGCTCTAGCGAAAACAGCGTAGGGGGCTATAAAGAAATCATCGCTTTGATTAAGGGTAGGGGCGTGTATTCAAGGCTCAAATTTGAAGCAGGCACGCATCGAGTCCAAAGAGTCCCTGAAACAGAATCTCAAGGGCGCATCCACACTTCCGCTATCACAGTAGCGATCATGCCTGAAGTGGATGATGTGGAAGTTTCTATCAACCCTAACGATTTAAAGATTGAAGTGTTTCGCGCTGGCGGGCATGGGGGGCAATGCGTCAATACCACAGACTCTGCGGTGCGCATCACGCACCTTCCCACTAATATCAGCGTGAGCATGCAAGATGAAAAATCCCAGCATAAAAACAAGGATAAAGCCCTAAAAATCTTAAAAGCGCGCCTTTATGAAAAACAAATTGAAGAGCAGCAACTCGCTAACGCCAAAGACCGAAAGGAGCAAGTGGGTAGTGGGGACAGGAGTGAAAGGATCCGCACTTATAATTACCCGCAAAACCGCTTGAGCGAGCATAGAATCAATTTAACTCTGTATAGTTTAGAAGAAATCATGCTTTCAGGGAATTTAGATGAAGTGATCAACCCTTTAATCGCTCATGCTCAAAGCCAGTTTGAATAGGATTTTTACCATCAAACGATACGACAAAAGCGATAAAACACTCAAGCATTTTTTAAGATAGCCACCCACTACGACCAAAAACCCTAAAAGCTCTAAATTTTCGCCCCACACAAAAACAGCGTAAAAGCTTCCATAAAATATAATTAAATATAATTTTAAATTCTTTATATATATAAATACATTTTTAAAAAATAAAACGATTTATTTAACCCATTCTTAACGAAAAATTCACTTTTTTGTGATATAACTCAAAAGCTTAATATTTGTAAGAGCGAATTGTATTCTGTAGAAGCGAATGTATTCAAGGACAACTCTCAAATTTTGATGATCCCCTATATTTTTGCGCCATAGCATGAATGCAATAAAAAAAGAAATCCTTAGGATTTCTCACATTAAGGAGTTTTAAATGAAAAAGGTTTTTTTAGGTATGGCATTAGCCTTTAGTGTGTCTATGGCAGAAAAAAGCGGTGCGTTTTTAGGAGGGGGGTTTCAATATTCTAATTTAGAAAACCAAAACACCACCCGCACCCCAGGTGCTAACAATAACACCCCGATAGACACTTCAATGTTTGGCAGCAATCAAACAGCTCCAGCCCAAGAAACGCAAAGCGTGATCAACACCAATAATTACGGGCAAATGTATGGGGTAGATGCGATGGCAGGGTATAAGTGGTTCTTTGGCAAAACCAAACGCTTTGGCTTTAGGTCTTATGGATACTACAGCTATAACCATGCGAATTTAAGCTTTGTGGGGAGCCAGCTTGGAATCATGGAGGGCGCGTCTCAAGTGAATAACTTCACTTATGGCGTGGGCTTTGATGCGCTCTATAACTTCTATGAAAGTAAAGAGGGCTATAACACAGCAGGGTTGTTCGTGGGCTTTGGGTTAGGAGGGGATTCGTTTATCGTTCAAGGAGAGAGCTACTTGAAATCTCAAATGCACATTTGCAACAACACCGCCGGCTGTTCAGCGAGCATGAACACGAGCTATTTCCAAATGCCTGTGGAATTTGGTTTCAGGAGCAATTTTTCTAAACACAGCGGGATTGAAGTGGGCTTTAAATTGCCTTTATTCACCAACCAATTCTATAAAGAAAGAGGCGTAGATGGATCGGTAGATGTGTTCTATAAAAGGAACTTCTCTATCTATTTCAACTACATGATCAACTTCTAAGCCTTTTTCTTCTTTCCAATAGAGGGTTTTCTCTCTGTTGGTTTCTTTTTTCTTTTTTTTGCGATGTTTGTTTTGTTGTGTTGGGGGGGTTAGGTTTTTGTTTAAGAAAGTTTTTTAAAAACTAAAGAAGCGTTTAAAACAGAACCTTTTGTTTTGGGATTTGATTTTTTACTTTGGCTTGTTTTCAAAAGCCATTTTGATTTCTAAAAATAGTCTATAATGCTCGCAAGAGATATTTTTTAAGGTTATCAATGAAAGCTATAAAAATACTTTTTATAATGACACTCAGTTTAAACGCTATCAGCGTGAATAGGGCGTTGTTTGACTTAAAAGATTCGCAATTAAAAGGGGAATTAACGCCAAAAATAGTGAATTTTGGGGGTTATAAAAGCAGCACCAAAGAGTGGGGAGCTACTGCTTTAAACTATATCAATGCGGCTAATGGCGATGCGAAAAAATTCAGCGCGCTAGTGGAAAAAATGCGTTTTAACTCCGGCATCTTGGGGAATTTTAGAGCGCATGCGCGTTTAAGGCAAGCCCTAAAATTGCAAAAAAATTTGAAATATTGCCTTAAAATCATCGCTAGGGATTCTTTTTATAGCTACCGCACCGGTATTTATATCCCCTTAGGCATTTCTTTAAAAGATCAAAAAACGGCTCAAAAGATGCTCGCTGATTTGAGTGTGGTAGGGGCGTATCTTAAAAAACAACAAGAGAATGAAAAGGCTCAAAGCCCTTATTACAGGAGTAACAACTATTACAACTCTTACTATAGCCCTTATTATGGTATGTATGGCATGTATGGCATGGGCATGTATGATTTTTATGACTTTTATGATGGCATGTATGGTTTCTACCCTAACATGTTTTTCATGATGCAAGTTCAAGACTACTTGATGTTAGAAAATTACATGTATGCGCTCGATCAAGAAGAGATTTTAGACCATGACGCTTCCATTAACCAACTTGATACGCCTACTGATGATGACAGAGACGATAAAGACGATAAATCCTTACAGCAGGCAAATCTTATGAGCTTTTATCGTGATCCCAAATTCAGCAAAGGCATTCAAACCAACCGCTTGAATAGCGCTTTAGTCAATTTAGACAACAGCCGCATGCTCAAAGACAATTCGCTTTTCCACACTAAAGCCATGCCCACTAAAAGCGTGGATGCGATAACTTCTCAAGCCAAAGAGCTTAACCATTTAGTGGGGCAAATCAAAGAAATGAAGCAAGATGGGGCGATCCCTAGTAAGATTGATTCAGTGGTCAATAAAGCTATGGAAGTGAGAGACAAATTAGACAATAACTTGAACCAACTAGACAACGACTTAAAAGATCAAAAAGGGCTTTCAAGCGAGCAACAAGCCCAAGTGGATAAAGCCCTAGACAGCGTGCAACAATTAAGCCATAGCAGCGATGTGGTGGGGAATTATTTGGACGGGAGTTTGAAAATTGATGGCGATGACAGAGACGATTTGAATGATGCGATGAGTAACCCTATGCAACAACCTGCGCAACAAACGCCTATTAACAACATGGACAACACCCATGCAAATGACAGCAAAGATCAAGGGGGTAACGCACTCATAAACCCTAACAACGCCACCAACGATGATCACAACGATGATCACATGGACACTAACACCACTGACACCGGCAACGCAAACGACACCCCCACTGATGATAAAGATGCTAGCGGCAACAATACCGGCGATATGAATAACGCGGATACCGGCAACACAGACACCGGCAATACGGATACCGGTAACACTGATGATATGAGCAACATGAACAACGGCAACGATGATGCGGGTAACGCTAATGACGACATGAGCAACGGCAACGACATGGGCGATGACATGAACAACGCCAACGATATGAACGATGACATGGGTAATAGCAACGATGACATGGGCGATATGGGGGACATGAACGACGACATGGGTGGCGATATGGGAGACATGGGGGATATGGGTGGCGATATGGGGAATTGAGATTAAACCCCAACATCAAAGAGTGATAGCCAAAACTTAATATTTTTATTTATAATTCTTTTAAGGGGGATAGGGGGATACTTTGGCAATTGAATACCCCCCTTTAACCCCCAACTAACTCCCCTTAAGAACGCTTTTTAAAATCCAACCAAAGCTTTTTATTATCAAACTAGCGCAAAAAACTCCGTCCTTTAGGGTGCAAGATGTAAGCGCTTAGGCTATATTCAAGCTAACAAAATACCTCTAGTCTTTTTAGGGTAAGAAATGCCCATGCAGACCTTAAAGAGTCTTTCGCACTAGCGTTCGTTAGGAGTGCTTTAGTTAAAAAAACCCCTTGCTTTAGAAAAAGGGGGCGGTTTCACATTTTAGACGCTCAAAATTAAAATTTCTTCTTGCTCACATCTTCTAAAATATCTTGGGAGATCCCATCAATTTTAGTGCTGACTTGTAAAGAATAATTAGCGATAGTCAAATTATCCTGCACATCTTGTTGCAAAGCGTTAATGGAATTGTGGATGTTTTCTACGCCCTTGTTTTGCATTTTGATAGACTCAGCGTTATCGGCAATGCTTTGAACTAAAATATTAATATTGGCTTCAATTTCGCTGAGGGATTTTTGCGTCCTTTCAGCGAGTTTCCTCACTTCATCAGCCACCACCGCAAAGCCTCTGCCATGCTCGCCAGCTCTTGCGGCTTCAATAGCGGCGTTTAGGGCTAATAAATTCGTTTGATCAGCGATATCTCTAATCATATCCACCACGCTTTTAATGTCTTCGCCTTGAGAGATCATCTCTTGGCTTTTAGAATCAATGGTTGTGATAATATTAGTGATTTCTTCTAAGGATTGGGTAGTGTTTTTCAGGCTCCTTTCTTGTTTGTGGGCGGTTTTGGTCAAATTATCCACGCAAGTTTTTAAATCTTTGGATTCATGATTGAGCGCGTTCGCAAACCCTAAAGAAGCTTTAAGCATGCTAGAAATTTCTTGCCCTAAAGTGTTGAGCGCTTTTTCCATGTTGGCTTTAGGATCTTGGATGTGGTGGGTGAAATCCAGGTTTTTATAATGCTCTAGGGCGTTATTTAGGGATTCAATATTGGCGCCAATTTGGTTGCGGAAATACTGGATAATGCTATTAATCGTGTTTCTTAAAGCTTGCAAATCTTTATTTTTAGGCACGCATGCGATTTCTTGCGTGAAATCCCCACTTTCCACAAAATTAGCCACTTCAATGCTGTTTTGAATGGCTTTATTATCGGCTTGAATGTTTTCTTGGGTTTTAAGGATATTTTCATTGATAGAAGCTTGCATTTGCCCGATTTCATCATAAGCGCTTGGGGGCGTTAGGCTTATGGCATGGTTATTTTTGGGGTTATTGAGCAAGTTGAAAAAATCATTTAGGGTGTTATTGACCCTACTGATGCGTTTGGTTATGAGATTAGAAACGATGATAAAGACTAAAAAGGCTAACACCAGCACGCCTAAAATCAAAGTGGTGATAATAATGAATTTGGTGTTTGTCGCTTCTTTAAAGACTAAAGATTTATTGACATATTTCCCAATTGCCCAACGCCAATGATTGCCGTTATTCCCTTTTTCTTCAAAAAAATCAAAGGGCTGTATGGCTAAAAAGGTTTCTGTATTCCCGCTCAATGAATGGTAGCTCAAAGTGCCCGCTTCGTTTTTGTCATAATACTCCACAGCCTTAGCGACTCTTCTATCTGGATTGATAGCGCTTAAAATCTTATCTTGGATCTCACGATTAGGGTTGATTAAAAGCCTGCCATCTTTCCCCATTAAAAAGGTGTTGCTCTTTTTCTTGCCTACCACATCGGTATAAAAAGCGTCAATGTTTAAAAAGAAATTCAGCGCGCCTATCACATTTTGATTTTTACCCGTTAGGGGGAGGGTAATATCCATGCCATAGATTTTATCGCCATTAACCTCTTTATAATAGGGATCTGAACGGGTTATACTTTTGAGCGAATGGATTTGATTAATCATGTTTTCATTGAGCGCGGTATTAGGGTAGGCGATTTTTGAATCCATGCTCATGGCAGTGATAATTCGTTCGTTATTATTCGTATAAATCGCGCTAATCAATAACACATGAGGGTTTGCCAGCAAAAACTCAGAGAGCATGCGTCTTTTTAGGGTGTCGTTGATAGCGCTATTTTCATCGCTTAAAAATTTTTCAAGGGTGTTAGCGCCAATAAAAATGCGCTTAATGATGCCTTGAATTTTAAAACTGACTAACTGAGCCTTTTTTTGCAACAATTCTGTGGCTTGGCTTTGCAACACGCTTTCAACCTTGTAGCTGATAATAACGCCCATAACAGCGCTAATGACAATAACAACCGCACACACCATCATGACGATTTTAGAACCAATTCTTGTAGATTTCATTCTCTTTGCCCTTTTAAAACGAATTGATAGAGAATGATTATTATACATTATTTTGAAATTTTAATAAAAAAGAGAGAACAAAAAAGAGAATAAAAAAGCAGAAAATAAAGGAGAGCCAAAGCCCTCCAAAACTCCCCCAAAGAAGAGAAAAAGAAATAAAAATTACCTTTTAGAGAATTGTGGGCTTCTTCTGGCCTTTCTTTTACCATATTTTTTGCGTTCAACCACCCTTGAATCTCTGGTGAGCAAGCCCTTAGGTTTTAAAATGGCTCTAAAAGCAATATCATAAGCGTTCAAAGCTTTAGAAATGCCATGCCTTAAGGCTTCCGCTTGCGCTGAGTAGCCCCCACCAAAAACCACCGCTTTAATATCCACAGATTGCTCTTGTTTGGTTAAAAGTAAAGGTTGCATGACTTTCATTTTAATGGCCTCATGCCCACCTAACCATTGATTCAGGCTTTGCTCATTGATACTCAATTCGCCTTTACCCGGAGTGAGCCACACTTTAGCGATAGCGGTTTTTCTTTTACCGGTAGCATAGATTTTTCTCATTTAGCGTCCTTTTTGCTAGTTTGTGCGGTGTGAGGGTGCTTATCATCACGATAAACTTTGAGTTTTTTAATCATCGCTTTCCCTAATTTCGTTTTAGGGAGCATGCCCCTAACGGCTAAGTGGTAGAGCTTTTCAGGGGTTTTTTCTAGCATCTCTTGGAGAGTCTTGCTCTTGGTACTGCCAAAATAACCTGAATGGGTAAAATACTCTTTATCTTCTAATTTCATGCCTGAAAATTTAACCTTATTGGCGTTGATAACCACCACAAAATCCCCACAATCCACATTAGGGGTGTAAAAAGGGCGGTGTTTCCCTCTTAAAAGCACAGCGATTTCAGTGATCAAGCGGCCAAAAACTTTGTCTTTAGCGTCTAAAACGACCCAATCACGAACGATGTCATTGACTTTAGCAGTCTTTGTCATGAGAATCCTTTGATAAAATTAAAGCACCCATTATAAGGAAATAAACTTAAATACTGCTGAATTTAAGGAAAGTTTAAAGTTTGAAGATAGGGTTTTTTAAAAAATTTGTTTGATTGCTTTTGATTTTATGGTAAAACCCATTTCTTAAGTAAAACCCATTTCCTTAAGAGGATAGGGGGGTATTTTGAAATAACTCTCCCCCTACAACCCCCAACTAAAAACCCCCTAACCCCAAAAGACTGCTTTTAAAGAGGCTATCACTTGCTTATGCAAGCTCTTTTATTGTATTTATTTTAAAAAATACCTTTGAGCATTTTTTAATTTTGTTACTCATATTTAATAAGCCAAAGCCTTTATTTTTGCCCTTGATTAAGCCTTTCTTCTATCTTTTTGATTTGTTGGCTCATTTTAGCGCTCGCGTTGATTTGATTGATGAGCATGTAAAGGTTTATCATCATCAAAAGCACCACCACAATCCCTAAAAAAAACACGATTTGAACGGCTTTTTTAGCGATTTCTCGGGCTTCTTGTTCGTTTTGCATGCGTTTTTAATTTTCCAATTCTTCTGGGGATAAGTCTTTATAAAAGCGTTCTAATTCAAAGCTCTCGCCCAAATACGCAGCGATTTCTTGGGAATCCACAAGGGCGTTTTGCAAGCAGCTCGTCGCGCCTGGAGATGGGGTCATGTTGAAAGTGATGCCTTTATGGGTGCAAATCTTTTTTTCGCCTAATTCCAGTTTTTTCTTGGTTCTGTCTAAAACTTGCGGGCGCACTTCGCCAAAACCATGAGCGTATTCTAAATCTTCTAGACTAAGAGAGGGGATGATTTTTTGAGCGTCTTTTAAAAATTTCCTTTTACCGATAATAGGCAATTCAAAAACCATGTTTTTAAACACATAATTACGGATTTCTTTATCGCTCATCAAATCAAACGCGATCTTAAACACATCTTTATTCAAATCCATTTTCAACAATTCCAAGCTAATGCCCTTGAGCCAGCATTTGTTGCGCTCTAATTTAGGCATCGTTAAAGCGGTAGGCCCGATGCGCGTTTTACCCTTAATGACAGCATCAGGGTCGCCATGTACGGCTGCAAAAGGGAGTTTGGGGTTTTGAACGGTATAAACCTTACCCCTTAATAAATCCGGCACAAAATAAAAGCTACCCGCCACAGGCAAGCACCCTAAATCTAGGCCATAGCCCATGCTCTGAGCCAAAGGTAAAGCGTAAGAGCCGGCATTGACTAGCACGAATTTAGCATACACTTCTTCAGCGTCTTCTGAAATTACGGCGTAAGTGTCGTTGCGTTTTTCAATCTTTTTCACTTTGAAATTCAAAAACACCTGGTTGTTGGGCTTTAATTTTAAAGCTTCTTCAACGAAGTTTTCACTCAACTTCGCAAAATTCATGGTGCTCCAATCTTTTTGATAACCATGCCCGACAATGTTTTCATGCCTGTCTATGCCATTAGCCCCTAAAATCACATTAGGCTCTAATTCTTTAATCTTTTGTTTGTCAAATTCTTCCAACCCTACAAAGATTTCTTTAAAGGATTCATAGCGTTTTTTCATGAACTCGCATTCTTCATCGCCCACGCCTATAGCCATTTTCTGGGTTTCAAAAATCACTTCATTTTGCAAGCCTTTATTGAGCGCGTATTGTCTGGTTTTATAAGCGCTCAAACGCACTTTTTTAGCTTTTTCAGGAGTGTAATTCGTTTCAATAGAGCCATCATGAATGGTTTGCGAATTAGCTTTAGCGCTGGAGCTGATTTGAGCTAATTTAGAGCATTTTTCCACGATAGCCACGCGTTTTAAAGAGCTGTATTCGCTTAAAGTATAAAAGGTCGCACACCCTGAAACCCCACCTCCAATAATAACAGCATCAAATTCCATACTCATTGTCTTTCTCCAAATGTTTTAAATTGATAAATCGTAATCATAGTATAAGAAAATCAATTCGCATTCAAAGGGCTTGAAGTTTTATTGACAAAATCTTTCAAATCGCTCATTCCAAGCACCCTGTCAATCAATAATTTCTTTTTAGAAAACGCCCCATTATGTTCTTCGGCTAACCATAATGAAGTGATCACCACGCCTCCTATTTTATGGCTCAAGGTTTTAAAATGCTTTTGGGTTTGCACCGACCAAATGCTGTGAGCGACTATCGCTTGATGGTTGTATGCGCCTAAATAGAGCATGATATGCCCTTTTAAATAGATGAGCGTTCCAAAAGGCGTGGCGTTTTTAAGGATGTAGTCTTCTTTTTCTTTGGCTTTCATAGAGCTTAAATCCACATAATTGTTCGCATAACGGCTTTGCGCGTAGGAATTTCTGGGGAGCAAAATACCAAAATTAGCAAAACTATCCCTAGTGAAAGCCGAGCAATCCCTGTTACCTAATAGCCCCCCCCAGCCGTATTTTTGCCCTAGCATGGTGTCTATAAAATACGCCATGTTCTCGCTGTTAAAAGCCTTAGGGAAAACAAAAAAATCCTTTTCATCTAAGATCACGCTTTGTAAATCTGCATAACCCTTAGCGTCTCTCAAAAAACCATAGGCTTTCAATTCCTTTTTTTGGGGGTTTTGAGGTGTTTTTTGACTTTGGGGGATGAGAGTGAACAATTCGCCCACTCTGGCGTTGGTGTAAAAATCCCCATAGTCTGTATAAAGGGGGATTTTATCTTTTATAGGCATAACATAGTTTTTAAGCTTGGTTAAAAGCTCTATGTCTTTATCGCGCATGTAGGCTAAATCGCTAACTTTAATCCAGCCATAAACAAAACTGCTCTGAATGTGGGCGTAAGTTTTATCTAGATTAAAATGCGTGACTAAAACCGGTGTGCCTTGAAAAATCAGCGAATTTTGATACCTGTCAAAAGGGTAGCCTTTTGGAGAAAGATAATAAGGTTTGTTAGTAGGCACAGCCCTCACATCGCTATCTCGCACCACAACAGCCTTAATCTTAGCGCTCGGGTAATGCTCAATATCCATGCTTTTAATAAGCTCATCATTGAAAGCTTTTGCGTTGGGTTTTAGATCTTCGCCATAACCGGTGGATTTATTCATTTCCTTAAGGATCCAAAACACTTCTTTTTTATTGCTTTTGATTTTCGCATCTAGCCATGGGGAATACCACGCTTTGAGATAGTTCTCTTTTAGATTTTCTCTTAACGCTTGGGGGTCAATGCTTTGGTTATTATGACTGCCATTTTGAGAGTTTGCAAGATAGCTTGAAGCCTCTTGGGGCAAGGATAAATCTTTGAGCGTGAAATCCTTTTTCATGCAACCCACAAACAAAAACAAGAAAACTACAAGAAAATAACGCATGCTTTAGAGAACCTTAATGTCAAATGCGCAAATAGTTTCTTAAAATGCGCCCGTATTGCGGGCTTCTTAATTTTTTAATCGCAGAGCTTTCAATCTGGCGCACCCTTTCTCTAGTAACATTCAACTCCTTACCGATTTCTTCTAAAGTTCGATCGCTTTCATCGTCTAAAAGCCCAAAACGCATGCGGATCACCGCTTTTTCTCGCTCGTTCAACTGATCCAAAACGCTTTCAATTTGCGCTTTTAAATCTTCGCGCATGATGTGATCAATGGAACTAACGATATTTTTATCTTCCACGAAATCCCCAAATTTGCCGTCATCATCATTGCCGACTGGGGTTTCCAAACTGATAGGCTCTTTAGTCACCTTAATCACATTCTTCACTTTATCTAACGAAAGCCCCACTTCTTCAGCCACCACTTCTAAATCAGGCTCTTTGCCGGTTTCTTGAATGTGTTTGCGCATGACTTTATTGATGCGATTAATCGTGTCAATCATGTGAATGGGGATGCGGATAGTGCGGGCTTGATCGGCTATGGCTCTGCTGATGGCTTGCTTGATCCACCAGGTCGCATAGGTAGAAAACTTGAAGCCCTTTTCATGCTCAAACTTATCCACTGCTTTCATCAAGCCGATATTGCCCTCTTGAATCAAATCCAAGAAAGGTAAGCCTCTGCTCGTGAATCGTTTAGCGATGCTCACTACCAACCTTAAATTGGATTTAGCCATTTTGTTTTTAGCGCGATCGGAAATCAATTTCCCTCTTTTGATTTGCTCTAAAATTTCTTTTAGCTTGTTAGGGGCTAGATCAAAGCCTTCTTCGCTCGCTTCTTTAGTCAAAAAAAGCTTTTTAAGATCCATATACACGCTCACCATAGTCGCTTCTGGCACTTGAGCGATAATGTCTTCTTTAGTCATGTTGGTGATATTAGCAAGGATTTTTTTATGGTTGGCGATGAGAGTGTCATTGAATAAGGGCAGTTTGTATTCCAAGCGTTTCAACTCTTTTTCAAACCCATCGCCGCTTTTTAAAGTGGTCTCCATCGTTTTGACTAATTCATTAATCAGTTTGCTAGTAGGCTCTAAATCATAGAGTCTGTCTTTGAGCGTTTGGCGTTTGTAGGCTAGAGTCAATAAACGCACCAATTCGTCTTCTTTTTCATCTATGGGGGCTTCAAGGGCTTTAAGCCATTCTTTTTTAGCCTTGTCTAGGGCTTTAAAGCTTTCTTGAACCTTTTCTACACGCTTCTTGTCTTTTTCAGAAACGACTTTTTTCCTTTCTTCGTTTTCTTCATCTTCTTCGCTGTCATCATCTTTTTTAGAATCGCTCACGCTATTTTCATCGTCATCATCAAAGCTCCTGAAAAGCTCTTTAACCCTTCTTTCACGATTGATTAAAGCGTCTTTATACGCATAGATAAAATCAATCAAATACGGCACCGAGCAAATCGCGTCTAAGATAATGTCTTCACCCAAGCGGATTTGCTTGCTCAATTCAATCTCTTCATCTTTGCTTAAAAGTTTTATATCCCCCATTTCACGCAAATACATGCGCACCGGGCTATCGCTCCTGCTCCACTCTAAAAAATCCTTTTCTTTCAAAAAGTCATAGCCATCTTCTAATTCTTCATCTAAAACTTTTTGCTTTTCTTCGGTTTTTTTAATCTTGTCAATCGCATTGAGTTTTTTAGCGTATTCTGAAGAGCTGACCAATTTCTTTTGGTATTTTTGGCACAATTCTTTGATTTTTTTGACTTGGGCTAGAGTGGGGACTTTCGTGCTGATTTGAATGATAGACTCATAAGAAACGCAATCGCTTAAGGAATTGGCGAACAATTCTTCTAACGCCTCATTAAAACTAAGCTTTTTAACAGGAACAGGTTCTTTCGCTTTAGCTTCTTTAATTTTGCTCTCTTTGGTTTTATTGTTTTCTTTGGCTTTATTTTCTTGTGCGACTTCTGTTTTGGCTTCCTGTTTAGCTCTTTTGGGGGCTTTTTCTTCGTTAGCTTTCTTTTTCATTGGAGACTCCATAAAATAAGAACCCATGCTTTCAATCAAAAGCTAGATCCATAAGATAAGATACACCTAATCCTTTGTTATTTTACTAAAAAATAGCTTAAATTCTAATTATAAAATGAGTTTAAAATAAAATTTAAAACCCCCATTTTTTAAAAAATAGGGTTTTAATTGTTTGCGTTTGGTAAAAACAAGCCCTAAAGCTTATCTACCATGCTTTTTAAGAATTTCGCTGAAGTTTGAGCGCTTTTTTCTAAAAACGCATCAAAGCTCATGTTAGCTTCCTCATCAGCGTTATCGCTAATGCTCCTTAGCACACAGCATGGCACGCCAAATTTTTGGCACACAAACGCCACGCTCGCCCCCTCCATTTCCACCGCGCTCGCCTTAAATTCGCTAACTAAAAATTCTTTCCTTTCTTTGCTATGGACAAACTGATCGCCTGATGCGATGACGCCTTCTTTGAGCGCGATATGCTGCTCATTAGCGACTTTTTTAGCCAAAGCGTTTAAACTTTCGCTCGTTTCAATAAAAATCGCGCTTTCTGGGATGAACCCTAAAGGGTGGTTAAACGCGCTCAAATCCACGTCATGCTGGACTAATTGAGTAGCCACTAACAAATCATTGATTTTTAAATCTTTAACTAAACTTCCAGCCACCCCGCTAAAAAGCATCTTTTGAACGCCAAACGCTAAAATCATGCTCGTTGTGGTTAAGGTGGAATGCACCTTGCCAATCTTGCTATAAGCGACAATGATTTCTTTATCATTATAAACGCCTTTATGGAAAACATTCCCCCCTAAAGGGATCTCTTCAAAACCCACGCCAAACAATTCTAAAATAGGGGTTATTTCTTCTCTCATCGCCCCTAAAATGCCAATTTTTTGCACCATTTTCTCCCAATCACACGTATTCTTCTAAAAACTCAATGGCTTCATCAAGCCCTTTATTGTCCCCCACGCTTATGGTAGGCTTGTTGCTTAAGCGCTTGTTAAGCCCCTTTAACACACTCCCACAGCCTAATTCAAAAAAAACATCCACTCGGTCGTTGTTAGATTTCACGCAGTCTTGATAACGCACCGGCTGAGTGAGTTGCAAGCTCAATAATTCAACGGCTTTGGCTTTGTTATGATACGCTTCGTTAGTCGCATTGGAGATGATTTCAAAATGGAATTTATCTTTTAGGCTTTTTTCTAGCAATTCCTGGAATTTAAAAATCATAGGCTCTAAAAAAGGGCAATGGCTCGCCACGCTCATTTCTAAAAAAACCACTCTTTTAGCCCCCATTTCCTTTAAAGTCGGCTCTAGGGCTTTCAAATCGTCTTTAATCCCGGCTAAAACCACTTGCATGCCGCCATTGAAATTCGCGCACCACACATTTTTGGTTCTTTGACACAAGCTTAAAAGGCTCTCTTCAGAAACGCCCAAAACGACCATCATAGAAGCGTCTTTATTCGTGCACGCTTCTTGCATCATTTTGCCTCTTTGGTGCGTGAGTTTAAGGGCTTTTTCAAAATCTAACGCCCCGCTCAAAGACACCGCACTCACTTCGCCGAGCGAATGCCCTAAAGCGAAAACGGGTTTTAACCCCCCATTTGCTTGCTTGTTGAGTAACTGATAAGCGATATAGCTCACTAAATAAATGGCAGGCTGGGTGTAAGCGCTCTCTTTTAAAAGCTCATTTTCTTCAAAAAGCGTTTTTTTCATATCCACTTTAAGCGCGTTAGAAGCCCTTTCAAACAATTCTTTAGCTAGGGCGTGGCTTTCATAGAACGATTTTCCCATTCCTATACATTGCGAGCCTTGCCCTGGAAATAATAGCGCGTATTGCATGGTGTTATCCTTTAAGTTTTATTAATCCATAATTTGAGATTGTAATATAAAAGCCCTTAGTTTTGTTTAGAAACCATTAAAGTTTAAGGTTTATTTTAACTTATTTTTACTATAATTCTACTTTTTGAAGGACAGGTGGGTGAGTTGGCTGAAACCACATCCCTGCTAAGGATGCGTAGCCGTCAAGGTTACCGAGGGTTCGAATCCCTCCCTGTCCGCCAGCCTTTTTGCCTTTAAAAACTTTTTGTTTAGAATGTATTAACGAGAGACATATAGTTTCTAAGCATTCCTTTTACGACACTCCTTTTACAGATTTTACAAATACAAAATTTAGGTTGGGTGAAGAGAGACACCCAGCCTAAACCCTATAAGGGTTGTAAAGTGCAAAAAATATATAATTAAAGAAAGACATTAAAACGGAGTAAAAATGAAAAACCATCTGCCCTTTGATACTTTTTTAAAAAGCCTTAAGACAAGCAATAGGACTTTAGATTTTTTCACCGATTGGCAAAAGTGTCTCAAAAATAAAAATGAAACAAGTATCGCTTTAAACCACTTGAATTTTTTATTGGGGAAAGATACAAAAGAGCTTAAAAATTGCATTAAAACACTTTTTAAAGAATACCCAAAAGCTTTTAATGTTTTAAATATTCTCATTGCTGTGAGGGATAAAGATGATATAGTGCTTGATGCTAATGGCATTTTTTACCCCCTATATTCTTATTTTGAAAATGATGAAAAAGTTTATGAGTTTATTCGTCAAACGGGGTTGGAGCAAATTTTTTGCAACAGAGATATTAAAGATTTAAATGATTTTGTTTTTGGTATAGAAGTGGGGCTTGATAGCAATGCGAGAAAAAATCGTAGCGGAAAGGCTATGGAAAATCATATTAGCGGTCTTTTTGCCCAAGCTCAATTAAATTTTAAAGAACAAGTAGATATTAGAGAATTTGAGGATTTACGCCAGGCTTTTGGAAATGATACTAAAAAATTTGATTTTGTTGTTTGTGGTAAAGATAAAACTTACTTTATAGAAGCTAATTTTTATACTATTAGTGGGAGTAAGCTTAATGAGGTCGCAAGATCCTATCAAGACTTAGCTTTAAAATTTGAAGCATTCCCCAATTACGAATTTATTTGGATAACCGATGGCATAGGTTGGCTGGACGCTAAAAGCAAACTCCAAGAAGCTTACAAATCTGTAGAAATCTACAATTTGAGCAATGTAAATGATTTTATATCAAAGGCGCAAAAATGGTAATCGCGCATTCTAATGAAATCGCACGCCCCATTTTTAAAAGCCAAGACCAGCTTTTCACCCTTTATCAAGGGGATTGTAATGAGGTGTTGCCCCAATTTGAAAATGCTTTTGATTTGATTTTTGCCGATCCGCCTTATTTCCTTTCTAATGACGGCTTAAGCATACAAAGCGGTAAAATCGTGAGCGTCAATAAAGGCGATTGGGATAAAGAAGATGGGATTAATGGTATTGATGAATTTAATCACCAGTGGATAAACAACGCCAAAAAGGCTTTAAAAAACACAGGAAGCCTTTTAATCAGCGGGACTTACCACAATATCTTTTCTTTGGGGCGTATTTTACAAAAATTGGATTTTAAGATTTTAAACCTCATCACTTGGCAAAAAACCAACCCCCCGCCCAATTTTAGCTGCCGTTATTTGACGCATTCGGCTGAGCAAATCATTTGGGCGAGGAAAAGCCGCAAACACAAGCATGTTTTTAACTATGAGGTTTTAAAAAAGATCAATAATAATAAACAAATGCGTGATGTGTGGAATTTCCCAGCGATCGCTCCTTGGGAAAAAGCAAATGGCAAGCACCCCACTCAAAAACCCCTCACTTTGTTGGTGCGCTTGCTTTTAATGGCGAGCGATGAAGATTCCCTCATTGGCGATCCTTTTAGCGGGAGCTCCACCACAGGCATTGCGGCCAATCTTTTGAAAAGGGAATTTATCGGCATAGAAAAAGAAAGCGAATTTATCAAAATATCCATGAACAGAAAAATAGAATTAGACGCTCGCTATAAAGAAATCCGATCTAAAATCAAAGATTTGAATTTCCAATAAGCCTTTTTTAAAGCCACTTTAAGCGTTATACTTTTGGGATTTCACCTCAAAATGGGATTCTATTTTCACCCATTCCTTACAAAGGATATTTTCATGCCCAAAAAGCCAGTGTTTGGGGCCAATAATGATTTTTTCTGGATTTTCTATCAAATAGGCCGCCCACCAACTATAAGTGCTATTAGCGATAATGCCATGCTTGCAAGATTGCATGAGCAGCATATCCCAATACGCCTCTTCTTCTTTATCCCTAGTGGTCATGTCCATAAAAGGGTAGCCAAGATCAAGATTTTGCGTGAATGTTAAGTCTTCGCAAAACACAAAAAGCTCCATGTTTGGCACGCGCTTTGCCATATACTCAAGTGCCTTTTTTTGATAGTCAATACCAAGCTGACAGCCAATCCCCACATAATCCCCTCTTCTTATATGCACAAACACGCTGTTTTTAGCGGCTAAAATCAAAGCAAGCTTGCGGTGGTATTCTTCCTCTTTTTTTTTATTATTTCCATTTTCGGGGGGGGGGGGTAGGGTGAAGGTTTGCTTGATTAAAGAGGATATAGCATCAAAATATCGTGGATCTTGAAAATAGCCATAAAAATAAGTCAAGCGGCTTGGCTTTAGTAATTTAGGCTCGTATTCAAAAACGATTTCTTGGCTCACCCTATCAAACCCCATGCGTTTGAGCGCCTCTCTTACTAGCTTGGGGAGGTGTTGCATTTTAGCTATAGCGATTTCTTTTTCACTCGCATAGGGCAAATCAATAGGGAAAAGCTCTAATTGCATTTTCCTATCACTCCCATCAAAAGAAGTAATATCCAATAGCACGGGCGTATTAAGGTGTTTTTGCAAACTTTTAGCGAAAGCGTATTGGAACATTTGATTCCCAAGCCCCCCACAAATTTGCACCACCTTAAAAGCCATTCAATCCCTTTATTTTCAAATGAAACGCTCATTTTAGCTCATTTTAAAGCCCTTTTTCAATAAAAACCTAAAAAGTGGGGTAACGCTTTCAAATCATTTGAATTTTTTATTTGAAAAAGACGCGTATGAGGGTTCTAGCAAGCGTTCTTGGTATTCTAAAAGAATCCTGTCTTCGCTATTGAGCGAGTAGGCTTCATCGTATTTGCGCTTGATGATGCCCTTTAAAATGGTGTGCTGGACCTGGTATTTATCTTCTTTAAGCATTTCATCGACTAAAGCGTAAAGCTGAATGTCTTGAATGAGTAAATCTGAAATTTTAACGCTCTCTTTATCAAACAATTCTTCATTAGCGCAATATTCATTCACTAAAATAAGCACTCGGTTATACACATCCGATGCGATTTTAGCGTTTAGGGTTCTATAAATGTAGTCTTTGATTTTTTTGAGTTGCTCTTCTAAATCTTCACTGGCCTTGCTCGCTAAGGCTAAAATACTTAAAATTTGAACTAGAGTCATCATTTTATGGCTTAAAGAACGGGTGCGCCATTTAATGAGAAGGCGCATGAAATAAGACATTTTGATAGAAAGGCTACAGGGGAGGGTGTTTTTCTTGGGTTTTGGCATGTTTAGTTTCTTTTAAAAAAGGATTTTGTGGTTTAATTATATAACTTTAAAATTAAATCTAGGAGTATAGAGATGAAAACATTCAAAAAAGGCGTGGTATTAGACGCTAAAAGCGTGGGGTTAAAAGCACTAGAAGTTTTAAAAGAAGTAGCGGATTTTGATTTTTATGAGGTTACTTCGCCCAGTCAAATCGTTGAACGTTGCAAAGACGCTGAGATTGTAGTGCTGAATAAAGTCGTTATCACCCAAGAGATTTTAAGCCAATTGCCCAAACTCAAACTCATTTGCATCACCGCTACAGGCACGGATAATGTGGATATAAAAAGCGCGAAAGCTTTAGGCATAGAAGTCAAAAATGTGAGCGCTTATTCTACAGAATCTGTAGCCCAGCACACTTTAGCGTGCGCGTTGTCTTTGTTGGGGAGGATCAATGATTACGATCGTTATTGCAAAAGCGGGGAATATAGCCAAAGCGATATTTTTACGCACATTAGCGATATGAAAATGGGGCTTATTAAAGGGAGTCAATGGGGGGTTATTGGTTTAGGCACAATCGGTAAAAGAGTCGCCAAACTCGCTCAAGCTTTCGGGGCAAAGGTGGTGTATTATTCCCCTAAAGATAAAAAAGAAGAGTATGAGCGCTTGAGCTTAAAAGATCTGCTCACAACAAGCGATATTATCAGCATTCATGCCCCCCTAAATGAAAGCACGCGCGATTTAATCGCTCTGAAAGAATTGCAAAGCCTAAAAGAAGGGGCGATTTTAATCAATGTGGGGCGTGGGGGCATTGTGAATGAAAAGGATTTGGCTTTAACTTTAGAAACCAAAGATTTGTATTACGCGAGCGATGTGTTTGTGAAAGAGCCTTTTGAAAAAGATCATGCGTTTTTGAACCCAAAGATCCAAAACAAATTGCTTTTAACCCCCCATATCGCATGGGCGTATAGCGACAGCTTGAAAACCTTGGTGGAAAGAACCAAAGAAAATATCCAAGATTTTTTAGCTTCTCAAAAATAAACGCAAAAAAAAAGGGGGGGGGGTTTAATTGTTGGGCTTTTCTCCCCTTTTTACCATCAAATAAAATCTAAAAAAAGGGGTAAGGTTCAATCGTTTTTAACCCAATTAAGAAAAAACCTTTAGGTGGATTGGCCCAAAGGCTTTTATTAAAGGAGACGATCACATCTTAGAAATATCAATTTTAAAGGTGTGGATTTCATCTTCTAAAAAGACTTTAACCACCACCACGCCCGGGGTTTTAAGGTTTTTGGTATCCACTACCACAAACCCTCCTCTAGCCTTACCTTCAACATTAAGGGTGTTGTTTTTAAGATAATTGATCGCTAGGATTTTTAAAGCTTGGCGGCTTTCTTGCATGACTTCTTGCTCTTCTACATCATCCATCATCATCATGCCAAAGCCCGGCCCATACATGCCCATTCCCCCATACATCATGCCGTTATAAGCTAAAAAACTCCCTTGCCCGTAATAAAACATAGGCGGGGTGATCATATTGATATTATCAATAGGGGCGGTCGGCACGCTGATATTAAAGCTTTGTAAAATGCCCTCAAAATCAAAACTGGATTTCATCACCTGTCTCAAGCTTAAGACCGGTAAATTCGTTTGGTTGATAGACACCGAAATGGCTTTACGGCTAAACACCACAGGATTTCCCTCTATAACTTGCGCCGCTACATACAGCACTAAGGGGGATTCATTCAAACCTTTCAATTTGCTTTGAGCGATTTCTAGCTGGACTTTAGACTTGGCTTGCGTGGAGGTCATCACTTGAATCCCATTATTATAGGAAGTAACATGTTCAGGCGTGATCTTATAGCTCGCGCAACCACTTATCAGTAAGGCTATCGCTACTAAAACGATTTTTTTCATTCAAACTCCTTTCATTCAGTTTAATTTTCGTTTAGAATTTCCTTATTATAGTGTAGTTTGACTTAAAATTAAGATTTTATCAGGAATAAGGGCTTAAAAAAGATTTAATGTAGGCTTTCTAACCACAAAAGAATAGAAGATTTGATCTCATTGAGTTTTAAAACTTCTTGGTGTTTGATTCCTCTTTCAAACAAGTCATCAAGGCGTTGGCTATCCGGGGTATTGTAGTTGTTTTTTAGCGCTTCTAGGGCGGTTTTATCGTCTTTTTTTTGCTCGTTTAGGGCTAAAAGGGTGGTGCTAGGGAATTTTTCATAAGAGGCGGTGGCAGAAACAAGGGTTTTTTCATTAGTTTTCAAGCTAGCGTTTAAAGCGGTGGCGGTGTGGGGGTCAATCAGGTATTGGTGCTCTGCATAAACTTCTTGGATGGTTTTCAAACAGGCTTCATCTGAGCAACTCGCGCAAGAAAAATGCTCCTGTAAAAGGGCTAATTCTTTAGGCTTTAAGGCATAAAATTTCTCTTCTTCTAAAGCTTGCATCAATTCTAGCGTGCGTTCAAACCCAAAAAGGCTAAAAAGCGCCCTTTCCACATTAGAGCTTTTTAAAATATCCATAGCCGGCGAGAAAGTTTGCTTTAAAGAGCGGTGGGTTAAATCGTAACGCCCTGTCTCTATAAACTCCCTTAAAACATCATTGCTGTTGGTTACGACCTTGATTTTAGCGATATTCAAGCCCATTTTTTTGGCATAAAACGCCCCTAAAGCGTTCCCAAAATTACCGCTGGGTATGGCTAGGGTGATTTTTTCTTTAGAATTGATCGCGCCTTTTTTATACAATTCCAAAAAACCCCAAATATGATAGACGATTTGAAAAGCGATGCGCCCAAAATTCACGGAATTAGCCACGCTTAATTTTAATTGGTGCGCTTTTAAAGCGTCGTTAAAATCATCGTCTTTTAAAAGGTTTTTGAGCGCATTTTGCGCATCATCAAAATCCCCACTGATCCCAAAGACCTTTAAATTGCTAGCGCTTTGGGTAACCATTTGGAGTTTTTGGACCAAACTCGTGCCATCTTTGGGGTATAAACACACCACAAAAACATTAGGCATGCCCGCCAAACTTTCTAAAGTCGCAGGGCCGGTATCCCCACTTGTGGAAACGAGCATTAAATACTTTTCGTTTTTCCCTACCGCTAGATTAGAAAACAAGCTCGCTAAAGGCTGTAACGCCATGTCTTTAAACGCCAAACTAGGCCCATGGTAGAGCTCTTGGACAAAAAGCCTTTCATTGAGTGCAAAAATAGGGGCTGGATTTTTAGGGTTATCAAAATTTTCATAGCGTTTTAAAGCGTCTGTCAATAAACCCTTAGGAATCTCTAAACCCAACCGCTCAAACACGCATTCTACTAGCTCGTTATAGCTCAGATTCAAACAATCTTGCCATTCTAGCGTTTCAAAATTTTCTAAAGTGTAAAGCCCGCCTTTGGGGGCGTTGGGGTTTAATATTGCTTCAATAAAATCAATCTTTTTTTCTTTCAAAGAGCGCGTGGGGACAAAAGGCATAATGATTCCTTTTTATATTTGGATAATTTCAAGTCGTAGCATACCCTAAAAGAGCGAATGCAACCTTAAAACAATTTTTTAATGAGAATGGTTGATCGCTTTTTTTTATTCAGTTTAATTTTGGATTTATGCTTATAATACTATAATGCGGTTTAAAATTTTGCCGCAAATGGGCAAAAAATTCATCATAGTAAGGTTGTGTTTTGTCTAAAGGTTTGAGTATCGGTAATAAAATCATATTGTGGGTGGCGTTGATTGTGATCGTGTGCGTGAGCATTTTAGGGGTGTCCTTAAACAGCAGGGTGAAAGAGATTTTAAAAGAAAACACCTTGCGTTCTATGCAAGATAGTTTGCATTTTAAGGTTAAGGAAGTGCAAGGGGTTTTGGAAAACACTTATACGAGCATGGGCATTGTCAAAGAAATGCTCCCTAAAGACACCAAAAGAGAAATCAAAATCCACTTGTTAAAAAACTTCATTTTAGCCAATTCGCATGTCGCTGGGGTGAGCATATTTTTTAAAAACAGAGAAGATTTAAGATTAACGCTTTTAAGGGATAACGATACGATTAAATTAATGGAAAATCCGTCATTGGGGAATAACCCTTTAGCGCAAAAAGCGATGAAAAATAAAGAAATTTCTAAAAGCTTGCCTTATTATAGGAAAATGCCTAATGGGGCGGAAGTTTATGGGGTTGATATTCTTTTACCTTTATTGAATGAAAACACTCAAGAGGCTGTAGGGGCTTTGATGATTTTCTTTTCTATTGACAGCTTCAGTAATGAAATCACTAAAAACAGGAGCGATTTGTTTTTAATTGGCGTTAAGGGTAAAGTGCTTTTGAGCGCGAATAAGAGTTTGCAAGACAAATCTATCGCAGAAATTTATAAGAGCGTGCCTAAAGCCACCAACGAAGTGCTGGCAATTTTAGAAAACGGCTCTAAAGCGACTTTAGAATACCTGGATCCCTTTAGCCATAAGGAAAATTTTTTAGCCGTTGAAACCTTTAAAATGCTAGGCAAAACAGAAAGTAAAGACAATCTTAATTGGATGATCGCTTTAATCATTGAAAAAGACAAGGTCTATGAGCAAGTAGGATCGGTGCGTTTTGTGGTGATTGTAGCGAGCGCTATCATGGTGTTAGCCTTGATTATAGCGATCACTCTCTTAATGCGAACGATTGTGAGCAATCGTTTGGAAGTCGTTTCTAGCACCTTATCTCATTTCTTCAAATTATTGAACAATCAAGCCAATTCCAGCGGTATTAAATTGGTTGAAGCGAAATCTAATGACGAATTAGGGCGCATGCAAACAGCGATCAATAAAAATATCTTGCAAACCCAAAAAACCATGCAAGAAGACAGGCAAGCCGTCCAAGACACCATTAAAGTGGTTTCAGACGTGAAAGCAGGGAATTTTGCGGTGCGCATCACGGCTGAGCCCGCAAGCCCTGATTTGAAAGAATTGAGGGACGCGCTAAATGGGATCATGGATTATTTGCAAGAAAGCGTAGGGACTCACATGCCAAGCATTTTCAAAATCTTTGAAAGCTATTCTGGTTTGGATTTTAGAGGCCGAATCCAAAACGCTTCGGGTAGGGTGGAATTGGTTACCAACGCTTTAGGGCAAGAAATCCAAAAAATGCTAGAAACTTCGTCTAATTTTGCCAAAGATTTAGCGAACGATAGCGCGAATTTAAAAGAATGCGTGCAAAATTTAGAAAAGGCTTCAAACTCCCAACACAAAAGCTTGATGGAAACTTCTAAAACGATAGAAAATATCACCACTTCCATTCAAGGCGTGAGCTCTCAAAGTGAAGCCATGATTGAACAAGGGCAAGACATTAAAAGCATTGTAGAAATCATTAGAGATATTGCCGATCAAACCAATCTTTTAGCCCTAAACGCCGCTATTGAAGCCGCAAGAGCCGGCGAGCATGGCAGAGGCTTTGCGGTAGTGGCTGATGAGGTGAGAAAGCTCGCTGAAAGGACGCAAAAATCGCTCAGCGAAATTGAAGCTAATATCAATATCCTCGTTCAAAGCATTTCAGACACGAGCGAAAGCATTAAAAATCAGGTTAAAGAAGTGGAAGAAATCAACGCTTCTATTGAAGCCTTAAGATCAGTTATTGAGGGCAATCTAAAAATCGCTAGCGATTCGTTAGAAATCAGTCAAGAAATTGACAAAGTCTCTAACGATATTTTAGAAGATGTGAATAAAAAGCAGTTTTAATGCTCATTCATATTTGTTGCTCAGTGGATAATCTCTATTTTTTAAAAAAGGCTAAAGAGGCTTTTGCGGGTGAAAAAATCATAGGGTTTTTTTATAACCCCAATATCCACCCTTATAGCGAATACTTGTTGCGTTTAGAAGACGTGAAACGCACTTGCGAGATGCTAGGAATTGAATTGCTTGAGGGCGATTATGAATTAGAAAAATTTTTAGATAAAGCTAAGGGTAAGGAATTGTTAGGGGAAAAAAGCGAACGCTGTTTTGAGTGCTTTGATTTACGCTTAGAAGCGAGCGCGTTGAAAGCCTTTGAATTAGGAGAAGAAAAATTCACCACCACCTTACTCACAAGCCCTAAAAAAGACCCTAACCAGCTCATCGCTAAGGGACAACACATCGCGCAAAGGCACAATTTGGAATTTGTTGTGTTTAGAAACGATAATTTTGAACATTTCAAGAGCGAGTTGGATTTAAACTTGCAAGCTTTGGCGAGAGAAAATGAGCTTTATCGGCAAAATTATTGCGGTTGCCAATTCGCTTTAAAAATCCAAAAAGAATCCCAAAACAGAAGCCCCTTTGAGCTTTACTCGCCTTTAAAACGCCAGATTTTACCCGCAAGTATTGAAGAAAGGACGCAAGTTTTTAGAACATTAGAAACAGCTAAAAAGAATGGCAATAAGCCTTTTTTAGCCCAAAAAACGATCGCAACTTACCGCTTATTGAATGGGGGCGTGTGGCTTTCTAAAAATTCAAACCCCTTGAATTGCTACATTCTAGCGCGCTCTAAAAGCAAGGCTAAGGTTAGGATCAACGATTTAAGGTGGGTTTTTTCTCAGCGTTTAAGCGCTCTAGTGGGCTATAGCCAAAGAGATGAAACCCTGTTTTTAACTTTAGAGGGCCTTAATACCCTTATGGCAAAAAACTACGATACTTTAAAAGAGTTAAACCTTAACCCCTTAAGTTATGAAGAAGAGTTGTCTTTAAGGGCGTTAGTGAGCGGGAGCGAGAGTATTAACCCTATTATCGTGCTAGAAGAACGCACAGAAAAGACCCTTTTTGTAGAAATTAAAAGTATTTTTCAAGAAGAAAAGGTGTTTTATTTGCTCTAAGCTAAATTTTAAAATATAGCGTTGCGTGTAAGTAGGGTTATAGTAAAAACATGCAAGTAATTTAAAGTTAATTTAAGATAATTAGGCACAATAGCCGTAAAAAGTTTAAGGCTGTATTTGAAAACTCTATTTAGTATTTATCTCTTTTTATCGTTGAATCCACTCTTTTTAGAAGCTAATGAAATCACTTGGTCTAAATTCTTAGAAAATTTTAAAAACAAGAATGACGATGACAAACCCAAACCCCTAACTATTGATAAAAACAATGAAAAACAGCAAATCTTAGACAAAAACCAGCAAATCTTAAAAAGGGCTTTAGAAAAAAGCCTTAAATTTTTCTTTATTTTTGGGTACAACTATTCGCAAGCCACTTTTTCAACTTCTAATCAAAGCTTGACTTTTGTAGCCAATAGTATAGGGTTTAACACCGCTACCGGTTTAGAGCATTTTTTAAGAAACCACCCTAAAGTCGGTTTTAGAATCTTTAGCGTCTATAACTATTTCCATTCTGTTTCGCTCTCCCAGCCTCAAATCCTAATGGTGCAAAATTATGGGGGCGCGTTAGATTTTTCTTGGATTTTTGTAGATAAAAATATTTATCGTTTTAGGAGTTATTTAGGGATCGCTTTAGAACAAGGGGTGTTGTTAGTGGATACGATTAAAACCGGTGCTATCACAACGATTATCCCAAGAACCAAGAAAACCTTTTTTCAAGTCCCTTTGCGTTTTGGTTTTATCGTGGATTTTATCGGCTATTTGTCTTTGCAGTTAGGGATTGAAATGCCCTTAGTGAGAAATGTTTTTTACACCTACAATAACCATCAAGAAAGATTCAAGCCACGATTTAACGCTAATCTTTCTTTAATCGTTTCGTTTTAATCCCCCTTTTCCCCTTTTAAATAAGCCCATGATTTTCCTAGGGTATTTCAAAAACATGGAAAAAACATTCGCTTGAATGCCGTTTTCTTTACATGCTCTTATGTTTTCTTTATTCCTTAATAAAAGGCTTTTAAACCCGCTCGTGCTAACTCCCCCGGTGCGCATCACCACTAACACTTCTTTCAAGTAAGAAAAGCTTATTTTTTGCACCACAAACAAGCGGATGATCATCTCAAAATCCGCTGAAATTTTATAATCGGTTTTGTATAGCCCGTAGCGTTCATGAATGGCTTTTTTAACAAAGAGCGTGGGGTGGGCTGGCACCACGCCATAAAGCAAGGTTTTAGGGTTAAACTCCCCGCTTTCATAATAACGGACCACTTTTTCTAAACGATCCGGTTTGACAAAAACCAGATCCGCATACACGCTATCGCAATTTTTGTTTTCAAACTCATGCACCACTTTTTCTATCACAAACTCATCAATATAAAAATCATCGCTATTCAATAAAGCGATAATATCCCCACTAGAACGCTTTATGCCTTTATTCATAGCGTCATAAATGCCCTTATCTTTTTCACTCACCACGCAAGCGATTCTATCCTTATATTTTTGGATGATTTCTAAAGTGCTATCCGTGCTAGCCCCGTCTATAATGATGTATTCAATGTTTTTATAAGTTTGATGAAGCACGGAAAGAATGGTGTCTTCAATGGTTTTTTCGCTATTAAAACACGCCGTGATCACAGAAACTTTTAACAATCCAACCCTTTTTTAATAAACTCCCCCTGATTAAGTTTTAAACAAATTCACTTGTTTGTCTAAATTCATGGTCGTTCCACTCACATGCGTAGCGATGTTTAAAATATCTGAAGAATCCGCTAAAGTTTTAGAAGCCACTTCTTCCACTCCTACAAAATCGCTTACCATAGCTTCAATTTGGCGTCCGGATTTGGCGTAATCGTCCATGCTTTGATTGCTGTCTTGCACGACTGAGCTTAAATTAGAACTCATTTTTTCGTAAGTTTCTTGCACGCTTTTACTCATATCGCTCAAGCGCTCCATTTTTTGCGAATTGAGATTCATTTGCGAACTCACATCATTGATTTCTTGGACAATCACCATGATAGTGGAATTGATTTCGGCTAAAGACTTTTGAGTGCGCCCGGCTAAATTCCTAACTTCATCAGCCACCACCGCAAAGCCTCTGCCATGCTCGCCGGCTCTTGCGGCTTCAATAGCGGCATTTAGGGCTAAAAGATTGGTTTGATCGGCAATATCATTGATAATATCCAAAATGGATTTGACATCATCAGCGTTACGGCTTAATTGCTCCACTTTGCTAGAGAGTTCCTCTTCAGTGTGCGCGCTCTCTATGATTTGAGAAAATAAATCCCCGATCGCATCCTTGCTCTCTTTGACAAGCCCTTGCGTTTCAATCAAACGCTTCCTTAACCCTTGAGACTGCTCTATGGAAATATTCATCATGCTCGCTACATCCGTGGCTTTATTTTTTACGGAATTTAAGGTGGTTGATGAATCTTTCATGCTCTTTTGGGTTTCTTGCGCGATTTGGACTAATTTATCCATTGAAGTTTTATTGGAAGTGGAAATCCCTTTAATCTCTTCCATAATCAAGCGGGCGTTTTCCACAAACAAATTGATCCCACGGCCCACTTGCGAGATTTCATCGTTGCGATCACCCACATCAATTTTGGCCCTCAAATCCTTATCCCCATGGCTAAAAGCGTTGATTTTAAGGACCAGTTCATCAATGCGTTTCACGATCCTTAGTTTAGCGTATATGAGCGTCAAAACCACTAACGCTATCGTCGCTGTCAGTATCCAAAGGAATAATTTCGTGGTGTTTTCATTAAAAACCTTATTCACGCCTTCTTTGATCGCTTTATTTTCGGTGTTAATGTCAGTGTAATAAGAAGTCGTTGCGATCACCATTTGAGAAACCTCATCATAATGCGAGTAGGCGAATTTTTTCTCCGGCACGCCCCCATCGTATTTGGGCATTTTATAATAAGTGTAACCTCCCCCTTTTTTAGCCGCCTCCAAATACCCCCTAACATAATACACCCCATCAACGCTTTGAGCGTCAAGCCCTGATTGGCCTACGGTTTTAGGATTGACTGGATCAAACAGCACCACCCCGTTTTTATCCACCACCACCATATAAATCATGCCCTTATCGTCGTTAATGCGTTTGAAATAATCTAACGCCATTTTTCTTGCAGTAGCATTATCAAAACTTTTGTAATACTCATGAATGCCCTGTTCAATAATTTTTGTCATGTAAGCGAGCGTTTTTTCACGCTTTTTGTATTGCCCGGTTTCTAAATGCTCCATGAGTTGCGCTAACACATCTTTTTGCATAACCTTTACAAAACCAATAAAAAGCCCCCCTAAACCTAAAAGAGCGGCTAACACGACCAGCATGATACGAGTCCCTAGCGAAGCAAATACTGAAGCAAACATCATTTATCTCCTAATAAATCATTTTTAAGTCAAACCCTAATTTTAGAGTTTAGCCTCCAAATGCACCCCCCCCCCCCCGAAAAATGAGTGGCGCAAAGTAAAATTAAAATCCGGTGGTTTGAAAACCGCTAACAAAGTGAAAAGCCAACAATAGGATTATAGAACACCCTTTTTTAAGTTAGGCTTAAAGAATAAATAATAAAAATAAAAAATCTTATTTAACTTCACTTTCCTTAATGGATTTGACATTCAAAGTCCTCCCGTCTTTTGAAGTGGGGATTTTGACGCTCCCCTCTTTTAATTTTTCTGCCAATCTTTCCAACAACGGGTTTTTGAAATCGTAGTGGATGATTTCCCAGTTATGCTCCAGTTCAGGGGTTACTTTTGCACCTTTTTTTTCAGTGATGTATTTAATAATCAAATCCCGTATTTGCCCGTTATCTTGCAGTTCATCGTAAGAATCATAATACCTATCAGCGTCTGTAACCAATTTTAAAGTCGTGGATAATGTCCCGAATCGGTAATTGTTGATCGCTAATTTATACACCGCTTTAGGGTTAATGGGTTTGTTGTTAATTGTCGGATTAATGATTCTTTGCCCGGCGGGTTTGGTAACATCAACTTGGTATTTCACGCCAGAAAACATGTCAAAGTTATAGCCGCGAACATTTTCATTAAAACTGATCGTCAAATCCCCCGGTTGCAACTGGTTGTAAAATTGATACGACCATTCCATGTATTTCAACAGGTTTTCACCCGTGATATGCACCCCAATGAGCGTATTAGCGAACTTGTAAATATAGGCGACATCCTTTCTTTTGAAAGGCCCTTTTTTCAAATTCGCCCCAAAATTGAATAAGGCTGCCGCTGAAACATCGGCTTTTGCATAATATTTTTGCACTTTGTTGATCAATTCTATCACCGGTGTTTCTTGCAAGGCGGCGGTTGGCATCGTGGTGATTTTTTCTTCTCCTGTGATAAAATCAGGCCTGTCAATAAAGGTTTTTGTCACTTCGCCGACCACTTCATTAGCGTATTCTTTTGATTTTTTATCCACATATTCGTATTTTTTCGCTAATTCTTCATCTTCTGGAACATCTTTTGTGGGTAAATTTTCAGTCGTTACGATTTTTTTCTTCGTTTGGGTGTCAAACACCACCACGCCCTTTGCCAAATAAGCCCCATACGCTCCAGGCTCAATGGTATGCACCTTTCCTATTTTAGTGTTATAAACCGCATGCTCATGCCCTGCAAAAATGATGTCAAATTGCGGGAATTTTTTCGCTAAATCAGGTATCCCATCGCCACCTTTCTCATCTTCTCGCCCCAAATGAAAAGCACCAATCAAAATATCATACTTCCCTTTTAACTCTTTCAAGGTCTTTTTCAACGCTTCTTCAGCGTCCAAAAACTTCAACCCTGCAAAATGTTCAGGCGTAGAGGCCTCCCAAGTTGGGACATGCGGCACCAAAAACCCCACAACCGCCACCCTCACGCCATCAATTTTTTTAATCATATAAGGCTTCACAAACGGCTTATTGTCCGCAATTTTGATAATATTCGCATTCACGACACCGCCATTAAACCCCTTAATGTTTTTCTCTAAAAAATCTTTACTGAAATTAAACTCGTGATTCCCAAGCACACGAATGTCAAATTTCAAATCGTTTTCGGCTCTAACTAGCGGGTGGATAGGCTCATCGTTAAACAACTCCGCGCTATTGCCTTGCAACAAATCCCCGCTGTCAATCAAAACCACATTTTTATTCTCAGCCCTCTGCTTTTTGATTAAAGTCGCAATCCTTGTCAAACCATTATTGGGTTTTTGTTCGCCAATCACATAATCATACGAAAAAAGCCGCCCATGAATGTCTGAAGTTTCTAAAAACACGATTTTGACTTCTTTTGCAGATACTGAAAGCGTTAGCGTTAAAAAGATGACCAAAATCCATTTTCTCATTGAAATCCTTCCATAAAAGAGATTCATTGCATTAATTTTTACATAATATTAACACTGATACGACGATTTTTGATTGGAATGTAACGCCTAAATGGGTAAAACGGGTAAGGGGGTAGGGGAGTAAAATCATTCCCCAAACCAATCAAACCCCCACTTCAGACCACTCAGCGCGTTTGTCTAAAAAAGCGCGTGCTAAATTCTTAGCACCCTCTAAAGTGTGGTTAGCCGCCCAACCGCATTGCTTTTCATTGCTGGCAGGCACTTCTGTAGCCTTTAACACGTCTTGCATCGTCTTTTCTAAAACCTCTAAAATCTCTGTGTAATTGTCATGGTTTAACACCGTGAGATAAAATCCCGTTTGGCAACCCATAGGCGACCAATCCACGACATAATTGGCATGGTTGCGGATGATCTCAGCGACTAAATGCTCTAAAGAGTGCAGGCTAGGCATGTCCATGTGATCTTGGTTGGGTTGCTTGAAGCGCACATCGTATTTGACAATCACATCCCCATTAGCGCCCTTTTTGCGATCAGCGACACGCACATAAGGGGCTTTGACTTTGGTGTGATCCAAATTAAAACTCTCTACATTCATTTTTGGTGTTTTCATGTTTTTAACTCCTTTATAAATGGTAAATTTTAGCCTATTTTAGCGAACGCTTGCTCTAAATCTTCTAACAAATCCTGTTCATGCTCAATCCCCACAGACAAGCGCACCAAGCCATCTCTAATCCCGGCAGCTTCTCGTTGCGCTTTAGGGATACACGCATGGGTCATAAATGCCGGAATCCCCACCAAACTTTCCACCCCGCCCAAACTCTCGCCTAAAATGAATAATTTAAGGCTTTCTACAAAAAGAGTCGCCTCGCTGTCATTTTTGAGGGTGAAAGAGAGCATCCCGCTAAAGCCACGCATCTGGGCTTTGGCTAGCTCGTAATTAGGGTGGGTGGGCAAACCCGGGTAATAAACCCTTTCCACTTTAGGGTGTTTTTCTAAAAACTCAGCCACGCAAAGAGCGTTTTTTTGATGGGCTTGCATGCGTAATGCTAGCGTTTTAATCCCTCTTTGCAACAGCCAGCTGTCTTGAGGGCCTAAAACCCCACCGATAGCGTTTTGGAAAAAAGCGATCTCTTGGGCTAGCGCTTCATCATTAGTGGTTACAAGACCGGCAACCACATCGCTATGCCCGCCTAAATATTTTGTGCCGCTATGCACCACAATGTCCGCTCCCAAAAGAAGCGGGTTTTGGCAATAGGGGGTGGCAAAGGTGTTATCCACGATAGTGAGCAAATGATGATCTTTAGCGACACTGGCGCATTGCGCTAAATCCGTGATTTTAAGCAAAGGGTTACTAGGGGTTTCTAAATAAAGGGCTTTGGTGTTGGGCTTGATAGCCTTTTTGATTTGGGATAGATCGCTAGTGTCTATAATGGTGCAAGAAAGCCCGTTTTTGACAAGCACTTTATTAAACAAGCGGAAAGTCCCCCCATAGACATCATCGCCCAACAACACATGATCGCCTGATTGCAAGAGGGAAAAAACGGCGTGGATTCCAGCTAATCCAGAAGCAAAAGCAAACCCCTTAACCCCCCCTTCTAAATCGGCGATGAGTTCTTCTAAAGCAAAGCGCGTGGGGTTGCCTGAGCGAGAGTATTCATAGCCCTTATGGCGGCCTATGGCGTCTTGGCGGTAGGTGGAAGTTTGATAAATAGGCACGCTCACCGCCCCCGTTGTGGCGTCCTCACTAATGCCCCCATGGATTAGTTTTGTTTGCATGCGCATGGTTTTTCCTTTTTTATTGAATTTTTATAAATAAATACCTTTAGAAAGATAACGATCGGCAACATCCGGGAAAATGGTTAAAACCTGGCTGCCTTCGGGGAGGCGTTGCACTTCTTTCAATGCTGCCACAAAAGCTGCCCCGCTAGAGCTCCCCACTAATAAGCCGTTTTTCTTGGCTAATTTCCTAGTGTAGCTAAAACCCTCTTCATCTGAGATCGTTTCAAAACGATCAATATCCAAGTTTGCGAAAAAAGGAGGGATGAACTCCACGCCAATGCCCTCAATCTCATGAGGCCCAGGCTCGCCTCCATTCAAAATAGAACCCTCCGGCTCCACCCCAATCAAGCGAATATTAGGGATGCGCTCTTTCAAATACCTAGCCGTGCCAGCAAAAGTGCCACCACTCCCTATCCCGGCTACAAAGCTCGTAAGATTTGTGCCTAATTCTTGGACAATCTCAGGGGCTAGGGTGTGGTAGTAGGCTGCGGGATTATCAGGGTTTTCAAATTGCAAGGGCAAATAGCTATCAGGGATACTTTCGGCTAACTCTTTACTTTTTTTAATGGCGCCAGAAATCCCCTCGCTAGTAGGCGTGTTGATTACTAAAGCCCCCAAAGCTCTCATGATTTGTTGTTTTTCTGTGCTGAATTTTTCCGGGACAACAAAGATGGTTTTTAAGTGGTGCTTGAGCGCCACTAAAGCTAGAGCGATGCCGGTATTGCCTGCAGTAGGCTCAATGATGGTCGTTGTGGAAGTGATTTTGTGCGTTCTAAACGCTTCTTTTATGAGATATTGGCCTAAGCGATCTTTAACGCTCCCTCCCGGGTTTAGATGCTCTAGTTTGGCGTAAATGGCGGAATTTAATGGAATGGGGTAATCCTTGTTAGTGAATTTAAAAACGGGAGTGCGGCCTATGGCGTCTTGCATTGTGGTGATAATCATCATTCCTCCTATAACAAACAATAAAATTCAATTTTGCGATTATGCCTAAACTCGTTAAATGGAATAAGTTTAGGATAAAATGTTGGTTTATTGAGATGGATTAAGGAGCTTTCAATGAAAACGATAGAATGGAATGAGGAGCAAAGAAAAGCGTTTCAGGACTTGTTAAGAGAATTTACAGCGTTAATAAACACTAAAGCGCAAGAGGAAAAACAAACAGGCAGAACTCCAAAAATACCAAAGTATGGTTCATGCCAAAACGGGCTGAACAAGTTTTTAACGCCATGGGGTTATGCGTGCAAAATCAGTCCTGGCAGCCATGGGCGTTTATCCCATGAGCCATCAATCGCCTTTTGCCGTCAGGATATTTTAGGGGAAGGATTTGTCAATCGTGAAAAACCAACCCCAAAAAAAGGTTTTTTTATTTGGCTTGCTTACTATTGGCGCAATGATGCAGAAAAGATCGATCTTTGTATAGGTCGATCCATAGAGGAGAATGGGGAAAAAGAGTGTCAAAAATGCCTAGCGTATGACAAAATCATTGATCCTGATGGAGACGCTTATTATCAAGAGAGCTATGACGATTTAGAAGTCGATCTTGAAAACATTACCAACGATTTTTTACGCTTTGCTAACGAATTTAATCAAATCCCTACTGCGTTTTTTGAATTAGAGCCATCTAGCGCAAGCCATTGAGAAACAACCCCATACCAAAAAGGAACTCCCCTAAGGGATTTTCCTAAAATCCCACCAACGCTTTTTAAGCTAAACCTTAAAAAAGCTATCGTTTGGTTACAATCAAGCTTTGATATTTGGATTAAAAAAACGCTTTGAGTGTCTTTTATATTTTATAATTGGTATCCCATTGATGAAAATGAGAAAAGCAAGCGGGTTTTCATTAAAACCGCTCGCTTGAAAGAAGTTTTAAAAGCGTTTCACTCCACTTCCGCATCAATCACATCATCGTCTTTTTTCTTGGGCTGCTCGGCGTTGTTTTTATTCGCCATGGCTTCGCCTAGTTTTTGAGCCGCTTGCGCTAACGCTTTGGTTTTGTCTTCAAGCTCCGCTTTAGTGGCGTTATCGTTTTTGATACAATCTTTAAGGGCGTTAATGGCGTTTTGGATCTCGTTAGCGTCGTTTTCATTCAAATTCGCCTTATGCTCATCAAGGCTCTTTTGGGTTTGGTGCGCCAAACTATCGGCATGGTTTCTCGCTTCAATCACTTCTTTTTTCCTAGCATCTTCTTCTTTGTGCAATTCAGCGTCTTTCACCATTTTTTCAATTTCGCTATCAGACAACCCACTAGATCCAGAAATTTTAATCTCTTGGCTTTTGCCGGTATTTTTATCTTGCGCTGAAACGGTTAAAATCCCGTTAGCGTCAATATCAAAGGTTACTTCAATTTGCGGCACGCCTCTTGGAGCGGGAGCGATGCCTTGCAAATCAAATTTACCCAACGATTTATTATCCCTTGCCAATTCCCTTTCGCCTTGTAAAACCATAATGGACACAGCGGGCTGGTTGTCTTCAGCGGTTGAGAACACTTGAGATTTTTTCGCAGGAATAGTCGTGCCTCTATCAATCACTTTAGTCATCACGCCCCCTAAAGTTTCAATCCCAAGGCTTAAAGGCGTAACATCTAATAAAAGCACATCTTTCACATCGCCTTTTAACACGCCCCCTTGAATGCTCGCGCCCACCGCTACGACCTCATCAGGATTGACGCTTTTATTCAAATCTTTATTAATAAACGCTTTCACCCTTTCTTGGACTTTAGGGATACGAGTAGAGCCTCCCACCATCACCACTTCTGAAATCTCATTTTTGGTTAGCCCTGCATCTTTGATCACGCTTTCAATTTTAGAAATCGTTTCTTCCATGAGATCTTCTGTTAGGCTTTCAAATTTAGCCCTAGTGAGTTTTTTAACCAAGTGTTTAGGCCCGGTAGCGTCCGCTGTGATAAAGGGCAAATTGATTTCAGTCTCCATCGCAGAGCTTAGTTCTTTTTTAGCGTTTTCAGCCGCTTCTTTCAGGCGTTGCAACGCCATCACATCGTTTTTAATCTCAATGCCCGTTTCGTTTTTAAACTCAGCCGCTAAAAAATCAATCACACGATTGTCAAAATCATCGCCTCCTAAGAACGCATCGCCCCCTGTGGCTAAAACTTCCACGACATTATCGCCTGTTTCTAAAACGGTAACATCAAAAGTCCCCCCACCCAAATCATAAACCATGATTTTTTCGCTCTCTTTTTTATCCAAGCCATAGGCTAACGCTGCGCTGGTAGGCTCATTGATGATCCTTAAAACATTAAGCCCTGCAATCGTGCCGGCTTCTTTAGTCGCTTTTCGTTGGCTGTCGTTAAAATAAGCCGGAACCGTGATAACCGCTTCCGTAACGCTCTCGCCCAAATAACTTTCAGCGTCTTCTTTGAGCTTCATTAAAATTTTGGCTGAAATCTCTTGAGGGGTATAAACTTTACCCGAAATCTCAATCGCGCAAGCCCCATTCCTATCCACAATCTTATAAGGCAAGCGTTTTTCAGCTTCTTTAGCCTTATCTTCATTAAACATTAAGCCCATGATTCTTTTAATAGAATAAATGGTTTTTTCTGGATTGGTTACCGCTTGTCTTTTGGCACTCTCGCCCACTAAAATCTCGCCCTTATCCGTAAAAGCCACAATAGAAGGAGTGGTGTTTTTACCCTCTTTATTCGCAATAATCTTTGCTTCATTGCCTTCATACACCGCCATTGCGGAGTTGGTTGTCCCTAAATCAATTCCAATAACTTTTCCCATGCGTTATCCTTTCTTATTAAAATAAATGTTTTAATCGTTTTTAGCAATGCTCACCATTGCCGGCCTCAAAACCCTACCCTTATACTTGTAACCCTGTTGCAAAACCTGCACGATTTTCCCGTTTTCTTTTTCTTCGCTTTTGACTTGCATGATCGCATTGTGGAAATGGGGATCAAATTCTTCTAAGCATTCAATCCCCTCAATGCCATGCCTTGCCAAAACTTCATGCAGCTTTTCCATCGTAAGCTCCAAGCCTTTGGTTAAAGCGCTCTCTTTATCCACTTCTACAGCGCTTCTATGAGCCCCAAGAAGCGCATCAATCACCGGCAATAGATCCAATGCGATTTTTTCATACGCATACTCTAACGCCATGCTCTTGTCTCTTTCTAAGCGCTTTTTCACGTTTTCAAAATCCGCATGCACCCTCAAATATTTTTCGTGCATTTCTTTATATTTAAGCTCAAAATCTTCCCTGATCTCGCCTTCTTTTTCGTGCGCTTCTTGCTTTTCTCCACCTTGTTGTCCTTTACAAGTGCAAGCCTTTTGATAAGACTCTGGCTCTTTTGGGCTTAAATCGTGTTCTTGGTTGTGTTCATCTTTCATTATTCCTCCTTAAGAAATCGTTTGAAAAAACCCTTCATAATCGCATTCCAATTTCCCCACGCAAAGTAGTTGCATTCGTTTGTTTTGAAATTCTATGGGGCGTATTACCAGCATGCAATCAGGCTCTATAAAATGCAAACCCTTTTTCAAACGCTCCAAAACCTTACCCTCTAAAATGTCAAAAAATAAAGGGCTGTTTAAAAGCGTTTTTAACCCCATTAGATTAAAGCGTGTCATTTGTGTGCTGGAATACTCCAAACGTTCTAATTGTCTGGCCAAACTCAACGCGTTGACAGAAGCAGCGATTAAGCGCACTTCTTTAACGCTCCTGCCCACAAGTTCTAATAAAAACTTCTCCATTTTAACGCTGTAACCCAGCGTGCAAGAAAACGCCAAAAAATCCAAAATCAAAAAGCGTTTTTCGCACTCAATGACTCTTTCTAAACGCTCCAAACTGGGTTTTTTTAACAGCGTAAAAAGCCCAAAATTTTCACTCGCGCTTTTTAAGCGTTTTTCATTCACCTTTAAAACTTCAAAGTGCAACGACTTGTGCCAATAGTTTTCAAACGCCTTAAAAGTAGGCAATCTAGCGCCGCTAGAATGGGCTTGATGGAGCATGCCTTCTTTAGAAAGGATTTGAAAATAATTCCTGATTGTCGCACAAGATATTTTCAAGTTTGCCAACTCTTTTAAGCGTTTAGAGCTAATGGGTTCTAAAATCTGCAGATAGGTTTTAACAAACGCATCTAACAAACTCTCTTTTTTATTCAAATCAGAACCTACTTTAATTCTTCTTAACATCATTATTTGAAAAATCTCGTCAATCACCATTCTTGATGAAAGAACCCTCGCATTATAGCGCAAAAAGTTAATAATCTATCACTTGTTTTGAAAAAGTGATAAAAATTACCCGATTTTTCTTTAAACTTTAGTCTATATCACTAAATTTATTTACTAGCATTAAATTAGGATTTTTTATAGAGTTGATTTAATTTAGATCTATTGGGCAACTAATACCTTTTATTAAAAAAACTTGTTATCATGTTAAACATGAACACACACACAAGAGGCATTGACAGCAATCTGATTCATTCGCTCAAAAGCATTTCATTATCCATGTTTAGAAAGGGTTTTTTTGGGCTTTATCAAGGCTCTATCTCAGCGCGCATTGGCACGAATCAATTTGTGATCAATAAAAGAAACGCTGTTTTTGATCAATTGAATGAAAACACCTTATTGGTTTTGCATGACAAGATGGATTATCGCTGGAAAGAAGCGAGTCTGGATTCGCCCATTCATGCGAGCGTGTATAGGGAGTTTTTGGACGCTAAATTCATCGCTTATGCACGCCCTCCTTATAGTTTGGCGTATTCCTTGCGCCACAACCGATTGCTCCCTAGGGATTATTTAGGGTATCGTTCTTTGGGCGAAGAAATTTCCATTTTTAACCCCAAAGACTATGACAGCTGGCAAGAAAGAGCGGATACAGAAATTTTACGCCAATTACAAGAGAGCAAAAAATATTTTGTTTTCATTAAGGGGTGTGGGATTTTTGCCTACCACAGAGAGCTTTCTAAACTCATGGAAGTTTTTGATTTGATTGAAAACTCATGCAAGGTTTTACGATTGGGCGATTTAATGGATTATTGCTATAATGATGATCCACGATTGAGCGTGTAAAAAGCTAAAAAGGATAAAACATGACCATCAACACCCATTACACCCCCAATTTCACACAGCTCCAAACCTTAAACAATATCAATAATGATGCAACCATAAAGGATAGGAATCAAGTAGAGCAGGATTTACAACAAAGCAGTATTCAAGATGGTTTCAGTCAAAATAATACGCAAAACGCCCCCGATTTTGACCGGTTACAAGCTTTAAACGCTATCAATAACGACGGCGAGATTAAAGATAAATCCCAAGTTGAGAAAAACCTTGTTGATGGCGAAAATATCCCTGAAATTTATTCCAGACTAGACACATATGCTTAAAAAGGATTTTACCATTCCTTCAAAGCCATTTTGATCGCTTCTATCACGCAATCCATCCCACCCGCTAAACTAAAAAGCCAGTATTTGTGTGCGTAAATGTATTCTAATTGCTTAGCCCTTAATTCGTCTTCATTATTCGTTTTTTTACACACGATTTCAGCGATGTGCAATTCCTGGTGGAAGATGTAAGATTGTATCGCATCCATAAAATACGAATTGAATCGCTTGTCGTCAAAAAGCTCTTTAATATTATCAATTTCAGCGCTCAAATTTTCTAATTCCTTAAAATCCAACTCTTCTAATTTTTTTTCTTCATGAAGCTTTTCCACTTTTTCTAAAAACTCTGCCACCTTTAAAAACGTTTCTTCAACTTGCGTTTTTTTCTCATTGGCGTATTTGATGATTTCTTCGCATTTTTGCTTGGCAATCTTTAAATTTTTATCTTGCTCTGATCGGGTGGGATAAATAAGATTGATAGGAGGCTTTGGCTTGGATTTATCTATTCTTTCACACACTTCTTTAAAGGGCATTTCTTTAGTCCCTTTAATCCTAGCCCCCCCTTCAGTAGCGTTAATGACTTCTAATTTATAGGGCGTGTTGAAAATATCTTTTTCAAAAAATTCTAAGAAAAGTTTCCACACTAAAGTGGTCTCTACTTCCCCATTACCCCCATATTTTTCTATAAAGATCTTGTCTTTATCCTTTTTAGGCTTGATCTCTCTATCGCCATAAATCGCCCCACTAGCGTGGCTGTTACCGCTTTGTGAAAAGCTCAAATCTTGCCCGATAAACACGCACCTTTTGAAACGAGAATGCACCACTAATTCATACGCCATGTTCGCTGCGCTCATGCCTATGCCCACATAACCATACTGGTGCAAATCAAAAAGGTTGGTATAGCCAAAGGGGCGGAAACTGAATTGCTTAACCCCCTTTTTAATCGCTTGAATCAATCGTTTATGCACAATGGAAGTCAGAGCAAAAATAACGCCTTCTTGAAAATCTAAGGGGGTTTCTTCGTAGAATTTCGCCGTTAAATCCACCCTTTCTAAAGACAGCACAATATCAGGCTTGATACCGGCTCTGGCTAGAATAGGGAAAGAAGCGTCTATGCAAAAAAGCGTCGCATAAGGAGCGATTTCTTTTAAAAGGGGGAGTTGCTTATTTAAACTAGGCCCGGTTGAAACGATAATAGCGGTGTCTCTGTTTTTTAAAGCGTTCACAAAATCCACCAAACTAGGGCTTTTGATGACTTCAGGCAAATTAGCGGCATGCTGTTTGATGCCTATGAGCGCGTCTTTAGCGTCATTGCCTACGCTAATAGCGCCATGCTCTAAAGCGCGCGTGAAATGCTGGTTGATTTCTATCATTTGATGGGAGTATCGTTCATAATAAGCGTTAAAAAGTTTTAAATCATACATTCTTGCGTATAAACGAGACTTTTTATCCATATCAAACAATGAAGCGATCATGTTGTAATTGCAAAAACTTGCATGCAACAAAATCAAACGATTTTCTAAAATCTCAGTGGAAAAATCCAAAAGATTCAACACAATGAAAATAATTTCTATTTCAGGCTCAATGACCACCAAGCGTTTTAAATTGCCATTACCTAAAAGCAAGCGATAAAATACCCCATTACCCAAGCCAAAATAATACAAATAAGGATAAAGCATGTAAATTTCGCTATTTTTGTATAGCTCTAAGCTTGAATCTAGCGGGCTTTTTTCAAATAAGGGCGTGTTTGTTTCTTTATCTAAGAGATTGAAATTCGCGCTATCATTCCCTAAAAACACTTCGTATTTTTTGTTTTCTTTAATGGCTTTGAGCTTTGCGAATAAGAGAGGGTCTTTTTTGAAAAGAGCTTGCAAGTTTTTTTGATAAATATCCATCATTCTAACTTATAAAAATAACTGATAAAAAGGGCTAACGCCCCTTTGAATCAAGGGCTGTTATTGTAAAAGCCTTAAGACATTCTGTTGCACCGCATTCGCTTGCGCCATAGCAAAACTCCCGCTTTGCGCCAAAATATTGTATTTAGAAAAGTTCGCGCTCTCTTCAGCAAAATCCACGTCTCTGATCTGAGATTCAGCCGCTTTAACATTCACTTGGGTTACAGAAATATTATTAATGGTGGTAACCAATTCCATTTGCACCGAACCCATATCCGAGCGGATCTTGTCTAATTGCGTGCGCGCTGAATCCGCCATGTCCATCACAATCATCGCCCCTTTAAGGCTTGTTACCCCAGCCCCTATACCTTGAGAATTGGTCTCCGCTTGCGCACCATTAGCGTTCGCTCCGGCTGCTGAAGCCACATTCGCATCAAAAATACCCCTAACCGCTCTCAAATTCACGGTGTATTCTGCCACCCCTTGAGCGGAATGAAAGCCCACATGGCTAAAATTCACACCGCTCACAATGATGTCTCTGGCGTCGGTTCTAGTTAAGGTTAAGCGCCCAATCACCGCATGCTGTGTCCCAGAAATCCCTGCAAAATTCCCTCCCCCAAAAACCTGACCGCTCGCGCTCGCTGCATGCACTGATATTGCGCGCCCATCAATGGAGTGCAAATTAATGCGCCCTTGAATATCCAAGCTCGCTTCCACACCGGTCCTGTCTTTGACGGAGTTGATCGCATTAGTCAACCTCCCGTCAGCGTCGTTTTTATGCACATCATTCACGGTTCCAATTTCTACGCCATTAATGGTGAGCTCCCTAACGGTTCCTGATTGCACGGGAGTGCCGCCGGTAGCCATGACATTATAAGAAGCCCTAACGCCTAAGGTGTTAGAAAAGCGATTGATGATCTCGCTTAACGCCCCAATCCCAGTGCCAGCGCTTGTAGAAATGCGCACGGTTTCAATCTTATAATCGTTCACGCCATTGACTTGTTTGAAATTCAATCCCACTTCAGTCAAGTTTTGCGCCGCTGCGCTAGCGAGCATGCCTGCACCGCTAAAAGAAGAGGTTTCCATGCGCACATGCCCAATCTTATCTGAGCTCGTTGAGCCAATGGACGCTTTAACCGTGGTGTTAGAATACGCGCCAATTTGAAATTCTTTGTTAGAAAAACTTCCTGAAAGCATTTGTTGGCCGTTAAAGCTTGTGGTGTTAGCGATATTGTCTAGTTCTTCTAACAACCTTTGAATATCGCTTTGGAGCGCTCTTCGGCTTTCTAAAGTTTGCCCATCTTGAGCGGCTTGAACGGCTTTGGTTTTAATGGTGTCTAAGATTTTGATTTGCTCATCCATCGCTTTATCTGCGGTTTGAACCATACCAATAGCGTCATTAGCATTGCGGATCGCTTGACCCAAATTCGCGCTTTGACTCCTTAAGCTATCAGCGATCGCCATCCCACTAGAATCATCAGCGGCTTTATTGATCCTAAGCCCTGAGCTTAACTTTTCAAGCGAGCTTGAAAGGTCTCTGTTGTTTTGAACCCCTACCGCATGAGAAGTTAAAGCGGCGATATTGGTATTTATCCTAAAACTCATGTTTGCATCCTTTGCATAGATATTTGCTGTTAGTCAAGCAAAGGGTGTTCCAACTCTTTGATTTTTAACGCTGTTATGGTTTTTATGGTTTAATGAATCGTTTAGTCAAAATTCTATGCTACAATCATTCATTAATAGGTATAAACATTCCATTAAAGGCGTTCCATGAAGCACCTTATTATTGTAGAATCCCCAGCAAAAGCCAAAACCATTAAAAATTTTTTGGATAAAAATTACGAAGTCATCGCCTCTAAAGGGCATGTTAGGGATTTATCCAAATTCGCTTTAGGCATTAAGATTGATGAAACAGGCTTTACCCCTAATTATGTCGTGGATAAAGACCATAAAGAGCTTGTCAAACAGATCATAGAGCTTTCTAAAAAGGCATCTACCACCTACATCGCTACCGATGAAGACCGAGAAGGGGAAGCGATAGGCTATCATGTGGCATGCTTGATTGGGGGGAAATTGGAGAGCTATCCTAGGATTGTTTTTCATGAGATCACGCAAAATGCGATTTTAAACGCTCTAAAAACCCCACGAAAAATTGACATGTCTAAGGTCAATGCCCAACAAGCCAGACGCTTTTTAGATCGAATCGTGGGTTTTAAGCTCAGCTCGTTGATTTCATCAAAAATCACTAAAGGTTTGAGCGCTGGACGGGTGCAGAGTGCGGCTTTAAAGCTTGTGATTGATAAAGAAAGGGAAATCAAAGCCTTTAAGCCTCTAACCTACTTCACGCTAGACGCTTACTTTGAGTCGCATTTAGAAGCGCAACTCATCAGCTATAAGGGCAACAAACTCAAAGCCCAAGAGTTGATTGATGAAAAAAAAGCCCATGAGATTAAAAGCGAATTGGAAAAAGAAAGCTATATTATTTCTAGCATTATTAAAAAGTCCAAAAAATCCCCCACACCGCCCCCCTTCATGACTTCCACTTTACAGCAAAGCGCTTCCAGTCTTTTAGGCTTTTCGCCCACAAAAACCATGAGTATCGCTCAAAAGTTATATGAAGGCGTAGCCACCCCGCAAGGCGTTATGGGGGTGATCACTTACATGAGGACTGATAGCTTGAATATCGCTAAAGAGGCTTTAGAAGAAGCGAGGAATAAGATTTTAAAAGATTATGGCAAAGACTACTTACCCCCTAAAGCCAAAGTCTATTCCAGCAAGAATAAAAACGCCCAAGAAGCCCATGAAGCGATCAGGCCCACTTCTATTATTTTAGAGCCAAACGCTTTAAAAGACTACCTTAAGCCTGAAGAATTAAAACTCTATGCCTTAATTTACAAACGCTTTTTAGCTTCTCAAATGCAAGACGCTCTTTTTGAAAGCCAAAGCGTGGTTGTGGCTTGCGAAAAAGGCGAGTTTAAAGCTAGTGGGAGGAAACTCCTTTTTGATGGCTATTATAAAATTTTAGGCAATGACGATAAGGACAAATTGCTCCCCAATTTGAAAGAAAATGACCCCATTAAATTAGAAAAATTAGAGAGCAACGCCCATGTTACAGAGCCTCCAGCACGCTATTCAGAAGCGAGTTTGATTAAAGTTTTAGAAAGTTTAGGCATAGGCAGGCCTAGCACCTACGCCCCAACGATTTCCCTCTTACAAAACAGAGACTATATTAAGGTAGAAAAAAAGCAAATCAGCGCTTTAGAGAGCGCTTTTAAAGTGATAGAAATTTTAGAAAAGCATTTTGAAGAGATTGTGGATTCCAAATTCAGCGCTTCTTTAGAAGAGGAACTAGACAATATCGCTCAAAATAAAGCCGACTACCAGCAAGTCTTAAAGGACTTTTACTACCCTTTTATGGATAAAATTGAAGCCGGGAAAAAGAATATCATCTCTCAAAAAGTGCATGAAAAAACCGGCCAATCATGCCCTAAATGCGGGGGGGAATTAGTCAAAAAGAATAGCCGTTATGGGGAGTTTATCGCTTGTAACAATTACCCTAAATGCAAATATGTCAAACAAGCTGAAAACGCTCACGATGGAGCCAATCAAGAATTGTGCGAAAAATGCGGAGGGGAAATGGTGCAAAAATTCAGCAGAAACGGGGCGTTTTTGGCTTGCAACAACTACCCTGAATGCAAAAACACCAAATCGTTAAAAAACACCCCTAACGCCAAAGAAACAATAGAAGGCGTGAAATGCCCAGAATGCGGGGGGGATATTGCCTTAAAAAGGAGCAGGAAAGGCTCGTTTTATGGCTGCAACAATTACCCTAAATGCAATTTTTTATCCAACCATAAGCCCATCAACAAGCGTTGTGAGAAATGCCATTATTTAATGAGTGAAAGGATCTATCGCAAAAAAAAGGCGCATGAATGCATCAAATGCAAAGAACGCGTGTTTTTAGAGGAAGATAATGGCTAAAGAAAATCCGCCTGTCGTTTTTGGGCCTATTTTATCCAGGCGTTTTGGGAAGTCTTTGGGCGTGGATTTATCGCCCTCTAAAAAACAATGCAATTACAATTGCATTTATTGCGAATTGGGTAAAGCCAAGCCCATTGAACGCATGAAAGAAGTGATAAAAGTAGAAACCTTGATTAACGCCATTCAAAACGCCTTAAACAACCTTGCTACCCCCATTGATGTTTTAACCATTACCGCTAATGGCGAACCCACGCTATACCCTCATTTATTAGAGCTTATCCAAAGCATCAAGCCTTTTTTAAAGGGTATTAAAACTTTGATTTTAAGCAACGGCTCACTCTTTTATGAGCCAAAAGTCCAACAAGCCTTAAAGGAATTTGACATCGTTAAATTTTCTTTAGACGCTATTGATTTGAAAGCTTTTGAAAGAGTGGATAAGCCTTATTCCAAAGACATTAACAAGATTTTAGAGGGGATTTTGCGCTTTTCTCAAATCTATCAGGGACAACTGGTGGCTGAAGTGCTGTTAATTAAGGGCGTGAATGATAGCGCGAATAATTTAAAGCTCATCGCTACCTTTTTAAAACAAATCAATATAGCCAGAGTGGATTTAAGCACCATAGACAGGCCCTCAAGCTTTAAAGCCCCAAGATTGAGCGAAGATGAATTATTAAAATGTTCTTTATTTTTTGAAGGGCTTTGCGTGAGTTTGCCTAAACGATCCATTACTCAAGCTAAAAAATTGATTTCTTGCGATGCGGACGAATTGCTCGCTTTGATTTCCAGGCGCCCTTTAAGTGCAGAAGAAGCCCCCTTAATACTGGATTCTAACGCTTTTAAGCATTTAGAAACTTTATTAAACCATAAGCAAATTACGATTAAAAAAGTCGGCTCTTTGGAGTTTTATTGTGCGTTTTAACCTCCATTTGTAAGTTTTACCTTACTTTAGGGATAGTTTAAGCTTTTAAATAAGAATCCCTTTTATTACCAAATAACGCTACCATAAAAAATGATCTCAAAAGCTGAAAAATAATTAAAAACTTGGTGTAATGTTTTAATCGCTACACCCTTTTACTATAACCATAACCCGCTTTTTCTACTTTTTTCTCGGTATTAGCAGCTGCTTCTATTTCTTTACTAACATCAGCAAATATTTTTTGAATGAACAAAAGGCTTTGAGAGGTTGGAAGGTGGGCTTGTGAGTCTGGTTTTAAACTCCTCATTTCAAGCATTTTAGCTTGAGCTTTAGAGCGTATTTTTAGATTTTCTTTTTGCCATTCTTCTGTAGCTTTAAAATCTCTAGGGTCTAGTTCTAAATAAGCGATAGAACTTGGTTTATAAAAATCCACTTGTTTAGCGATAGCTTTTTGTGAATAGGGCAGAGATTCTAGCTCTTTTTGCAAATAAGCGATAAGCTCTTGCGCTTTTGATCCTCTTTGAGAGCGGGGTTGTTTAGAGTTTGGAAGGTGTTTTGGTTGGATAGGGGTTTGATTGGTTTTTGCAGGTTTAGGGGTTTTGCATTCAGCTTCTACTTCTATACCAATACCAGCCTTAATTCCTCCTTTTTTAATAAAGAATTGGCCATGATTTTCTTGGCAATTTTGTTCTGCGTATTTAATGAAATCTTTCTGTGTATTAATTGTCTTTTGTTTTTCTTGTTCTAGTTCTATCCCACTCTTGTTTGCTCTATCCCTAGCGTTTTCAGCTTCCTTTTTTTCTTGTTCTAGTTCTATTTGTTTATCAATATCACCAGCGCTACAAGCGGCTAATAATAAACTTGCCGCTATTGTTAATCCTGAATATTTCCACCAATTGATTTGATTCTCTTTTTCAGCTTGTTTGGATTTATCCTGGACTTTATCGTCCAATTCTTTTGCCCTCTTGCATGCAGCATGGGTTAATACTACTAATGCCGCATTGCTTTTCTTGGGGTGTTTTTTTACAAGTTCTCTAACTTTCTTCATAATTTTTGTAAAAAACCCACCAATTGATCGGAGCATATTTGTAATGGCACTCGCTTGTTTAAAATGAGTCTCTTTGCTTGCCTTTGTGTCAGCTGTCTCTGCGTTTTTGCCAACTTTATTTGTTTTTCCTGTTTTTACTGATTCCATTACCAACCTTTCAAAATCTTATTATTGTAGTGTATATAGCCATATTTAACCGCTATTAAACAATTGGTTTGAGAAATTGTAAGGGTCAATCCAATCAGATTTTTCTAATCCATTCTAACAAAACTTGATACAAGTTTTCCTTATACCTTAAACTCACACCCTTTTAAATGGAATAATAATAAGCGATTTTTCTATGGCAAGAAACTGATTGATGTCTTCTAGAAGCTAAAACGATTTTATGGTGTTTTCTTATGCCTACATCCTTTTACTATAACCATAACCCGCTTTTTCTACTTTTTTCTCGGTATTAGCAACTGCTTCTATTTCTTTACTAACATCAGCAAATATTTTTTGAACGAGCAAAAGGCTCTGAGAGGTTGAAAGGTGGGCTTGTGGGTCTGGTTTTAAACTCCTCATTTCAAGCATTTTAGCTTGAGCTTTAGAGCGTATTTTTAGATTTTCTTTTTGCCATTCTTCTGTAGCGTTAAAATCTCTAGGGTCTAATTCTAAATAAGCGATAGAACTTGGTTTATAAAAATCCACTTGTTTAGCGATAGCTTTTTGTGAATAGGGCAGAGATTCTAGCTCTTTTTGCAAATAAGCGATAAGCTCTTGCGCTTTTGATCCTCTTTGAGAGCGGGGTTGTTTAGAGTTTGGGAGGTGTTTTGGCTGGATAGGGGTTTGATTGGTTTTTGTGGGTTTAGGGGTTTTGCATTCAGCTTCTATTTCTATAGCAATACCAGTAGTAATACCGGTCTTAATTCTTGCTTTTTTAATAAACAATTGGCCATGTTTTTCTTGGCAATTTTGTTCTGTTTCTTTAATGAAATCTTTCTGTTCTTTAATCAAATCTCTTTGTGTATTAATTGTCTTTTGTTTTTGCTGTTCTAACTCTATCGCACTCTTATTTGCTTTTTGTTTTTCTTGTTCTGTCTTTTGTCTTTCTTGTTCTGCTTTTATTTGACTATTAGCGAGTTCTATCCCACTCTTATTTGTTTTCTGTCTTTCTTGTTCTAACTCTATCCCACTCTTATTTGCTTTTTGTCTTTCTTGTTCTGTTTTCTGTTGTTCTTGTTCTGTCTTCTGTTTTTCTTGTTCTAACTCTATCTGTTTATCAGTATCACCAGCGCTACAAGCGGCTAATAATAAACTTGCCGCTATTGTTAATCCTGAATATTTCCACCAATTGATTTGATTCTCTTTTTCAGCTTGTTTGGATTTATCCTGGACTTTATCGTCTAATTCTTTTGCCCTCTTGCATGCAACATGGGTCAATACTACTAATGCCGCATTGCTTTTCTTGGGGTGTTTTTTTACAAGTTCTCTAACTTTCTTTGCAATTTTTGTAAAAAACCCACCAATTGATCTGATTATATTTGTAATGGCACTCGCTTGTTTAAAATGAGTCTCTTTATTTGCCTTTGTGTCAGCTGTCTCTGTGTTTTTGCCAACTTTACTTGTTTTTCCTGTTTTTACTGATTCCATTACCAACCTTTTTTTCAAAAAACAATCCCACTTTTCAAAATTATACCATGGAAACTAATACGAAAAACCCACTCAAGTTAGATCAACCCATTTATTATCAAGGCGCAGTTAAGCCATGGTCTTTCAACTCTTTTTCTAACTTGGCTACGGCGTTCCAAGTGGGGATTACGCTATCAGGGTTTAAAGAAATGGAAGTGATGCCCTCTTTGACTAAAAACTCTGTCACTTCAGGGTAATCGCTTGGGGCTTGCCCGCAAATCCCGCAATATTTGTTGTGCCTTTTACAAGCTTCAATCGCTTTTTTAAACATTTTTAGCATCGCTTCATTCCTTTCATCAAAGACATGGCTAACTAACTCGCTGTCTCTATCCACGCCTAAAGTGAGCTGGGTTAAATCGTTTGATCCAATAGAAAAGCCATCAAACAAGCTTAAGAAATCATCAGCCAAAATGACATTCACCGGCAATTCACACATGATATAAATTTCAAGCCCGTTTTTACCGGATTCTAAATTGTTTTTTCTTAAGATCTCTAGGACTTTTTTACCCTCTTCAATGGTGCGTAAAAAAGGGATCATCACTTTCATGTTGGTTAATCCCATTTCTTCCCTCACCAACGCTAAGGCTTCGCACTCCCATGAAAACGCTTCATTATAGCTTTCTGAATAATACCGACTAGCCCCTCTATATCCAAGCATGGGGTTTTCTTCATTGGGTTCATAGCTAGAGCCGCCAAGCATGCGCATGTATTCGTTGGATTTGAAATCGCTAGTCCTTACAATCACAGGTTTAGGGTAAAACGCCGCGCTGATCATGCCAATGCCTTCAGCGATTTTTTTCACAAAAAAATCTTTAGGGTTAGCATAGCCTGCCATGAGGTTTTCAATTTCATTTTTTTCTTTCACGCTTTTTTTGTGGTGCAAATCCACTAAAGCTAAGGGGTGGGCTTTGATTTGATTTAAAATAATCATTTCCATTCTGGCCAGCCCTACGCCGTGATTAGGGAGCTGAGAAAAGCTAAAGGCTTTTTCAGGGTTTCCAATGTTAATGTAAATTTTTGTTTGCGTTTCTTGCATGTTAGAAAGCTCCACCCTTTCAATTTCATGCTCATAAATGCCTGCATACACATAGCCCTCTTCGCCCTCAGCGCAAGAAACCGTGATTTCCATGCCGGTATAAAGGCTATCGGTCGCCCCGCTCACCCCAACAATGGCTGGCACGCCAATTTCTCTAGCCACAATAGCGGCATGGCAAGTGCGCCCCCCACGATTAGTGATAACCGCGCTCGCTTTTTTCATGCAAGGCTCCCAGTCTGGGTCGGTGTTATCCGTAACTAAAATTTCGCCCTCTTTAAAAGAATTCATATGCTCCAAATCATTGATGATACGCACTTTCCCTGAGCCGATTTTACTCCCAATCGCTCTGCCTTGTAAGATAATCTCTTTTTTTTCGTTAGGGTTTTTGAATTTGAATTTTTCAAAGACTTGACTTTCTTCTTTACTTTTTTGGCTTTGAACGGTTTCTGGGCGTGCTTGAACGATAAAGATCTCCCCACTCTCGCCATCTTTAGCCCATTCTATATCCATAGGGCGGTATTGTTTGGCTTCTTTAGAGTAGTGTTTTTCAATTTCAATGGCGTATTTGGCTAAAATCAGCACGTCTTCATCGCTCAATGAAAAGGATTGCCATTCTTTTTTGGTGGTTTTAATGTTTCTGGTGGGGTGTTCGCTACCCCTTGGGGCATAGACCATTTTTTGCGTTTTATTGCCGAGCTGGCGTTTGATAATGGGGCGTTTGTTTTGCTCTAAAGTGGGCTTAAACACATAAAATTCATCAGGGTTTATCGTGCCGCCCACCACATTTTCGCCTAACCCCCACGCTGAAGTGATAAACACCGCGTCTTTAAAACCGGTTTCGGTGTCAATAGAAAACATCACGCCCGCACTGCCTTTATCCGCTCGCACCATTTTTTGCACCCCCACACTCAAGGCGACTTTTAAATGATCAAACCCACGACTCGCCCTATAGCTAATCGCTCTGTCGGTAAAAAGCGACGCTAAACAGGATTTGATATAGTGGATCAATTCTGTTTTACCCTTAATGTTTAAATAAGTGTCTTGCTGCCCGGCAAAAGAAGCGTCCGGCAAGTCTTCTGCAGTAGCGGAACTCCTTACAGCCACATCGGCTTCTTTCATGTTGTATTGCTGGCTTAAAATCTCATAAGCTTGAAAAATCTCATCTCTTAAATCGCTAGGAAAAGGCGTGCCAAAAATAAGCTCTCTGATTTGTTTGGAGCGGATTTTTAACACATCAATTTCGGTGGCATCAACATTTTCTAAAAGCTCTATGATTTTTTGTTTAGCCCCCCCTTGCTCTAAAAGATACCAATACGCTTCGCTCGTGATCGCAAAGCCATCAGGCACTTTAATCCCAATTGGCACTAGTTCTTGAAACATCTCGCCAATGCTAGCGTTCTTGCCCCCAACCAGATTCACATTCTTATTGTTCAACTCTTTGAAAAACTTGATATATCGCACAAAACTCCCTTAAAATGATCATTAAGTCTCTTAAAACATAAAATATAATAATGATAGCATGATAGAGCTTTAGTTTTAGCCAGTTTGTATTCTAAGCTTGCTAATAGGGGTGTATTCTTTTTGATTTATGATTTTATTGTATAATAGGCGATTAGTTAGGTATTTTTGAATACAGAAAGGGTGGTTTTGTATAGGCGGTTGCTATTGAATTTGTTTTGTATGGTATTTTTACAAGCGTGTTTAAAGCCTATGAGCGACCCTAAAGCTGAGAAAGTGGATTCGCAAGTGCAATGCGGGTTTGGATCAAAAGATTGCTAAATTTTAAGGTTTATAAGAAAGGAAACATAAGTTTTAAAGAATGAGTGCGGAACTGATTGCTGTTTATAAAGACGAGCAAATAATAGATTTAGAGAGTGCGAAAGTCTTAGGGCTGAGCGATGGGATTAAAGCGTTAAAAGGGAGTGAGCCGATATATTTTGATGATTCGCCTTTGGCTTTAGAGGTGATCAGGCATTCATGCGCGCATTTGCTCGCGCAAAGCTTGAAAGCCCTTTATCCGGACGCGAAATTTTTTGTAGGCCCTGTGGTAGAAGAGGGGTTTTATTACGATTTTAAGACTTCTTCAAAAATCAGCGAAGAGGATTTGCCTAAAATTGAAGCGAAAATGAAAGAGTTTGCGAAGTCAAAGCTCGCTATCACTAAAGAGACTTTAACCAGAGAGCAAGCTTTGGAGCGTTTTAAGGGCGATGAATTAAAGCATGCGGTGATGAGTAAAATCAGTGGCGATATATTTGGCGTGTATCAACAAGGCGAGTTTGAAGATTTGTGTAAGGGGCCGCATCTCCCAAACACCCGTTTTTTAAACCATTTCAAGCTCACTAAACTGGCTGGGGCTTATTTGGGCGGCGATGAAAACAATGAAATGCTCATTAGAATCTATGGCATCGCTTTTGCCACCAAAGAGGGCTTAAAAGACTATCTTTTCCAAATAGAAGAAGCGAAAAAACGGGATCACAGAAAGTTAGGCGTGGAGCTAGGGCTTTTTAGCTTTGATGATGAGATAGGGGCAGGCTTACCTTTATGGCTGCCTAAAGGGGCAAGGCTTAGGAAGCGCATTGAAGATTTATTGAGCAAAGCGTTACTTTTAAGAGGCTATGAGCCGGTCAAAGGCCCTGAGATTTTAAAGAGCGATGTGTGGAAAATCAGCGGGCATTATGACAATTATAAAGAAAACATGTATTTCACCACGATTGATGAGCAAGAATACGGCATAAAGCCCATGAACTGCGTGGGGCATATTAAAGTTTATCAAAGCGCTTTACACAGCTATAGAGATTTGCCTTTAAGGTTTTATGAATACGGCGTGGTGCATCGGCATGAAAAAAGCGGCGTGTTGCATGGGCTTTTAAGGGTTAGGGAATTTACCCAAGACGATGCACATATTTTTTGCTCTTTTGAACAGATCCAAAGCGAAGTGAGTGCGATTTTAGATTTCACGCATAAGATTATGCAAGCGTTTGATTTTAGCTATGAAATGGAATTATCCACAAGGCCGGCTAAATCCATAGGCGATGATAAAGTTTGGGAAAAGGCCACTAACGCTTTAAAAGAAGCTCTAAAAGAACACCACATTAATTATAAGATTGATGAGGGGGGAGGGGCTTTCTATGGGCCTAAGATTGACATTAAAATCACTGACGCTTTGAAGCGTAAGTGGCAGTGCGGCACGATTCAAGTGGATATGAATTTGCCTGAACGCTTCAAGCTCGCTTTCACTAATGAACACAATCACGCTGAACAGCCGGTGATGATCCACAGAGCGATTTTAGGCTCGTTTGAAAGGTTTATTGCGATTTTGAGCGAACATTTTGGAGGGAATTTCCCTTTCTTTGTCGCGCCCACTCAAATCGCTCTCATTCCTATTAATGAAGAGCATCATGTTTTTGCTTTGAAATTAAAAGAGGCGCTAAAAAAGCGCGATATTTTTGTAGAAGTGTTGGATAAAAACGACAGCTTGAATAAAAAGGTGCGCTTAGCCGAAAAGCAAAAAATCCCTATGATTTTAGTGTTAGGGAATGAAGAGGTGGAGACCGAAATTCTATCCATTAGAGACAGAGAAAAACAAGCTCAATATAAAATGCCCTTAAAGGAGTTTTTAAACATGGTTGAATCCAAGATGCAAGAGGTTAGTTTTTGAGTAGAAACGAAGCGTTGTTAAACGGAGACATTAATTTTAAAGAAGTGCGTTGCGTGGGCGATAATGGCGAAGTGTATGGGATCATTTCTTCCAAAGAAGCGCTCAATATCGCTCAAAATTTAGGTTTGGATTTGGTTTTGATTTCAGCGAGCGCGAAACCTCCCGTGTGTAAGGTGATGGATTATAATAAATTCCGCTACCAAAATGAAAAGAAAATCAAGGAAGCCAAGAAAAAGCAAAAGCAAATTGAAATCAAAGAGATCAAGCTTTCCACTCAGATCGCGCAAAACGATATTAACTATAAAGTCAAGCATGCGAGGGAATTTATTGAAGCCAACAAACATGTCAAATTCAAAGTGGTTTTAAAGGGTAGGGAGAGTCAAAATTCAAAAGCCGGGCTTGATGTGCTTTTTAGAGTCCAAACGATGATGCAAGATTTAGCCAACCCTGAAAAAGAGCCAAAAACCGAGGGGCGTTTTGTTTCATGGATGTTTGTGCCTAAGGCTAAAGAAGCTCCCAAAAACGAAAAGAAAACCAAAGAAAATAACCCGCCTTTTAATCGTATTAACCTTATGAAAGGAGAAAATCATGCCAAAAATGAAGACTAATCGTGGCGCGTCTAAGCGTTTCAAAGTCAAAAAAAACTTGATTAAGCGTGGCAGCGCTTTTAAAAGCCATATTTTGACTAAAAAAAGCCCCAAGCGTAAAGCCAATTTAAACGCGCCAAAACATGTGCATCACACTAACGCGCATTCTGTCATGTCGTTGCTTTGCAGGGCTTAGGAATGCTCATTAGGAAGTGGAGTTAATCCCCTTATTTAAGGGAAAGTCGTTTGAAAAACGCACCTAAAAATATTTTAAAAAGAAAGGTAAAGAAATGAGAGTTAAAACAGGCGTTGTGCGCAGAAGACGCCATAAAAAAGTCTTAAAACTCGCTAGAGGGTTTTATAGTGGCAGAAGAAAGCATTTTAGAAAGGCTAAAGAACAGCTTGAAAGGAGCATGTATTATGCCTTTAGGGATCGCAAACAAAAGAAAAGAGAGTTCAGGAGTTTGTGGGTGGTAAGGATCAATGCGGCTTGCAGGATGCACAATACAAGTTATTCGTGCTTCATGCATGCTTTAAAAGTGGCTAACATTGAATTAGACCGCAAGGTTTTAGCAGACATGGCGATGAACGACATGCAAGCCTTTAAGAGCGTGTTAGAGAGCGTGAAAGAGCATCTTTAACCTCTATTGGCTGTTAAGGTTTTAGTTTTAGCCTAAAAAAGGTGAGAGGATTTAGGAATTTTTACTAAAAAGTTCCTAAAATTGATTTTTGTTTCAATTTATTCTCATTCAATCGCTATATTTAATCAAAAAGAAAGCAATTTTATAGTAGAATGTAGCATTTAGAACTCAAATAGAGAAAATGTAGAAGGAAGGAATACATGAAGAAATCTGTTATAGTAGGTGCTATCTCTCTAGCAATGACAAGCTTGTTGTCAGCAGAGACCCCTAAGCAAGAAAAAGCTATTAAGACTAGCCCTACCAAAAAAGGTGAAAGAAATGCTGCTTTTATAGGGATTGATTACCAGTTAGGTATGCTCAGCACTACCGCTCAAAATTGTTCCCATGGGAATTGTAATGGTAATCAAAGTGGGGCTTATGGCTCTAATACGCCTAACATGCCCACAGCGTCAAACCCCACAGGAGGGCTTACCCATGGCGCTCTAGGGACTCGTGGGTATAAGGGCTTAAGCAACCAACAATACGCTATCAATGGTTTTGGGTTTGTTGTAGGGTATAAGCATTTTTTTAAGAAATCCCCGCAATTTGGAATGCGTTATTACGGATTCTTTGATTTTGCAAGCTCTTATTATAAGTATTACACTTATAATGATTATGGCATGAGAGACGCTCGCAAGGGTTCTCAAAGTTTCATGTTTGGCTATGGGGCTGGCACAGATGTGTTGTTTAACCCGGCTATTTTCAATCGTGAGAACTTGCATTTTGGGTTTTTCTTAGGCGTTGCGATTGGTGGCACCTCTTGGGGTCCAACAAACTATTATTTCAAGGACTTGGCTGATGAATACAGAGGGAGTTTCCACCCTTCAAATTTCCAGGTCTTAGTGAATGGAGGGATTCGTTTAGGCACGAAACACCAAGGTTTTGAAATTGGCTTGAAAATCCAAACCATCCGCAACAATTACTACACCGCTAGTGCGGATAATGTGCCTGAAGGGACTACTTATAGATTCACCTTTCACCGCCCCTATGCCTTTTATTGGCGTTACATTGTAAGCTTTTAAGGTGTTTTAGGGTTAATCTTATGGGGGCATAGAAAAGGGCTTTTGCTCTTTATAGCCTTTTATGATTTTCTTGTATCAAAGGCTTTAAAAAATCAATACGGCTACTTGCTAAAAATTAAAGCACAATCCTTACAAGCAATTGAACTTACCAACAACAGCACACAAACAATTCTTTGAAAAATCAAAAATAAATTGATTATTTTTGAAAATAATGATAGGGAATATAGGTTAGCTGTTTTAATGGAGTGCTGATCATAAAATCTAAAAATCAATTGGCTATTAAAGCACTATAAGTTATCTTTAATCAATCAGATGATAGAATTCATTTTTTATTTTTGAATTGGGAGCATTTGATGAAAAAATTGGCGTTTTCTTTATTATTTACAGGGACTTTTTTTGGGCTTTTTTTGAATGCGAGTGATTTTAAGAGCATGAATGATAAGCAACTATTGGAGCAAGCAGGGAAAGTCGCTCCTAGCGAAGTTCCAGAGTTTCGCGCAGAAATCAATAAGCGATTAGCGGTGATGAAAGAAGAAGATCGTAAAAATTATAAAGCGGATTTTAAGAAAGCGATGGATAAGAATTTAGCTTCTTTAAGCCAAGAAGATCGCAACAAGCGTAAAAAAGAAATTCTTGAAGCGATTGCTAACAAAAAGAAAACAATGACCATGAAAGAATATCGTGAAGAGGGGCTAGATTTGCATGATTGTGCATGTGAAGGCCCTTTTCATGATCATGAAAAAAAGGGAAAAAAAGGGAAAAAAAGGGAAAAAACCAAGCCATCATAAGCATTAGCGCTTAGGGTGTGCTAATTTTTTTTGATTTTTGTAAAACCACGCCATAAGCCCCTAGCTTTTGGCTGTGGGGATTAGGGCGTTTTCGTGTTATAATTGTCATGGCGTTTGGGCATTGACTCTTAAAATAGAGGCTATCTATCTGGTGGGTGGGCTTTGCTACTCTTAAAACCCTTTAGCTGTGAAGGGCATGCCAATTTTTTAGAGTTAAAGTTTTTGGAGTGTTTGTATTTTTTGGATATTTATAGTATCATACCCAATAGTAAAGACCCTTTGAAAGTCTGTATTTTAAGACAGTTAAAACAGCTTGAATTCTAGGTGGTTTTTTATCAATAGAAGAAAATTTCAAAAGGGAGCTTTTATGAAGAACAGTATCTATTTTTGTTGCGGTTATATATTGATTAGGAGTTTGGTGTGAAACGGATTTTATTTTTTTTAGCGGCTACGACTTTTTTGTTGAGAGCAGAAACGGATTCTGCCACTATTAACACTACAGTTGATCCCAATGTTATGTTTTCTGAAAGCTCCACAGGGAATGTGAAAAAAGACCGCAAGAGGGTTTTAAAGAGCATGGTTAATTTGGAAAAAGAGCGCGTGAAGAATTTTAACCAGTATTCTGAAACCAAGATGAGTAAGGGCGACTTATCCGCTTTTGGAGCTTTCTTTAAGGGGAGTTTGGAAAGTTGTGTGGATCAAAAGATTTGTTATTATGAGCATAAAGATGGCAAGGTTTCTTTTGTGGTGAATGACAGGGAGAAATTTTATAAACATGTGCTTAAAGACTTAGGGACAGAGCTTTCACTCCCTTTGTTCAACTGGCTTTACAAAGGCTCGGATTTTGGGGCTTTGCATGAGCAGTTTGGGGATATGTATGATGGGTATATCAAATACTTGATCAGCATGGTTAGAGTAAGCCAAAAAGAAAAGGCTAGAAAACTGGATGCAGTCACTCTTAAAAAAATGGAAGATCAAGCTGAGAAAGACACTAAAGCAGCGTTTCAAAAGAGGAGCAGTGGGGAGCTTCAAAACCATACTGATAGCCCTGAATTTATAAGCTCTTCTAAGAGAACACAGAACGCTTCTAATTCGGATCTAGATTCTACGACTAATGCTAACGCACTCAAAGAAACAGCTTCAAAAGAGCCAGAGACTTCTTCAAAAAAAGAGAAAAAACCTAAGAAAAAACGCCGCCTTTCAAAGAAAGAAAAACAACAACAAGCCTTGCAACAAGAGTTTGAAAAGCAAATTAGCGACTCTAGTAAGTCTGAAAAATAGTAAAATAGCCCTAGCTTACCTTTTTGAGTAGGGGGCTTTCTTTAAATAAGTCTCTTAAGTGCTTCTTTTCTAGGCTTTATAGCTCTCTATCGCTAAGCTCTGTGTCCTATTGGTTAGGACTATCTCTTTTAAAAACCACCGCTTTTTTGAAGTTTTTAAACTTTTCAGCTCTTTTTACGCTTAATGATTAGCTCTTTTGTTACGCAAAAATCTTTGAAACATAATGACGGATAGAGCCATGATAAAATAACCTTAAGATATTCCAATGCATTTTACATAAAAGCATGTGAAAATTTTTGGTTTTATTTTAGTGGGGTATTGGTAATCAAATTGATGCTTTTGAGTATTTTTCATATTTAAAAAAAGCTTGCAAAAAGCGAGTGATAGTTTCTCATGACGCGCTTTTATAGGGTTATGGGGAGTTTTGGGGGGTTAGGGGAATGATTTCAAAAGGCCTCCTATCCCCTTATGAGCTTGAATAAACTTTTTACTATAAAATGGAATCCAAAACGATGGAATAACGCTTTAAAACCCTATGTTTAAAAATTTTTGAAGGATATTAAAGTTGGATAAGATTTATTTGCATTTGATAAAAACAAAGCCTTTTTTAGGAAATAAAACCCCTAAAGATTAGAGCTATCTTTTAGCATTTTAAGGTTTTGGCTAACCCCCCTAACGAAGTCTCTTTGTATTTTTCATTCATGTCTTTTCCGGTCGCATACATCGTAGCGATCACTTCATCTAGGCTCACTTTAGGCTTGTATTCATCTTCTAAAGCCAGTTTAGAAGCGCTGATCGCTTTAATCGCTCCTAAAACATTGCGTTCAATGCAAGGGATTTGCACCAAGCCCCCCACCGGATCGCATGTCAATCCTAAATGGTGTTCCATAGCGATTTCGCTAGCGATTAAAACCTGTTGCGTGGTCGCTTGGCACAAATGGGCTAACCCCCCCGCAGCCATAGAGCTTGCCACACCAATTTCAGCCTGACACCCCGCTTCTGCGCCGCTCAAGGAAGCGTTTTTTTTGTAAAGATAGCCAATCGCCGCGCTAGTGAGTAAAAAATCATTGATGGCCTTTTGCGATAAATTTTCAAACAAATGGTTTTTAGCGTATAAAAGCACGCTTGGCACCACCGCGCACGCTCCATTAGTGGGGGCGGTTACCACCTTTCCTCCGCTGGCGTTTTCTTCAGCAATGGCGCGAGCGTAAAGCGAAATGTAATCAATCAACGCTAAGGGGTCTTTCCCGCTTGTGGGGTGTTTTTCTAAACGCGTTTTAATGCTTGGGGCTAATCGTGTTACTCTCAAAGAACCAGGCAGATACTTTTCTTTAGAATTAGCCCCATTATCATAACACTCAAGCATCGCATGATAAATTTTAACCATCATTGCATCAGGGTGGTTTTTCAGGGCGTCTTCTCTCAAACGCACGATTCCAGCGATGCTTTTTTGGTGTTTTTGGCACAACTCTAGCAATTCCTTAGCGCTTGAAAAATCATAGGCAATGCTTTCATTTTCACTCTCTTTAGACAGGTTGTCTAATTCTTTTTCAGTATAGACAAACCCTCCGCCAACAGAATAATAAGTCTCTTCTTTTAAAACCTCATTTTTAGCGTTAAAAGCTTTTAGAATGAGAGCGTTTTGGTGTCTGGCTAAAGGTTTGTTGTCAAAAATCAAATCTTTAGCATAATCAAATTGAATGTTGCGTTGGTTAGCGAGTTTTAAAACTTTGTTTTCAAACACCTCATGCAATAAGGCTTTTTTGGTTGTTACCTCCAATTCGTTAGCATAAATGCCATGCAAGCCAATTAAAACCGCCTCATCGCTCAAATGCCCTTTACCGGTTAAAGCTAATGAGCCATGCAAGGTGATTTGAACATGTTCAACCTGCTCTAAAATGCCTTTTAACAACCCGCAAAATCTCGCCCCCGCTTCCATAGGCCCTATGGTGTGTGAAGAGCTAGGCCCCACGCCGATTTTAAAAATGGATAAAATAGAAAAACTAGCCATTAAAATAGTCCTAAAAACACGCTCAAAGCCGTTAAGCTCCCAAAGACAAACACAAAAATATCCACTTTGAAGTTTCTAAAACGCTTCAAACTAGAAACGCTATAAAAAGCTATCATGGGCATCACAAACAGAATGAGCGCGATAATGGGGCCGCCTAAATTTTCAATAAAATCCAAGATATTGGGGTTAATATAAGCCACAAGCGTGATAGTCAGCCATAAAAAAATCGTTACGCTAACACTCAAGGTTTTAGAAGCTTTTTTCAATTTTAAACTTTGAATGATAATGCCTTCTAAACCCTCTTTAGCCCCATAATAATGCCCAAAAAAAGATGAAAAGATCGCTAAAAAAGCCACCACAGGCCCCGCATAATTGATTAAAGGGTTGTTTAAAGTGTTAGCGAAATAGCTTAAAATAGGGATGTTTTGTTCCCTTGCTTTCACAAAATCATCAGCATTCAAGCACATGACGCATGAAAACACAAAAAACATCACAAACCCTAAAAGCATCAGCGATGTCCCTAATTCAATTTGATTGAGTTTATACTCTTTGAAAGCGCCGTATTCTTTTCCCACATTTTGAGTGAAGGTTGAAATAATGGGGCTATGGTTGAACGAAAACACAAGCACCGGTAAGGTTAGCCAAATGGCTAACACAAATTCTTTAAAGCTCGGCACCACAAAAAGATTAGCGCCTTGCCAATAAGGGATAAGATACAAAGAAAAAAGCAATAAAATCAAGCATAAAGGATACACTAAAGCGTTACAAATGCGTGTTACAATCGTAGCGTTAAAAACCATCACCAACATCATTAAAGAGACTAACGCTACAGCCAGTAAGCCCCGATGAAAAGGCGCTAAATGCAACTGGTTAGTGAAAAAATGATCAAACACGTTAGTGATACCCACCCCATAAGCCAAGCAAATAGGATAAATCGCCAAGAAATAAAGCAAAGTGATAAGAAAACCCCATTGAGCGCCAAAATGGGAGCGAACGACCATGGTAATGTCTTCTTGATCTTTAGATCCTATGAAATAAGCTAAGGCTCTATGCCCTAGATAAGTTAAAGGGAAGATGATCGCGCTCATCACCACAATAGCCCATATCCCATGCCCACCGGCTCTAATAGGCAAAAATAAAATCCCAGCCCCCACCGCCGTGCCAAATAAGGACGCCATCCAACGCAAATCAAACGCATTGATCTTTTTGAGATCGCTTGAAACCGCTTTTTCTTGTGCCATGCTATTAAACCGCCCTTTTATCGTGTTAAAGAGCTTTCATTGTAGCATAAAGCTTTTTATGATTGGGGTTTTTTGAGATTAAGGGGTGGTTTTGGGAGCGCATTTATTCCCTAAAATCCACGATTTAACCCGCACAAGCTATAATAACGCTTAAAAAAAGATTAATAAAGGATTATAGAAATGTCAAACACAACCTGGTCGCCCACTTCATGGCATTCTTTTAAGATAGAGCAACACCCCACTTATAAAGATAAACAGGAATTAGAAAGGGTCAAAAAAGAATTGCACTCTTACCCTCCCTTAGTGTTTGCTGGCGAAGCGAGGAACTTGCAAGAGCGTTTAGCCCAAGTCATTGACAATAAGGCGTTTTTGTTGCAAGGGGGCGATTGCGCGGAGTCGTTTTCTCAATTTAGCGCTAACCGAATTAGAGACATGTTTAAAGTGATGATGCAAATGGCGATTGTCTTAACTTTTGCTGGCTCTATACCGATCGTGAAAGTGGGGCGCATTGCCGGGCAATTTGCCAAGCCTCGCTCCAATGCGACTGAAATACTGGATGATGAAGAAGTGTTGAGTTACAGAGGGGATATTATCAATGGGATTTCCAAAAAAGAAAGAGAGCCAAAGCCTGAAAGAATGCTTAAAGCTTACCATCAAAGCGTAGCGACTTTAAACCTTATCAGAGCCTTTGCCCAAGGCGGGTTAGCGGATTTGGAGCAAGTGCATCGTTTCAATTTGGATTTTGTCAAAAACAACGACTTTGGGCAAAAATACCAGCAAATCGCTGATCGGATCACGCAAGCTTTAGGGTTTATGCGAGCATGCGGAGTGGAGATAGAAAAAACGCCTATTCTTAGGGAAGTGGAATTTTACACCAGCCACGAAGCGTTACTGCTCCATTATGAAGAGCCGTTGGTGCGTAAGGATAGTTTGACTAACCAGTTTTATGATTGCTCCGCGCACATGCTATGGATTGGCGAAAGGACAAGAGATCCTAAGGGCGCGCATGTGGAGTTTTTAAGGGGGGTTTGTAACCCTATTGGCGTGAAAATCGGGCCTAATGCGAGCGTGAGCGAAGTGTTAGAATTGTGCGATGCTTTAAACCCGCACAACATTAAGGGGCGTTTGAATTTGATCGTGCGCATGGGTTCTAAGATGATTAAAGAGCGTTTGCCTAAACTTTTACAAGGGGTGTTGAAAGAAAAACGCCATATTTTATGGAGCATTGATCCCATGCATGGTAACACGGTCAAAACCAGCTTAGGAGTTAAAACAAGGGCTTTTGATAGCGTGTTAGATGAAGTGAAAAGCTTTTTTGAAATCCATAGGGCTGAAGGGAGTTTGGCTTCAGGGGTTCATTTGGAAATGACAGGTGAGAATGTTACAGAATGTATCGGTGGCTCGCAAGCAATCACCGAAGAGGGTTTGAGCTGCCATTACTATACGCAATGTGATCCAAGATTAAACGCCACTCAAGCCCTAGAGCTCGCTTTTTTAATCGCTGACATGCTTAAAAAACAACGATCTTGATTGAAATCAAGATAATAAGAGGCTTTAGTCAAGCGATCGTTTCTTGTAATGCGTTCTATAGGGGGATTTAGTTGGGGGTTGTAGGGGGGGAGTTATTTCAAAATACCCCAGTTATCCCCTTAAGAGAATGAGTTTTGTGTAAAATAAAGTTTTAAAAATTAAAGGATAATAAGGTTAAATAAGGTTTTGAGTGCCGACATTTGATGAAAACAGAGCCAAATATTAATCTATCTTTAACTCTTTTTCTTTATAATTATCATTAGCATTTTAATATTATTCAAAGGATCTTGAAATGAGAATTTCTTTTTTAGCTATAATTTTAGCGTTATTGTTTGTGGCTTGCCACGAAACTAAAAAACAAATCTTACAAAACGAAGCCGATAGCACCCCTTCAGAAAAAACCATTTGGCAACCTGAACAAAAATAAAAATTGTAAAAATACTCAAAAGCGTTTTTAAAATAACACAATCAAAAAGCTAGCGAGTGGTGGTTTCTTGTGATGCGATCTTAGGGTTGTAAGGGAATGATTTTAAAACATTCCTTATCCCTTATGAGTTTTATTATAAAACTAAAACAAAGTTTAAAAAACAAGTTTTTAAAAATAAGAGAATGGCCAAAAAGCCTAAAATTAAAACGGGCGAAAGCTAGAGAGTTAAACTACAAACTCTCTAAAACCTTTTGAGCATGGCCTTTCGCTTTGACATTGTAGAAGCATTTTTCTAAAACGCCTTGCGTGTTGATAATGAAAGTGGAGCGGATAATCCCCAAATGCTCTTTCCCATAAAGCATGCGTTTGCCATAAGCTTTGTAAAGATTGGCGGCTTTTTTATCTTCATCGCAGAGCAAAATCACATTCAAAGAGCATTGGCTGATAAATTTTTGATGCGATTGAGCGTTATCAGGGCTTACGCCTACGACAACAGCGTTTTTCTTTTCAAATTCACTAAACAGAGCGCTAAAGTCTTTGGCTTCTAAGGTGCATCCGGGGGTGTTGTCTTTAGGGTAGAAATACAGCACCACTTTTTTATGGAGCAAATCTTTTAAAGAAATTTCTACGCCATCGCTGTTTTTCAACCTAAAATCAGGGGCTAATTGCCCTACTTCTAATTTTTCCATTCTTATCCTTTAGTAGAGAATGATAGCGACTTTTTGAGGTCCATGCACCCCAAAAACGGTTTTTAATTCAATATCAGCTGTCCGGCTAGGCCCGCCAATAAGGAGCATGTTCGTGGGCAATACGCCGTTTTGGCCTTGATTTTTTAAAGCTTGCACGCCCTCGCTTAAATTGCGCACAATGGATTCTTTTTTCAATAAGATAATGCAATTAAGGGTGATGAGCGAAAGCAATCGTGGGCTTGCATGCGAAGAAACCGCCCCAATCATGCCCAAGCTTGAAATCCCACAAACCCCATGCAATAAAGCCGTATCAATCTCAAACAACTCTTCACGCATCGCTTCAATTTCTTTATCATAGGGCTGTAAAGTGAAATCCTTAAACGCTTCAAAATTCAAATTTAAATCCGTAGAGTGTAAGACTTTTTTGCTTTGAAAATTTTCTAAAGCCTTTAAGATTGCTTGCTCTAAATTTTCTTTAGCGCTTTCAATGACTTCAGCTTTATTCAACACCTGGAAATGCTTGTATTCTTCCACCAAGTCTTCAAACTCCACTTTAATGATATTTCTATAAACAGGGTTTGCTCCCTGAATGGCGTGCTTGGCTCTGGCTTTTTTAATGCGCTTTAAAATAAGCTCTTTACTCATAAATCACCCCTTCTAAGTGTTGGACTTTGGCATGCAAGCTCGTGTCCATATTGGGTAAGGTCCTAACGCTTGCCCACTCTTTGACTAAAGGCAGTATAGGTGCTAAAAGCTTGCCTAAAGGCGAGAAAAATTGAGCCATTTTCAATTGGAAACGCCACTTAGCCCCATCGCTTGCCATTTTGGCAAACATTTTCATAGAGAATTTTTCCATCCCGCTGTGTTGGGTGCTTTTAGCCCCCTTGACCACGCCCCTGCCCTCGCCCACTTTATCCGATCGTAAATCTCTAATGAGTTCGGCTAAAGGGATTTCTACAGGGCATACTTCAGTGCAACGCCCGCAAAGACTGCACAAATTAGGGATATGCCCGTAATTATTCAAGCCAAAGAGTTGGGGGGATACCACCACGCCTATAGGGCCAGGATAAGTAGAAAGATAGGCATGCCCACCGATTTTATCATACACAGGGCAGTGGTTCAAACAAGTCCCGCAACGAATGCATGAAAGAGCACGGTAATACTTTTCATCAGCCAAAATATTGGAGCGGTTGTTGTCTAATAAAATGATGTGGGCTTCTTTAGGGCCGTCTAAATCGCCCTCTTTTCTGGGGCCTGTGATGATGTTTTGATAACATGTGATAGGCACACCCACCGCACTCGGGGCGAGCAGATTGTTTAAAATCGCTGCATCATCAAAGCTTTCTACTAATTTTTCAATCCCACAAATTGCGACATGCACATCGCATGCGGTGGTGCTCATTCTGCCATTGCCTTCATTTTCCACTAACCAGATCGCTCCCTCATTAGCGATAGCGAAATTAACCCCACTGATCCCCATTTTAAAGCTTTCAAATTCTTTGCGCATGTGTTTTCTGGCGATCGCATTGAGCTTTTCAGGCTCTTCTTCATAAGCGGCGTTGAGTTTTTCTTCAAAAATCTTACCGATTTGCTTGCGGTTTTTATGGATGGCTGGCACGACAATATGCACAGGGTGTTCATTAATGAGTTGGATAATCAATTCGCCCAAATCCGTTTCTTGCGCTTGAATGCCCTTTTCTTTCAAGTAATGGTTCAAGCCAATTTCTTCGCTCGCCATGGATTTTTGTTTTAAAATGCGCTTGATATTCTTTTCTTTAGCGAGGTTGTAAATGATTTCATTAGCTTCATCGCCGTCTTTAGCGTAGTGGATTTTAAAGCCGTTTTTGGTGGCGTTTTTTTCAAACAATTCCAAATATTCATCAAGCCTGGATAAGATTTTAAGCTTGACTTCTTTGCCTAATTCCCTTAAATTTTCCCACTCGCTGTAACGATTTTTAAGGAGATTCTTACGATTAGCCCTTAAGGTATCCATTGCAGAACGCAAATTTTCCCTTAATTGCATATCGCCTAATTGGTCGGTGATGATTTCTTCGTATTCTTGGTCGCTATGATATTTTTCCATTGATTATTCCTTAAAATAATTCTTTAATGTTAAAGCCCAAGCCTTGAGGCTAAAAAGTCATAAAAATGCATGGGTTTTGTCAAAGAGCCCATTTTTTGCATAGCGGTGCTGATATTCATCAAACACCCAGCATCCGCTGAAACAATCACATCCACATGACGGCTCTCTATATCTTTAATCTTTTCTTTAACCATAACCGCTGAAATTTCAGGTTCTTTAACCGAAAAAGTCCCCCCAAACCCGCAGCATTCTTCTTCTTTTTCCAATTCAATGAGTTCCACGTTTTTAAGCTGTCTGATGAGGTTTTTCGCTGAGTCAATCACTTTAGCCACCCTTAAGGCATGGCAATTAGAATGCCATGTGATTTTAAGGGGTTCGCCCTTATCTTCATACTTGACTTGCAATTTTTTATCCAAAAATTCGCTCAATTCATACACCCTAGAGCAAAAATCTTTAACCATGTTGAATTCCGCATGCCCTTCAAACAATTCCAAATAATCGTGCCGCATCATCCCTGTGCATGAACCGCTAGGCAAGATAATAGGGTAGTCGTTATTGGAATAAAGCTTGATATTGTATAAAACGACTTTTTTTGTCTCTTCATAGTATCCTGAGTTATAGCTTGGCTGGCCGCAACATGTCTGGTCTTTTTTAAAAACCACTTCCAAATTTTCCTTACGGAGTAATTTGATAGCGTTAAGCGATGCGTTGCTGTATATGGCTGCTCCTAGACAAGTAGCAAAGAAATTGACTTTCAAAGAAGACTCCTTAAAATTCTAAATTAAGAGTTTCAAACACAATATAATACTCAAAATTAGTAAGATTGTAATCACAAGTTGATAAACCCACTCGCTCAAATGTTGTTACTAAAATAAACCACAAACCCATTAAATTTGACTTAATATTAAATGCTACTTAAAATTAGTTTTTTCTTTTAAGTAAGATAAAGAATACTTTTAATTATTCAAGGAAAATTCATGGAATTTTATCAAGTCTATGACCCATTAGGCCATATTTGGTTGAGCGCTTTAGTCGCACTTTCGCCTATTGCACTCTTTTTTATCTCTCTTATTGTCTTTAAACTTAAGGGGTATAGCGCTGGGTTTTTAAGCTTATTGCTTTCAATCCTTATTGCGTTATTCGTGTATAAAATGCCCGCTCAAATGGTGAGCGCGAGTTTTTTCTATGGTTTTCTTTATGGCTTGTGGCCGATCGCTTGGATTGTGATCGCTGCAATTTTTCTTTACAACCTTTCAGTGAAATCCGGGTATTTTGAGATTTTAAAAGAAAGCATTTTGAGTTTAACGCCGGATCATCGCATTTTAGTGATTTTGATTGGCTTTTGTTTTGGCTCGTTTTTAGAAGGAGCGATCGGTTTTGGAGGCCCGGTAGCGATCACAGCAGCGATTTTAGTCGGCCTTGGGCTAAACCCCTTATACGCTGCTGGGTTGTGCTTAATCGCTAACACCGCTCCTGTAGCCTTTGGCGCGGTGGGCATTCCTATTACGGCGATGGCTAGCGTGGTGGGTATCCCTGAGTTAGAGATTTCTCAAATGGTGGGCAGAGTGTTACCCATTTTTTCCATTGGTATTCCTTTTTTCATCGTGTTTTTAATGGATGGCTTTAGAGGGATTAGAGAGACTTTTCCTGCAGTGGCCGTTACCGGATTTAGTTTCGCTATCGCGCAATTTTTAAGCTCTAATTATCTAGGGCCACAGCTCCCGGATATTATTTCAGCTTTAGTGTCATTGATCGCTACCACTTTGTTTTTAAAATTCTGGCAACCCAAACGCATTTTCACCAGCAATGGCAAAGAGCCTACGATTGGCACAGAAAAACACCATATTTGTAAGGTGATCGTGGCGTGGATGCCTTTTGTGTTGCTCACGATTACGATTATCATATGGACGCAACCCTGGTTTAAAGCGCTCTTTAAAGAAGGCGGGGCTTTGGCGTTTTCTAGCTTTGCGTTTGAATTTGATTCTATCAGTCAAAAGATTTTTAAAACCGCTCCCATTGTTACTGAAGCAAAAAGCTTTCCTGTCGTGTTCAAATTCCCCTTGATTCTAACGACAGGCACTTCCATTTTTTTAGCCGCCATTTTGAGCGTGTTTTTGTTGCGCGTGAAAATCAGCGATGCGATAGGGGTGTTTGGGGCCACTTTAAAAGAAATGCGTTTGCCGATTTTAACCATTGGCGTGGTTTTAGCGTTTGCGTATGTGGCTAATTATAGCGGCATGAGCGCTACGCTCGCTTTAGCGTTAGCAGATACCGGGCATGTTTTCACTTTCTTTTCGCCTATTGTAGGCTGGCTTGGGGTGTTTTTAACCGGAAGCGATACGAGCTCTAATCTTTTATTTGGCTCTTTGCAAATGCTCATCGCCACACAGCTTGGCTTGCCTGAAGTGCTTTTCTTAGCGGCCAACACTTCCGGGGGCGTTGTGGGCAAAATGATAAGCCCTCAAAGTATTGCTATCGCTTGCGCGGCGGTGGGGTTAGTGGGGAAAGAGAGCGAATTGTTCAGATTTACGGTAAAATACTCCGTCGCTTTGGCGATCATTATGGGGATTATTTTCACTCTTATTGCTTATGTCTTCCCCTTTATTATCCCCATCATTCCTAAATAAGGGGGTTTTTAAAGAGATCTAGCGCTAAGAGAATATTTTTAAAAGGGATTTTTTAGTGCTAGAATTTCATCAAATTTATGACCCTTTGGGTAACATTTGGCTGAGCGCTCTTGTGGCCTTATTGCCGATTTTATTATTTTTCTTATCTTTAATGATTTTTAAGCTCAAAGGTTATACAGCGGCCTTTTTGAGCGTGGCCTTATCAGCCATTATTGCGGTTTTAGTGTATAAAATGCCTGTTAGCATGGTGGGTTCAAGCTTCCTTTATGGCTTCCTTTATGGCTTATGGCCGATCGCTTGGATCATCATTGCAGCGATTTTTTTATACAAACTCAGCGTTAAATCCGGCTATTTTGAAATCTTAAAAGAAAGCGTTCAGTCCATCACTTTAGATCACCGCATTTTAGTGATTTTGATTGGCTTTTGTTTTGGCTCGTTTTTAGAAGGTGCAATCGGCTTTGGAGGGCCTATTGCCATTACCGCAGCGATTTTAGTGGGATTAGGGTTAAGCCCTTTATACGCTGCTGGGTTATGCCTAATCGCTAATACTGCTCCTGTGGCCTTTGGTGCAGTGGGTATCCCTATAAGCGCGATGGCGAGCGCGGTAGGGGTGCCAGCGATTTTAATTTCAGCCATGACGGGTAAAATCCTCTTTTTTGTGAGCTTGTTAGTGCCGTTTTTTATTGTGTTTTTAATGGATGGCTTTAAGGGGATTAAAGAGACTTTTCCGGCCGTTTTTATTGCGGCTTTTTCTTTCGCTGGCGCGCAATTTTTAAGCTCTAATTATTTAGGGCCAGAATTGCCTGGTATTATTTCAGCCCTTGTTTCACTGGTTGCAACGGCACTCTTTTTGAAATTTTGGCAGCCTAAAGTCATTTTTAGAAGCGACGGCAAAGCGGTCTCATTCACTAAAACTAACCATCATATCTGTAAAATCTATGTCGCTTGGTCTCCTTTTGTGATTTTGGTTTTAGTGATTGTGTTATGGATACAGCCTTTTTTTAAAGCCTTGTTTGAAAAAGACGGCTTGTTAGCTTTTTCTAATTTTTATTTTGAGTTCAATAACATCAGCAACCACATCTTTAAAAGCCCGCCTTTTGTAGAAGCCAATCAAAGCGTGAGTTTTCCGGTGGTGTTTAAATTTCTCTTAATCAACACCGTAGGCACTTCCATTTTTTTAGCCGCTCTTGTTAGCATGCTCGTTTTAAGGGTGCGAGTGAGCGATGCAGTGAGCGTTTTTGGCGAGACTTTAAAAGAAATGCGCTACCCCATTCTCACTATTGGTTTAGTCTTAAGCTTTGCCTATGTGTCTAATTACAGCGGGATTTCTTCCACTCTAGCCTTAGCACTCACCCATACGGGTTTGGCTTTTACTTTTTTCTCGCCCTTGATCGGATGGGTTGGCGTGTTTTTAACCGGAAGCGATACGAGTTCTAATCTTTTATTTGGCTCTTTACAGCAACTCACCGCCCAACGATTGCACCTCCCTGAGATTTTAACCCTAACGGCTAATACCGTGGGTGGCACTTTGGGCAAGATGATAAGCCCTCAAAGCATCGCTATCGCTTGCGCGGCGGTGGGGTTAGCCGGGAAAGAGAGCGATTTGTTCAAATTCACCGTTAAATACTCCCTTATTTTTGTAGCGATCATGGGAGTCGTGATCAGCGCGATTGCGTATTTGATCCCTGAAGTGGTGCCTGCGATAAAGTAGGGCCATTTTAGATTTGGCAGGGTTTAGCCCCCAAATAAATTTTTTTGTTTTAAAAAATGCAAGATTTTAAGCGTCATAGAGCTTATGGGTAAAGTTTCTAAGTCTTTAAGGCTATAAAAACGAACGGGGTTTTTTAGATCCTTTATCGTAGCGAGATAGAGGTTTAAATTGAGCTTGAATTTAGTGTGGCTGTGTTTGATAGCGCCTAAAAAGGGGAGTTTGCATTCCAAATTTTCTTTTAAATTGGGGAAATGGTGCATCCCCAAATAGAGTTTTTGCTCTATTTTTTCTAAAGCGATTTGGTTATTTTGGATCACAACGCCCAAGTAACGCTCTTCTTGAATGATTTCTTGTTTTTTCTTAAGCGTGTGTTTTTCTAGGTGGTTTTTACCCAAACAATAAGGATTGAAAGGGCAAATCGCGCATTTGGGTTTAGGGGAGCAGATTAAAGCCCCTAGATCAATTAGGGCTTGGTTATGATTAAAGCTTTCATTAAGATTGAGGAAGTCATTCGCTTTAATTTGTAAGTCTTTAGCGTGAATGTTGGGATCTAATCCAAAAAGCCTTAAAAGCACGCGCTTGATATTAGCATCCACGCATGCGCTCTTTTCCCTAAAACCAAAACACAAGATCGCATTAGCCGTATATGCGCCAATCCCAGGGAGTTTTAATAGGCTTTGATAGTCATTGGGTAGCTGTGAGTGGTGTTCTTTCACGCAAATTTCAGCGCTTTTTTTTAAATTTTTAGCCCTTGAATAATAGCCAAGCCCTCGCCAGAGCAATAAAACCTCTTCTAATTGAGCGTTCGCTAAGTCTTTTAAAGTGGGGAAAGCTTCTAAAAAAGGGGAATAAAAACGCTCAACCACCGTGTTGATTTGGGTTTGTTGGCTCATCACTTCACTGATATAGACTTCATAAGGAGCGTTAATGCCCTTTAAATTCCTAAAAGGTAAATCCTTTCGCCCACATTCTTCATACCATTCTAAAAGGGCGTTGTGTAAAGTTTCCAGCTACAACCACCTATAAGCGATGAATTTGACCCAAGGTGCACACACGCTTAAAAACACGACTAAATACAAAAAGCCAAAAATAAACCCTAATTTCCAAAAATCCTTGCTTGGAATATACCCGCTCCCGTAATAAATGGTGGATGGTCCTGTGCCATAGGGCGTTAAAATCCCCATAATCCCTAAAGAAAGCATTAAAAACAAGCTCAATTCTTGCAAATTGACCCCTTGAATATGCGAACCAATCCCTACAAAAAGCGCAAATAACGCGCTCACATGAGCGGTGATGCTAGCGAAAAAATAGTGCGACAGATAGAATAAGGCTACAATAAACAATACCGCTATTAACGGATCCAAGTTAGCATGCTCTAAAAAATTTTGAGCCGCATTGCCAATAAAATTTAAAAAGCCTACATTTTTAAGCCCGCCAGCCATTGTGAGTAGTGAACCCAGCAATAAAAAAATATTGAACGCGCTCTTGTTTTTAATGATGTCTTCATAGCTTACGATCTTGCAAAACGCCATTAACACCATGACAATCAAAGCCGTCGCGCTCGCATGCAGGCCTAAAGGTTTGCCAAAAATCCAACCCAATAAAGCCAATAAAGTGAGGCTCAACATTAAAATTTCTTTTAAAGAAAACCTCCCCATGCTTTCTAATTCTTTTTTAGCCCACAAACTCACTTCTTTTGAGCCTTTTAAGGTGGGTTTGCAGGTTTTATACGCTAATAAAGGCACAAGTAAGATCAAAATCACCCCACAAGGCAAGAACGCTAAAAACCACGAAAACCATGAGATTTCATTCACGCCCATTTTGGCAGCGATTTCCATTGCTAGGGGGTTAGGAGCGAGCGCGGTTAAAAACATGGACGAAGTGATGCAAGTTGAAGCCAAAGCGACCCACATCAAATACGCGCCGATTTTGTCAGGGTGATTATTTGGAGTGGATCCCATTAAAGGCGGGATAGATGAAACGATGGGATAGAGTATGCCCCCACTTCTAGCGGAATTGCTAGGGATAAAGGGGGCTAGACACAATTCGCTCAAACTGATCGCATAGCCTAAACCTAAAGGGGTTTGCCCTAAAAACCTAATGAGCAAAAGAGCGATCCGTTTCCCTAACAAGCTTTTTTCATACCCTAAACCCAAAATAAAAGCGACAAACACAAGCCACACCGTTTTATTCGCATACCCGCTCAAACCCCACGAAATAGCCTTATTAGCGCTCGCTACCTCACTGCTCGCTCCAATTTTTAACGCTATACACAACACTAACGCGCTTAATGCTATCAAACCTGATGGTACCGGCTCTAAAATTAGCCCTATAATCATGCCCATGAAAATACAAAAATAAAGCCATGCGTTAGGGTTTAGCCCGTCCGGTGCGCCTAAAAAATACAATAGCGTTGCGATAAAAAAAGGGGCAAGAATGATGAGGGTTTGTTTAATCATGTTTAACCTTTAGCCAAAGATAGTAGCAATTTGGCTTAAAAATGCCATTCAAATGGGATTGAGTTATTACAATGTTACAGAAAAAGATTAAAAATTAAGCTTTTTGAAAAAGATAAAATTTTATAATTACATTTATCTTTGTTGAATTTACTACAAATAGGAGTATTGCATGCAAGAAAATGTGCCTTTGAGTTATGATTATTCCATTAGCAAATTGTTTCTTTATGCGATGGTTGCATTTGGGATAATAGGCATGTTAATAGGGATCGTGTTAGCCTTTGAATTGTCTTTCCCTAACTTGAATTACATTGCAGGGGAGTATGGCGTTTTTGGCCGCTTACGCCCCTTACACACGAATGCGGTGATCTATGGTTTCACTCTTGGGGGGATTTGGGCGAGTTGGTATTATATCGGTCAAAGGGTGCTTAAAATCACTTATTACCAACACCCTTTTTTGAAAATTGTAGGGTTATTGCATTTTTGGCTCTGGATTCTTCTTTTAATTCTAGGGGTCATTAGCCTGTTTGCTGGTCTTACTCAATCTAAAGAATACGCCGAATTGATGTGGCCTTTAGATATTATTGTGGTTGTGGCATGGGTGCTATGGGGGGTTAATATGTTTGGGAGCATGAGCGTTAGGAGAGAGAATACCATTTATGTGTCTTTATGGTATTACATCGCTACTTATGTGGGTATAGCGGTGATGTATATCTTCAATAACCTTTCTGTCCCCACCTATTTTGTCGCTGATATGGGGAGTATTTGGCATTCTATTTCTATGTATTCAGGCAGTAATGATGCGCTCATTCAATGGTGGTGGGGGCATAATGCGGTCGCTTTTGTCTTTACGAGTGGGGTGATTGGCACGATTTATTATTTCTTGCCTAAAGAGAGCGGTCAGCCTATCTTTTCTTACAAACTCACTTTGTTTTCTTTCTGGAGCTTGATGTTTGTTTATATTTGGGCGGGCGGGCACCACTTGATTTATTCCACCGTGCCTGATTGGGTGCAAACCCTTTCTAGCGTGTTTTCAGTGGTGTTGATCTTGCCTTCGTGGGGGACAGCCATTAACATGCTTTTAACGATGAGGGGCCAGTGGCACCAGCTCAAAGAAAGCCCCTTGATTAAATTCTTAGTTTTAGCTTCAACTTTCTACATGCTTTCCACTTTAGAAGGCTCTATTCAAGCCATTAAGAGCGTGAACGCCTTAGCGCATTTTACCGATTGGATTATAGGGCATGTGCATGACGGCGTGCTTGGATGGGTAGGCTTCACTTTGATTGCGAGCATGTATCACATGACGCCTAGGCTTTTCAAAAGAGAGATTTATTCAGGCAGGCTTGTGGATTTCCAATTTTGGATCATGACTTTAGGGATTGTGCTTTACTTTTCGTCCATGTGGATTGCAGGGATCACGCAAGGGATGATGTGGAGGGATGTGGATCAGTATGGGAATCTCACTTACCAGTTCATTGACACGGTTAAGGTGCTAATCCCTTATTACAATATTAGAGGCGTTGGGGGTCTTATGTATTTTATTGGATTTATTATTTTTGCCTACAATATTTTTATGACCATCGCAGCAGGCAAAAAATTAGAGCGTGAGCCCAATTACGCCACGCCTATGTCTAGATAGGGGAGGTTGGAAATGTTTAGTTTTTTAGAGAAGAATCCGTTCTTTTTCACTCTTGCGTTTATTTTTGTGTTTGCGATCGCAGGCTTGGTGGAGATTTTGCCCAACTTCTTCAAATCCGCTCGCCCCATTGAAGGCTTACGGCCTTATACGGTTTTAGAGACAGCAGGGAGGCAAATTTATATCCAAGAAGGTTGTTATCATTGCCATTCCCAACTCATTCGCCCTTTCCAAGCTGAGGTGGATCGATATGGCGCGTATAGTTTGAGTGGGGAATATGCGTATGACAGGCCATTTTTATGGGGATCTAAAAGGATTGGCCCTGATTTGCACAGGGTGGGGGATTATCGCACAACCGATTGGCATGAAAAGCACATGTTTGATCCTAAAAGCGTTGTGCCGCACAGCATCATGCCGGCCTATAAGCATTTATTCATAAAAAAGAGCGATTTTGACACCGCTTATGCAGAAGCTTTGACGCAAAAAAAGGTTTTTGGCGTGCCTTACGACACCGAAAACGGCGTGAAATTAGGGAGCGTAGAAGAAGCGAAAAAAGCCTATTTAGAAGAAGCGAAAAAAATCACAGCCGACATGAAAGATAAGAGGGTGCTAGACGCCATTCAAAGAGGTGAAGTGTTAGAAATTGTGGCTTTGATCGCTTATTTGAATAGCTTGGGTAATTCCAGGATCAACGCCAATCAAAACGCTAAATAAGGGGTGAGTGATGGATTTAGAAAGTTTGAGAGGTTTTGCGTATGCGTTTTTTACCATTCTTTTTACGCTCTTTTTGTATGCCTATATTTTTAGCATGTATAGAAAGCAAAAAAAGGGCATCGTGGATTATGAGCGATACGGATACTTAGCGTTAAATGACGCTTTAGAAGATGAGTTGATTGAACCACGCCATAAAAAAGTTCATGATAATGGCATAAAGGAAAGTTGAAATGGATTTTTTAAACGACCATATAAATGTTTTTGGCTTGATTGCAGCGCTTGTGATTTTAGTTTTAACCATCTATGAATCCAGTTCGCTCATTAAAGAAATGCGCGACAGCAAATCCCAAGGTGAGCTTGTAGAAAATGGGCATTTGATTGATGGGATAGGGGAGTTTGCCAATAATGTGCCAGTAGGCTGGATCGCAAGCTTTATGTGCACGATTGTGTGGGCTTTTTGGTATTTTTTCTTTGGGTATCCGCTGAATAGCTTTTCTCAAATCGGGCAATACAATGAAGAAGTTAAAGCGCACAACCAAAAATTTGAGGCCAAATGGAAGCATTTGGGTCAAAAGGAATTGGTGGATATGGGTCAAGGCATCTTTTTAGTCCATTGTTCGCAATGCCATGGCATCACCGCTGAGGGCTTGCATGGGAGCGCTCAAAATCTGGTGCGTTGGGGTAAAGAAGAGGGCATTATGGACACCATTAAGCATGGCTCTAAGGGCATGGATTATCTCGCTGGGGAAATGCCCGCTATGGAATTGGAAGAAAAAGACGCTAAAGCGATCGCGAGCTATGTGATGGCAGAACTTTCTAGCGTTAAAAAAACCAAAAACCCTCAACTCATTGATAAGGGCAAGGAGCTGTTTGAAAGCATGGGCTGCACAGGTTGTCATGGCAATGATGGTAAGGGCTTGCAAGAAAATCAAGTGTTTGCGGCCGATTTGACCGCTTACGGCACAGAGAATTTTTTGAGAAATATCTTAACGCATGGCAAAAAGGGCAATATAGGGCATATGCCATCGTTCAAGTATAAAAACTTTAGCGATTTGCAAGTTAAAGCGTTAGCCGAATTTATCCAATCGCTAAAACCCTTAGAAGATTAAAGGAAAAGAGATGAAATTTTTAAACGGATTAGCAGGGAATTTACTGATTGTGGTTATTTTATTGTGTGTGGTCGTTTTTTTTACGCTCAAAGCGATCCATATCCAAAAAGAGCAAGCCACCAATTATTACCGCTATAAGGATATTAACGCTTTAGAGACAAAAAACACCCAAAACCGGGCCAATTATGAATTAGTCAATCAAGGGAGTAAAAAATGAAATTCACGACTTTAGAAAAAATCTTAGCCTTAATGGTAGTAGCGACCATTTTAATGACAATTGTTATTTCTTTTGTGCCTAACTTGTTTTTGTTTAGCACATGAGGATCTTATGGCTTGTAATAGCCTTTGTTTGTTGTTTGGGGGCTAATGATTATGTTTTGAATAATTCTAAGGGGCGTTTGGTAGAAAAAAGCGTTGTATTTGTGGAGGGCGTTTCTAAAGAGCTTTATCTTAAAACAGGCGTGCGTTTTGCGATTGATATGACGGATTTTGAAAAAAATCCTATCGCTTTGGCGGATAAAAAGGAACGCCAAAAGTATCAAGAGGGCTTTTTAAAACAGCTCAAACCCCCTTTTGTGGTATTCTTTTTCTACCATGACGCTCAAAAAATAGAATTAGTGGCTAACCCTAAAGATTTGTTAGATACTGATAAAATCTTTTTTGAAAAAATCGCTCCCTTACTCCCCACAAACGCTAAAGAATACACGCCCCAAAGGATTTCAGCCATGCTCATTAACGGCTATTCGGTCGCAGTAGATGCTTTAGCGGAAAAATATCATGTGAATATCGTGCAGAATTTTAACGCTCCTAAGGGAGTAACTTTTGTAAAGGTGGTTATTTATATTTTATTATTGACGCTTTTAGGCGCGTTTTTGGGGCTTTATTTTTTTAAAAAATCTTAAGAGAGAAACTAATGAAAGAAAAAAACTTTTGGCCTTTAGGGATCATGGGCGTGCTTATTTTTGGGCTTGGGATTGTGGTGTTTTTGGTGGTGTTTGCCCTAAAAAATTCGCCTAAAAACGATTTAGTGTATTTTAAGGGTCATAACGAAGTGGATTTAAACTTTAATGACATGCTTAAAATTTATGAAAATTTTAAGTCTAATTATCGTTTTTTAGTGGGTTTAAAACCCCTTACTAAAAGCCCTAAAACCCCCATTTTGCCCTATTTTTCTAAAGGCACGCATGGGGATAAAAAACTCCAAGAAACCCTTTTAAACAACGCTTTGATTTTGGAAAAATCCAACACGCTTTATGCGCAATTGCAACCGCTCAAACCCGCTTTAGATCCGCCAAATATTCAAGTGTATTTAGCGTTTTACCCCAGCCCATCACAGCCCAGATTATTAGGGACGCTTGATTGTAGAAGCGCATGCGAGCCTTTAAAATTTGATTTGTTAGAGAGCGATAAAAGGGGGCGTTATAAGATCCTTTTTAAATTTGTTTTTAAAAATAAAGAAGAATTGATTTTAGAGCAACTGGCTTTTTTTAAGTAGCATGGCTTGTATGGGTATATCAATTTTAAAAAACGCTAAAGCATTTTTTAAATACAAAAAATAAAAGAGCTTGCGAAAAAACAAGCGATAATTTTTAAAAAGCGGTCTTTGCGGGTTAGGGGGATTATAAGGGGGTTGTAGGGGGGGATTTCAAAATACCCCCTATTTCCTTAAAAAATGAGCTTATGATAAAGGGATCAAAATCCCATTTTTAAAAATTAAAGAGTGATCCAAAACAAACAAAAAACCCCCATAAACTCGCATCAATTTATTCTAAAAATTTAAAAAACCTTTCTTGTTGTAACGCTCTTTTTAAGGAGGTTACAAAAATTAAAATGGCGCTAGCTTTTAAAAAAGTTTGTTAAATTGTGAGACAATTAAGAGAGCATGGGTTTTGGGGATTTGAAACCTTGAAAACGCTCGGATTTTTCAAATTAACTCGCTTTGCGCGGTCGTTTAGAAATCGGTTTTTATTGTTGCCTTGAGTGGATTTTTTGGCTAATTAAGTTTTTTATTTTGTGAGATAAAGAGCGATTAAAGTAAGACTTTTAGTTATCAGTATTTGATGATAAAAAGCCTGAATTTTCTATCCAAATGGGTATAATAATCGCATGGGTTTTTTAAAAGTTTTGAAACATGACGCTTTAGGGCAAGTAGGGAATATTGTTATAGGGAATTTCTTAATCACGCTCACTGTTTTAGCGGTTTGTTTTTCCTCTCAAAGCGTTGAAGAAACGACCATGCTCACCCTAAGCTACACGCTCTTTTTTGTCTTGGGGGCGTTTTTACTGGTCGCAATCAGTGTGGGATCGATCAAAAATCTCAACGCGCTTTTTTCTAAAAGGGGGGTTTTAAGCTTTTCTTTACCCATTAGTTTAGAGTCTTTATTGCTCCCTAAAATCTTGCTCCCCATGGTGTTTTTTATCTTCAGTTTGTTTTGGTTTGTGGCGAGCGTGCGTTTGGGCTATTACCTTTTTAACGCGCAATCCAGCGCGTTGTTTATCTTGCACACCGCTTTAAAAACCTTTGTGTTAAAACCCACTAAAACTATAGGCGTTGCGCTGTTTTTAGGGCTTGTTTTAATGAAATTTTTATTTGTTTTGAGCGTTTTAAACGCTGCTAGGATCAAAAAAGCGCGTTTTTTACTAGGGGGGCTGTTATTCATTTTGGTGGGGGTTGTTTTGGAATTAGCGTTTAATTCGCTACTACCCTTAATGAGCTCTAGTTTAAGCATCAATGAGGGATTTTATTATTTCTTGCAACAACAAGAATTACAAGAAAACAAATACTACCTTTTATGGGGGGTGGATTTTTTAAAAATCCTTTTATTATATGGGGTGATCCGTTACTTGCTTATGCATAAACTAGAATTGGATTAAGAAAAGCGGTATTTTAAATATTCATCAGTGAGCAAGCAATCTTTAGTCTTTAACAAGTTAGCATAAAATCCGTGCTGATAGCCCAATTCAAAAAGCTTGTCTATGGCGAGAATTTGAACCTCGCTTAAGCGCGTTGAAGTTTCATTCGCGTACAAGCTTAAATAAGTTCGTAAGCGCTCTTTATTGACACGAATGAGCGAGCGCTCTAACAGCATGCTAGAGAGCAAATTTTGGTGTTTTAGCGCGGCTTCAACCGCTTTAATCAAAGCCTTTTTAATCAAAATCGCGCGATACAAGGGGATAGAGCGCCTAATCGCCATGCCCCCTAAAGGCAGGGGCAAATCCATTTCAATGAGTTCTTTCCAAACATCCCACAATTCTTTTTCCACTTCTAATTCGTTATGAAAATCCAAGATATTTTCATGGATTAGCACACCCGCATGCACTTTTTCTTCCAAAACCGCTTTTTCAATGTCTAAAAAATTCATGTAAGCGATGCGTGCATGTTTGTAATAGATCTTAAACAAGAGGGCGTTAGTGGTGTGCTCCCCACTTAATGCGACTCTAAAATCTTTTTTCAATTTCACGCCCTTTTTTTTCACTAATTTAGGCCCATAGCCATTCCCAAAGCTTGTCGCTGTGGGGAGCAAAGCATAATCGTTCGCAATTTTAGGGTATAGCCCAAAGCTTATCGCGCTCACATCATAAGTGTTTTTTAGGGCTTCTTGGTTTAGGGTTTCAATATCAAGGGCAATGTTATGGAATGTTTTATTTTTAATGGGGCAATCTATCCAGCCAAACTTAATCGCATAATACATGAAAATATCATCAGCATCAGGGCTATGAGCGACACTAATCAAAGTAAAATCCTTTTGTGATAGGGTAAGTCCTTTTATTATAATAGATTTTAGGCTAGGATTTGATAGAATAAACAAATCAAATTCAATAAGGTAATTTAATGGCAATAGATGAAGACAAACAAAAAGCGATTTCTTTAGCGATCAAACAAATTGATAAGGTTTTTGGTAAGGGGGCGTTGGTGCGCCTTGGGGATAAGCAAGTAGAAAAGATTGACGCTATTTCTACAGGCTCGTTAGGATTGGATTTAGCTTTAGGGATTGGGGGCGTTCCAAAGGGTAGGATCATTGAAATTTATGGGCCAGAGTCAAGCGGGAAGACCACTCTAAGCTTGCATATTATTGCAGAATGCCAAAAAAATGGCGGTGTGTGCGCGTTCATTGACGCTGAACATGCCCTAGATGTGTATTATGCTAAGAGATTGGGCGTGGATACGGAAAATTTACTCGTTTCCCAACCAAGCACGGGCGAAGAAGCTTTAGAGATTTTAGAAACGATCACCAGAAGCGGAGGGATTGATTTGGTGGTGGTGGATTCGGTGGCGGCCCTTACGCCTAAAGCGGAGATTGATGGGGATATGGGCGATCAGCATGTGGGCTTGCAAGCAAGGCTTATGAGCCATGCGTTAAGAAAAATCACCGGTGTTTTGCACAAAATGAACACTACTCTCGTTTTTATTAATCAAATCAGGATGAAGATTGGCATGATGGGTTATGGGAGTCCAGAGACCACAACCGGGGGTAATGCCTTAAAATTCTATGCGAGCGTTAGGATTGATATTAGAAGAATCGCCGCTTTAAAACAAAACGAACAGCATATTGGCAATAGGGCTAAAGCCAAAGTTGTTAAAAATAAAGTCGCTCCGCCCTTTAGAGAAGCGGAATTTGACATCATGTTTGGGGAAGGGATTTCTAAAGAGGGCGAAATCATTGATTATGGCGTGAAATTAGACATTGTGGATAAGAGCGGGGCATGGCTTAGCTACCAGGATAAAAAGCTAGGGCAAGGCCGAGAAAACGCTAAAGCCCTATTGAAAGAAGATAAAGCCCTAGCGAATGAAATCACTCTTAAGATTAAAGAGAGTATTGGCTCTAATGAAGAGATCATGCCCTTACCCGATGAGCCTTTAGAAGAAATGGAATAAAAGGATTTTGATGCTAACCATTAAAGATATTCATGCTTTAGAAGTGATGGATAGTAGGGGTAATCCTACCATTCAAGCCAGCGTGATTTTAAGCGATAACACTAAGGCGAGCGCGATTGTGCCTAGCGGGGCGAGCACTGGTAAAAGAGAAGCGTTAGAGTTAAGGGATAATGACAAAACCCGTTTTTTGGGTAAAGGGGTTTTAAGGGCATGCGAAAATGTCAATAGCGTGATCAAACACCATTTAATAGGGCTTGAAGCGATCAATCAAGCCTTTGTGGATGAGAGATTAAGGGCTTTAGACGGCACGCCTAATTACGCTAATTTAGGGGCGAACGCTGTTTTGGGCGTTTCTATGGCGTTAGCAAGGGCTAGCGCGAAGGCTTTAAATCTGCCGTTATACCGCTATTTAGGGGGGGCTAACGCTTTGACTTTGCCGGTGCCGATGCTCAATATCATCAACGGCGGAACGCATGCGAATAATTCCATAGACTTTCAAGAATACATGATTATGCCTTTAGGGTTTGAAAGTTTTAGAGAAGCCTTAAGAGCGAGTGCAGAAGTCTATCACACGCTTAAAAAACTTTTAGATGAAAAGAATCAGCTCACAAGCGTGGGCGATGAGGGGGGTTTTGCGCCTAATTTTAACAACAATGTAGAACCTCTTGAAGTCATTTCTCAAGCCATTGAAAAAGCCGGCTATAAATTAGGCGAAGAAATCGCGCTCGCTTTAGATGTGGCGAGCAGTGAGTTAGTGGATGAACATTTCAATTACCATTTAAAGGGTGAAAATAAGATTTTAGATTCGCATGAATTAGTGGCTTATTACAAAGAATTGGTGGCAAAATACCCGATCGTGTCCATTGAAGATGGTTTGAGCGAAGACGATTGGGAGGGGTGGGCGTTTTTGAGCAAGGAATTAGGGCGTCAAATCCAATTAGTGGGCGATGATTTGTTTGTAACGAACGCAAGCATCTTGCAAAAAGGCATTGAAAAAAACGTTGCGAACGCCATTTTGATCAAACCCAATCAAATCGGCACCATTAGTGAAACTTTAGAGACCATAAGATTGGCCAAACACCATGCCTATCAATGCGTGATGAGCCATAGAAGCGGGGAGAGTGAGGACAGCTTTATCGCTGATTTTGCGGTCGCATTGAATACGGGAGAGATTAAAACCGGATCCACCGCAAGGAGTGAAAGGATCGCTAAATACAACCGCCTTTTAGAGATTGAGCATGAATTAAAAGGGGGGATTTATATCGGTAAAGAGTTGTTTAAGCATGGCTAGTAGCCTTTTTGAAAACGATGGAATCAAAGACAATAAAGCGCGAGATTTTTTTTATAGCCATAGCTCCCTTATTGTCTTTTTCCTTTTACTGCTTGGGTTTGGGTATTATTTAGGGAAGTTGCTTTTTGGGGGTTCTTCTTTAGAGGTTTATTTGGATTTAAGAGACAAGCATGAACGATTGCAGCAAGAAATCACCGAATTGCAAAGCAAGAATGTGCGTTTGCAAAAGCGTTTGTTTGAGTTGAAGGAATTACGACCTAGAGATTAGATTTAAGGAATGATTGTGTTAAAAAAGATGATAGGTTTGGTGGTGGTTTTAAGCGTTTTATTGGCTAGAGACAACCCTTTTGAGTCTGAAATCAATTCCAAGAATTTGCAAGGGGGCTTTAATGGGATCTATGATAGTTATTTTAAAGAAATCCATGTGGATTTGCCCACGAGCGCTAGGATTTTAAAACAAATCACGCTCACTTACCAAGATATTGATGGCTCTATCCATTCTAAAGTCGTGGGTATTGATAAAAGCATTGATTGGCACTACCCCTTAAAGCTCTCCCAACACACCCTTGATCAAGCCGCCTTTGAAAAACGCTACCAGATCCAAGATTTTGATTTTTTAATGGCAAACAACACGATGATTTTGCGTTCCCCTTATAAAATTTTGCGCTCTTTTGTGCTAGTCAATCCTTATAGAATCGTGTTAGACACGCAAAAAGGCCCTTTGGATATTTATCAAAACATGGATTTAAACCAGAAGTTTTTTTCTCAAATTAAAGTCGGCACGCACAAAGATTATTACCGCATCACGCTCATTTTAGATGGGAAATACCGCTATCTTTTGGAAGAAAAAAACGGGGCGTATGAATTAAAATTGAAATAAAAGCATGCAGCATTTAGTCTTAATCGGTTTTATGGGGAGCGGTAAAAGCTCTTTAGCGCAAGAATTGGGGCTTGCTTTGAAATTGGAAGTGTTGGATACGGATATGATCATTAGCGAGAGAGTGGGCTTGAGCGTGAGGGAGATTTTTGAAGAGCTTGGCGAAGACAATTTCAGGATGTTTGAAAAAAATTTGATTGATGAAATAAAAACGCTCAAAACCCCCCATGTTATTTCTACCGGTGGGGGCATTGTGATGCATGAAAATCTTAAGGGTTTAGGCACAACTTTTTACCTCAAAATGGATTTTGAGACCTTGATTAAGCGTTTGAATCAAAAAGAAAGGGAGAAACGCCCCCTTTTGAATAACCTCACTCAAGCCAAAGAACTTTTTGAAAAACGCCAAGCCCTCTATGAAAAAAACGCCTCCTTTATCATTGATGCAAGGGGTGGTTTAAATAATTCTTTAAAACAAGTGCTACAATTCATCCCATAAATTTTTTTTAAAGGCCTTTTGATGTTAAGTAGAGACATTGTCCAATATTCCAAGATCCGCACCGAGTTATACGCTTATCTTACCTATTTGTTTTCGCACAATATCCGCAACCACCTCCCTGAAATCACTTTGGATTATTTGAACAAACAGATCAGAAAAATGCACGCTGAAATCAAAATGGCAAAAAGTTTTTTTGTGTTAGACGCTAAAGGCATGCTAATTCTTAAGCCAAGCCAACTTAAAGAGCAGGGGCATAAGGAAGGGATATTAGAGCATGATTTAACAGAAGGGATTGAACTAGAATCGCATGCCAGTTTTAGCGATAAATATTATTTTTATCAAGCCGTGAGTGAAAAGCGTTGCATTTTAACGGACCCCTATCCTTCTAAAAAAGGAAACCATTTAGTAGTGAGCGCATCTTACCCGGTGTATGATCAAAATAACGATCTAGCGTTTGTGGTGTGCTTGCAAATCCCTTTGAGGGTGGCGATTGAAATCAGCTCGCCTTCAAAGTATTTCAGGACCTTTAGCGAAGGGAGCATGGTCATGTATTTTATGATTTCTATCATGCTCACTTTAGTGTCGTTGCTTTTATTTGTGAAATGCATTTCTAGCTTTTGGACAGCGATTGTCAATTTTAGCAGTTTTGACATTAAAGAAGTGTTCCACCCCATTGTGCTTTTAACCCTAGCCTTAGCCACCTTTGATCTGGTCAAGGCGATTTTTGAAGAGGAAGTTTTGGGTAAAAATAGCGGGGACAACCACCATGCGATCCACCGCACGATGATCAGGTTTTTAGGCTCTATCATTATCGCATTAGCCATTGAAGCGTTAATGCTAGTGTTTAAATTCAGCGTGAGCGAACCGGATAAAATCACTTATGCGGTGTATTTGGCTATTGGCGTGGCGGTGCTTTTGATCAGTTTGGCGATTTATGTTAAATTCGCTTATAGCGTGTTGCCCAAACGAGAACGCTAAGAGTTTAAAAATTTTCTTTTAAGCGTTTGAAAATCCTCTTCAATCTAAAAAAAACATATTCTAAAAGGGTTTTTTTATTGAGTAGGGGGGCAAGAAATTCAAAGGTTTTTTGTTTGTCTTTAAGGCTTAAAAATTCCGTCATTTGCTTAAGGAATTTCACGGAATACTCAGCATAAAAAGGGGTTTTTAAAAGAGTCTCATGCCATTCTTTAGAATATGAAAAAGTAGGTAAAACCCAAGGTTTCCCTATAAAATAAAAATGCAGCATGACGATTTCTTTTTTGTTAGGGATGAAGCGTTTTTGATTGGCCATGAAAGGGTGGGTGTTATAAATATAAGGTAAGATTAAAACTTTTTGATAGCATGCGAGCGTTAAAAGATCCTGTTCAGGGTAAAACACGCATTGGCCTTTTTGATGGGTTAAATTGAGTAAGCGTTCTTCTAAATGATCAGCACGCCACAGCTTTAAATTCACGACTAAAAACCCGGCGTTATGATTGCTTTCATAGATGATTTGCATATCGCTTTCATTAAGGTAATGCTCATAAAGGGAAAAGGCTTGACGAGGGTCTTTTTCTCGCGCTATTTGAAAATGTTTAGGGCTTTTATTGGAAGCAAAATCTTTAGCCGCTCCAAAATAATAAGAATCCAGCGGGATAAAAAAACTCTCGCTCACATCGTTTAAAAACAAAGTGTCTGCATCAAACATGATGATTTTGTCGTATTGCGGGAATAAAGAAGCCAAAAACAAGCGGCACATGACCATTTTAGAAAAGCGAGTCTTAGCATAAATATTGAGTTGCAAAAAAGCTTCATGGATTTTATCAATGACAAAAGGCTCTATTTTAATTGTGGAATGATCGGGCTCTGAAATGTCTAAAAAATCCACGCTCATAAAAGCGCTAAAGGGGGCTAGAGTTTCTTTTAATTTGCGCTGGTTTTCAAGGCTTAAGTTATCCACCAAGCAGTGGATTTTATAAAAAAGTTTTTTATCATGGTGTTCTGTTTTAGCGCAAGCCAGCATGGAATACAAGCTCACGCCAGCCGGGATGGCATAATGATTGTCAAAAGCGATGGCAATAGGAATAGTAATGCTCATTTTAAGTTGTTTCCCTAAAATAGGTTTTTAATTAAATTCAATCCAAAAGTTGAATTTATTTTTTGACAATATTATACTATAATAACCAATTAGATTGGGGTTTTACTGATTTGTCTTTGTGTGAGCTTTGGCTTAGTTTTGTAAGGAATGAGATGATAAAGAGTTGGACTAAAAAGTGGTTTTTGATTTTATTTTTAATGGCAAGTTGTTTCAGTTATTTGGTGGCTACAACCGGTGAGAAATATTTTAAGATGGCCAATCAAGCCTTTAAGAGAGGGGATTACCATAAAGCGGTGGCTTTTTATAAGAGGAGCTGTAATTTGAGGGTGGGGGTTGGTTGCACGAGTTTAGGCTCTATGTATGAATATGGCGATGGCGTGGATCAGAGTATTCCAAAAGCCGTTTTTTATTATAAAAGAGGGTGCAATTTAAGGAATTATCTCGCTTGTGCGAGTTTAGGATCTATGTATGAAGATGGCGATGGCGTGCAAAAAAACCTTCCAAAGGCTATCTATTATTACAGGAGAGGGTGCCACTTAAAGGGTGGGGTGAGTTGCGGGAGTTTAGGTTTTATGTATTTTAATGGCACGGGCGTTAAGCAAAATTATGCCAAAGCCCTTTCTCTTTCTAAATACGCTTGCAGTTTGAATTACGGCATTAGTTGTAACTTTGTAGGGTATATGTATAGGAACGCCAAAGGCGCGGAGAAGGATTTGAAAAAAGCCCTTACGAATTTTAAAAGAGGGTGCCATTTAAAAGACGGAGCGAGCTGTGTGAGTTTGGGATACATGTATGAAGTCGGTATGAATGTCAAACAAAATGGAGAGCAAGCCTTGAATCTTTATAAAAAGGGTTGTTTTTTAAAAGAGGGGAGCGGTTGTCATAATGTGGCGGTGATGTATTACACGGGTAAGGGAGCTCCAAAGGATTTAGATAAAGCCATTTCGTATTATAAGAAAGGTTGCACTTTAGGCTTTAGTGGTAGTTGTAAGGTGTTAGAAGTGATTGGCAAGGAGTCTGATAATTTGCAAGATGACGTGCAAAACGACACGCAAGATAGCGTGCAATAAGCCAAAGCTTAAAGGCTAGAAACAATTCTCAAAACTCATCTTATAGGAATCTTTCACCTCTCTTGCTATTCAAATAGGGATTGAAGCGTCTCTATTGATGGGTATTGAGACGCAATAAAATCTAAACGCTTAGAATTTGAATCCGCTCTCATCTGCTAATAACTAAAGCCTTATTGATTTTTTAATTTTTTAAAAAATAGGGTTTTGATCACTCTATTTTCAAACTCATTTCCTTAAGGGGGTAGGGGGTATTTTGAAATAATCCTCTTACAACCCTCCCTTAACCCCAAGATTGCTTCTAAAAGCTATTGTTTGACTGGAAATCAAGCTCTTTACTATTTTTATTTTTAAAAATACTTTGAGTATTTTTAAACTCCTTAGCGGAAAGCCCAAATACCTTTAGCGTTTGAATTGAATGCTACTCATTCATAGTGTAATATCCCCATGCATTCGCATCTATGGTAGGAAGCGTTGGGAGTTACGCCTTTTAAAGGTATGGTGCGTAAAAGATTAAATGCGCTTTGAACGCTCAAACTCTGTAAAATCCCTATGATAGAAACACAGAGTGAAAGCCAAACTCTCCCCTAACATCAGTCTAAAAAAGCTTAAATGCCTTTAGCGTTTGGGCGTTTCACTTTCACTATGGATTATAAAAATGCCTTTGAGCCTTTTAGCCTTTCACTCAATATTCGTATAAAGCGCGACCACATCATCATCGTCTTCAATCCTGTCCAATAATTTTTCGGTAAGCTCCATTTGTTCGTCATTCAATTCAATGGGCGTTGTGGCGATGCGTTGCAAACTTGCTTTTAAAATGGGCAATCTCAAGCTTTCAAACCCCTCATTTAAGAGCTTGAAGCTGTTATAATCCCCTCTAATAATGACCTTGTCTCCCACTTCTTCTAATTCTTCCAAACCATAATCAATGAGAGCGAATTCTAAATCTTCTAAGCTGAGTTTTAAATTTTCCACTTCACTTTTCAAGCATTCAAACACGCTTTTTCTATTAAACATAAACTCTAAAGAGCCATTAGGCACGATGCTCGCTCCTTGCGTTTTATTGAAATAGCTTTTAAGGTTGGCGATCGTTCTAGTGGGGTTATCAGTCATGCATTCCATGATGATTAGCACGCCAAAATTCGCCTTGCCCTCATAAGTGATCTCGCTCAAATTCCCCTCTTTACTGCTCGCTCTTTTAATCGCTGCATCAATATTGTCTTTAGGCATGTTTTGCGCTTTAGCGTTTAAAATCGCTGTTCGCAGTTTGGCGTTCGTGTCCGGCTCGCTCCCGCCATCTTTTGCCGCTAGAGTGATCGCTTTAGCCAGCTTGGGGAAAACCTTACTCATCTTATCCCATCGTTTTTCTTTGGCCGCTCTTCTGTATTCAAACGCTCGTCCCATTCAATTCCTTTGCAATAAGTTAGCCACTTCTTTAGCATGATAGCTGATAATCATATCCGCTCCCGCTCTTTTAAAACAAGTCATCGTTTCTAACAAAACGCTTTCATAATTGATCAGGTTGTGTTTTTGCGCGAGTTTGAGCATGGCGTATTCCCCGCTCACGTTATAGAGCGCTAAAGGGAGCAAAGTGTGATCTCTAATCTCTTTAACAATATCCAAATACGCCAAAGCCGGCTTCACCATTAAAATATCCGCGCCCTGTTTTTCATCTTCCAAACTTTCTAAAAGCGCTTCTTTTTGGTTAGCGTAATCCATTTGATAGCTTTTGCGATCGCCAAAACTCGGCGCAGAATTGGCCACATCTCTAAAAGGCCCATAGTAGCTACTCGCAAATTTAGTGGAATAGCTCATGATGGGCGTGTGAAAATAGCCGGCGTTATCTAGTGTTTTTCTCAAGCTCAAAACATTCCCATCCATCATGTTGCTTGGGGCTAGAATATCCACACCGCTTTCAGCTAAAATAAGCCCTTGAAGATTTAAAATCTCTAGCGTTTTATCGTTAGACACAGAAGCGTTTTCTAAAATCCCGCAATGCCCATGGTCGGTGTATTCGCAAAAACACAAATCCGCTATAACGATTAAATCCTTAAATCGTTGTTTAATTTCTCTCGTAGCTTTTGCGACAACGTGATCCTTATTTAACGCATGGCTTCCTGTAGCGTCCTTATGTTTAGGAATGCCAAACAATAAAACGGCTTTTATACCAAGCCCCACTAATTCTTCGCACTCTTTTAAAAGAGGCTCCATGCTCATTTGATACACGCCAGGCATGGAACTGATTTCATTTTTAATACAACTATCGCTTTCTATGACAAATAAGGGAGCGATGAAATCATCAATATTTAGGCGCGTTTCTCTTAGCATCGCTCTTAAATTTTCGCTGCTTCGTAATCTTCTCAATCGTTTGAACATGTTCTCTCTTTATTGTTTTTCTTTAACCCCACAATTGGCTTTTTCTACCCCCTTCATTCCGCTCATCTCTTTCAAATTTTCGGGGGGGGGGGGGGTAGCTCTTCGTTATCCTCTTCTAAATCGTAAAAACTATTAAAAACGCAATCATGGATAGTGAAACAAATTCTTCCATTGCTATAATGATAGCTCAAATTCAACCCCATAGCCTCTAAAGCGTTTTTAATGATATACATGCCTAACCCAAAACCATGGGCTTGGCTGGGGTTAGAAGATTTAAAGTAGGGTTGCAAATACTTTTCAAAATCTTCTTTTAAAGGTTTGCTTTTATTGGACACCACTAAATTATTGCCGATGAAATCCAAAAACACCTGTTTGTCATCGCTGTATTTGATTGCATTGTCTATCATGTTTTTTAACGCTATAGCAAACAATTCAAAATCCGCTTCAATAATGTAATTGGAAGAGGACACATGGATAGGGCTTTCTTTATCCTCATCAATCAAAAGCATTTTTTCAATTTTATCGATCAAATCGCTCATTAAAAATTTTTCTTTATTGCTCCCATAATTTTTGGAAGCGAGCTGCTCAATGCGGGCAAATTGCTCAATCAGCGTGTTTAAGTGATCAAAAATGGAAACGAAGCGCTTTTGTGGCAATTCTTCTTTGAGCATAGAGCTTAGTATCTTGCCCTTAGTGATAGGGGTGCGCAATTCATGCATGATAGAGCGCAAAAATAAAACCCGAGATTCATTCATCGCATTGATTTTTAGAATGCAATTGTCAAATTCGTTAGCCAGATCCCCTATTTCATCTTTTTGCTTGCTTTTACAACTCACGCTTTTATCCCCTTGAGCGAAGCGTTTCACTTGGGATCTTAACTCTCTTAAGGGCAACAAACTCTGCAAAACAAATAAAAAGAGGAATAAAATCAATAATAAACCCACCGTAATCGCTAAGAAATAATTCCTATAAGAAACCGAATGCAAATCTTTATAAAGCACAAAATGCTCATCCTTTTTTAAAAGGATAAAAACCATATCGCTGAATTTAAACACTTCAGCATACCCAATATTTCTGTGGTGCAACTGGTGGCGTCTTTTGGCTAAAACCTTTTCTAAATTTTCTATCGTGGTTTCTCTAAAACCGATTTTATAGAGGTAATCTTCTATGGCTGTATAATCAGAGTAGTTATTTAAAATTTCATTGATAGTGGTAACAAACTGGTAATGGCGCATTTCGTTTTGATAGTTTTCGTGACTGATTTGAGAAGACACAAAATAATAAGCGAACGCTCCAAAACTAAAGAGCGTTACCACAAACAAAGCGACAACCTTAAAAAAGATAGAGAAACGCAAAACCCCTTAACTCCTTATTAGAATCAGTATTCTAATTTATAACCAATCCCTCTAACAGAGATGATATATTGCGGTTGCTTAGGATTTTTTTCAATCTTAGATCGCAAACGACCAATGATCACGTCAATGCTCTTATTAGAGCTTTCAGGGTTGATGCTCTCGCTTTCAATCGCAATGCTTTCACGGCTAAACACATAACCTTTTTTGCTAATGAGAAGCGAAAGGATTTCATATTCAGCCCTAGTTAAGTCTAGCTTTTTTTCATGCATATACACTTCTCGGCTATCCTTATCCACCCTAAAAATATTCGCATCGCCTGGCTCACTCACTTCTTCTTTTTTATGAGAACGCCTGAGTAAGGATTGGATACGAGCCAATAATTCTTTAGGATCATAGGGTTTAGGGAGGTAGTCATCAGCCCCATAATCCAGCGCTTTAATCTTATCTTCCACATCGCTTCTCGCTGAAGAAATAATAATAGGGATATGTTTTTGTTTGGAAATGCGCCTACACACTTCAAGCCCGTCTAAATTAGGCAAAGTTAAATCCAACAACAACAAATCATAATTTTGTGTGTTAGCCGCACTAATGCCGGTATATGGCTCATCGTAATTGGTTACATGAATGCCATGTTGGAGCAAAAACTCGCTCAAAAATTCGGCTAATTCTATATCATCTTCTATCATTAAAACTTCTATCATACTTCAATTAACTCCTTCAATGATTTCTGCAACTTTAAAAACGATTAACTCTGTTAATGTTTTAAGGGCTTGATTTTAGCATTTTATTACTAAAGATACCTTAAAGATGTCTTAAAAATAAAAATTCAAAACATTATCATAGTTATTAATAGAAATTTAAGGCTTTGTTTTCATGGAATATTGAAAATCAAAGCCTTATTTTTTAATGTTTTTAAAAAATTCCTTTGATCGTTTTTCACTCTGTGTTTTCTCGCTCTAAAGATTCTAATCGTTTTTCAAGCACGCTCAATTGGTATTGCAAGAAACGCGCCACTAAATCCAAACGCTTCAGTGCGTCTTTTTCTTCTAAAGCTTGCATGCCTTTCAATAACACTAAGGTTCTTTCTAGTAAGTTTTTTAAAAAAACCCTTTCGTTTGGAATTAACACTTGCGTGGGGTTTTCTTGCACGATTTCTTCTGTAATGATTTCTTGTGCTTCTTCTTCTCTTTCTTCTGTATTTTCTTCTGTGATTTTTTCTTGCGTTTCTATTTTGGTGGCGTTTTTTGACTCCGTGTTACTCATTGGTGGCGTTTCAGCGTTTTTGGCGTTTTGCAAATAAGGGGGTGTTTTGAAAAAAGAGGGCGTTTTTTGCGCCGCATCAAAGTTATTATCAATCGTTTTAGCCATTTTTTCAATTTCATTAAGGGTTTCTGAAATAATGTTTTTCAATTCCATTCTACCAGCCATTGTTCTAAATTTTCAACGCTCAAAAAATCCCCTTTGATAAAATTCAAATAGTGCCGCTCTAGTATTGCGTCGTGTTTGAAAGGAGCACAATTTTTTTGGATTTTTTCCAAACGCTTTATTTGTTTTAACGCCTCTGTATGGTCAGGGGTTTTGTTTAAAATATTAGTATAAATTTGCAACGCTTCTTCAAAAAACCCTTGTTCTTCATAAATACGAGCGAGCGTGATAGTTTCTAAGGGCATGCGTTCTCTTAATCGTTTGTAATACCTAATCTCTAAACGCCATTTTTAGACTCTACTTGGGTGCGCAAAAAACTAAAAGCCGGTAAAGGCACAGGCAGCCGCACCAGATTCACGTTCCCGCTATGGATAGTTTCTAATTCGGTGTTATTTTCTAAAAGGATTTTATACAACACTAAATAAGAGCGTTTGTCAAAGGTATAGATCTTGCCAATTTCATTGACTACGGGCGTGATAGCGGCATTTTTGGGAGCGATGATTTCATAAGCTATGTTAGTGGTGGTGGTGAATTTGCATGCAAAAAAGCACCCGTCTTCTGTTATTTCACCATTGACTTGAAAATCCCCTTCGCTAATGGCTGTCTGGTGGTTTTGAGTGTCTAGCCTTTCAAAAGGCCTTCGCATCAAATAGCCGTCGGTAAAACCCCTGTTTTTAAGCGTGTTCAATTCGCTAGCATAAAAACTCGGCTTTAAGGTGTTATGGTAAAAATCATCAACCGCTAAACGATAGATGCGCGTGGTTTGCGCGGCGTAGTAACTGGACTTGGTACGCCCTTCAATCTTAAGCGCGCTAATGGCGTTGGAACTTAAAATTTCAGCGATATGACTAGAGAGATTCAAGTCTTTAGCGTTAAAAATATGCGTGCCTACGCCCTCTTCTTCAACCAACCTCATCATCACGCCGTTATCAGGGTTTTTCACATAATATTCATAATCAAACCGGCAATCGTTCGCGCAACTCCCTCTATTAGGCACGCGTCCCTTTTGTAAAGCCGAAATCAAGCAACGCCCTGAAAAGGCAAAGCACATGCTCCCATGCACAAAGATTTCTAATTCCAAATCGGGTAGGGCTTTTTTAATTCCAATCGCATCATTCAGGCTCAATTCCCTAGCGCACACGATGCGTTTAACCCCTAAATCATAAAACACTTGCGCATCGAGCAAATTTAAGACATTCGCTTGCGTGGATAAATGGATAGGAATATGCGGGGCGATTTTTGAAGCGAGCTTGATGACACCAGGTGCAGCGATAATGAAAGCGTCTGGTTTTAGCTCTGCCATTTTATAAAGATGTTCTTCTAAAAGTTTGAGCTGTGAATTGAAAGGGAAACCATTGATGGTCGCATAGACTTTTTTATCCAACGCATGGGCGTAGTCAATCCCTTCTTTAAAGGTCTCTAAAGTAAATTCCTTGCTAGCGCGATTGCGTAAAGAAAAATGGCTCACCCCCCCATAAACCGCATCAGCCCCATAGTTGAGAGCGATTTTAAGTTTCTTTAAATTACCGGCTGGAGAGAGTAATTCAACTTGATTCAAAACTACTTGGCTCCAAAAGAAGCGATCAAAGCTTCAATATCATCAGCACTGGCTAAATCTTTGTCGTCATCGCCGGTGATAAAAGTCGCTGAACTCACGCGCTTAGAATCATCAATTTTGCCCTCAAAAAGCGAATTCATGTATTGGCTGAGCGCTCGCATGACATTAACCACTCGCTCAATTTTTTGGCGGTGGATGTCTTGAAACTGCATAATATCCATCGCTTGCATGGAGCTATCAGAGCAATTGGTGGCCTCTTCTTCAATGCTCTTAAGGGCGTTTAGGATTTCTTGTTGCTCATTGAGCGCGGTTTTAAAAGATTCAACATGGGGGAAATGACCATGCAAATTTTCAAAAATTTCTTGGTGTTTTTGCAAAGGTTCTTGGATTTTTTTAACCATTTTAGCGATCTTTTCAGCGCTAGCCCCAATCAGATCCAATTGATCAAAAATTTGCGTGGCTTTCACTTCAGAATCTCTTGTAACATCGTCTAATTGATGCACGACCTTATGCTCTTCAGTGGGGGGAGGGGGCGGCCATTCATTGGGGCTAATCTTGCCGTATTTTTCAGCGTCCTCTTTTTTGACGGTCATTTTTTCACTAGAACCGGAATTCTCTTTACTCTCTTTAGGCTCTTCTTTAGTTCCTTCTTTAGCCTCCTCTTTGGTTTCTAAGGCTTCCAAGTTTTCTAAATCGCCACCACTCATCAAAGCGTCTAATTCTTCTTGTGTCATTGTTGTTCCTTATGCGTTTAAAAAGCGTTTTATAGTAACCATAATTTATCGGCTATCATTTTAGCGCACTTAAGCTTTAGCAATCAAAACGCCCTCTAAAATCGCATCAATATCGCCGTCTAAAATCGCTTCCACATTGCTATAAGCAATATTGGAGCGCGCGTCTTTGACTTGCTGGTAGGGGGCTAAAACATAGCTTCTTATTTGATGCCCCCAACCGATCTCGCTTTTTTCTTCATTTTTGGCGCTGCTTTGTTGCTTTTCTAATTCCAATTCATAAAGCTTGGATTTAAGCATTTTTAACGCACTCGCTTTGTTTTTATGCTGGCTCCTGTCGTTTTGGCATTGCACCACAATACCGGTAGGGAAATGCGTGATTCTAACCGCGCTTTCTGTTTTATTGACATGCTGACCGCCTGCCCCACTGGCTCTGTAATAATCATAACGGACATCTTTTTCATCAATTTCTATATCAATATCATCGTCTAATTCAGGGCTAATTTGCACGCTCGCAAAACTCGTGTGCCGTTTGGCGTTCGCATCAAAGGGTGAAATCCTTACAAGCCTATGCACCCCATTTTCATTTTTCAAATAGCCATAAGCGTTTTCGCCCTTAATGATAAAGGCGACCCCTTTAATGCCCGCTTCTTCGCCATCTTGATAGTCTAAAATCTCGCTTTTAAAGCCTCTTCTTTCTGCCCACCTCAAATACATGCGATACAAAATACTCGCCCAATCCTGGCTTTCAGTCCCCCCCGCTCCAGGCTGAATGGTGATAATAGCGTTTGAAGCGTCGTTTTCACCGCTTAGCATGATTTCAATTTCCACTTTTTGCACGCTGTGTTCTAAAGTAGGAGCCTCTTCATAGAGCAAGGATAAAGTAACCTCATCGTTATCGTTTTGAGCGAGTTCAAACAATTCTACGCTTTCATCTAAAGAATTTTTCATTTTTTGATAGGTTTCTAGCAAGCGGTTTAAGCGTACTTTCTCTTTATTAGTGTCTCTAGCCTTTAAGACATCTTGCCAAAAATTAGGGTCTTCTTGCTCTTTTTCAATGCGTTCTAATTCCTGTTTGATCTTTTCAGGCTTGATGATTAAGGCGATATTATCGCATTTGTTTTGCAGGCTTTTTAACAATTCGCTATAGGTGTAGTTATCCACAAACAGAACCTTTATGAGTGGGGTTTTGAACTTGCCATTATAGCATTGTTAGAGGCCATTTTAATTCTCAAACCTTAAAATTTCAATTTCGCCTTGAACCAATCCCACTCCTTCATCAATTAAAGCGATAGAATCCACTTGTGCAAGGGCTTGAATCGCTCCTGATTCATAGCGGTTGTTGTTGTAAGGAATGAATTGGTGGTTTGAATAGTTGCCTAAAATCAAATGCGTGCGTTTGTTATTAAGCTTTAAAGGGGCATTGATTTGAGCCTTAAAGGGGTTTAGTTTAAAATCTTTATTCAAGGATAAGCGCTCCAATAAGGGTAGAATCAAAACTCGTAAAACCAGTAAGCAACTTAAAGGATTACCCGGTAAGCCTATAATAATGCTTTGATTGAGTTGGGCTAAAGTTACCGGTTTTCCCGGTTTGAGATTGATTTTTTCGTAATAAAAAAGGGCGTTTTTTTCTTTCAAGGCGTCTTTAAAAAAGTCTTTATCCCCCACGCTCACCCCCGCGCTTGAAAGGATGACATCATAGTCTTGCAATTCAAGTATTTTAAGCTGTAAATTTTTATCATCTTTTAAAACCCCTAGAAAATGCGTGTTGTAGTTTTTAAGCATGTTAAAAACACCCACTGAATTGACATCATAAACTTGGCATTCTAGGGCGTTTTGCCCTAAAGGCACTAATTCATCGCCGCTACTAAAGAGAGCGATTTTTAATTTCCTAAACGCTTTGATTTCTTTGAATCCTTGAGAGGCAATGAGCGCGATATGGCCATAATTCAAACGGGTATTTTTAGGGACTAACACGCTGTTTAAAGAAGCGTTCTCGCCCTTTTGACGGATATTGGCGTGAATTTTAAAATCTTTGGGAGCTAGGGCAAAATTTTCATGGCTTTCTAACATGCATTCTATAGGGACAATCGTTTCTATTCCCTTTGGCACCATCGCTCCAGTCATGATTTTAACGCATTCATTTTCTTTAACTTCTAAAGTGCTCACATCATCTCCGGCAAAGATGTGTTGGATGACTTGAGTTTTTTGGCCTAAATCTTGCATCTTAAACCCATAGCCATCCATTGCGCTTTGATTGAATTTGGGCAAGGCGTGAGTGCAAATAATATCTTCTGCCAAAACGCGCCCTATGCTTTCAAACAAAGAGACAACCTCTATTTCTAAGGGTTTTAAGGGAATGCTAGAATGGATTTTTAGAGCTTCTTTAAAACTAATCATGTTTATCCTTTAAAAGATTTTGCTAATGGCACTAAAGGCCAAGCTGATTTCTTCTTTAAAACGCCCCATGATAGCCGAAGCGATTAAAATAATGCCCACAAACCCGATAGCAATTTTAACCGGAAACCCGATAGCGAGCAGGTTGAATTGAGGGTGGGTTTTCATGATCATGCCAAAAATAATATCGCTCAATAACACCAAGCATAAAATAGGGAACGCCATAGAAAACCCTATGACAAACAAATGCGAAAAGGCTTTGACAATGTTTTTAGCCAACGCTGGCTCAAAGACAAATTGCCCTAAAGGGACGGCTCTTAAGCTGTGATCCACAAACAAAATGATTTGATGGTGGAACGATAAATCCAATAAAATTAAAATTGCTAACAACAAAAGGGCTTGCCCCACAATGGGTTTTTGCGATCCTGAAATAGGATCATACGCGCTCGCCATGGTAAGTCCCATAGAAAAGCTGATGCTATCGGTTGCAAACACTAAGCTTGCAAAGACGATTTGTAAAAAGACAGACGCGCACACCCCTAAAAACAGCTCGCATAAACATGCAATAATAAAACCCTCTGGCGTGTAAGCGGCGTTTGAAAACTCTAAAGTGGGGTAAAAAATCGCGCTCACATACAAACTCAAAGCCCCACGCACCGATAAAGGCACTAAATGGTTTTCAAAAAAAGGGAAAAAAGATAACACGCCGCTAACCCTTAAAAACAACAAGAAAAAATCCCTAACATGGGGGGTGCTAAGCTCTTGAATAAAATCTAGCATTCTTTTTCTTTAAGGATAAAAAAGTAGTGTGCTAGCATTAGGGTTTGCAATAAGGTGGCAAAAAAATTAAAAAAAGGGATTAAGGAAAAAAGATAGCAAAAAAACGAGAAACGATAATGCTTTAACCGGTGCTGTTTGAGTAAATTTTGATAGCTTTGATGATTAAAAATCATGCTGGCTATATCCAAACTCATGGTGTTTTTGAAAAAAAGAAAATGCGCGATTATAGAAAAAAAGACCCCAAAGACCCCTATAAAGGGAATGAAATAAAGGGGCGTTAAAACCGCTAAGAATAAAAGCATAAAAGCGAGCGATTTTAAAAAATATTTAACAGAAAAAAGGATAGAGCCAAATTCTTCTAAAACGACATGGGGATAATATTTTTGGTGCAAATAAGAGACCACTAAAGGGGTGTAAAAAATAGACGCAAAAACATTGATGACTAAACTCAAAAGAATCGCAATCCAAAAAATAAGAAAATACACCAACGCTTTAAAAACCCAAGCGAACACACTAGCAAAAAAGCCTTGAGAATGAGCGTAATCATTCAAAGATTGCGGTAATAAAGCTTGGCAATAATTCACAACGTTTTCGCCATTGTAGTAAAAGATAGCTCCAAAAAACGCCAAACTCAAAAGGATAGGGCCAAGATTGATTAAAAGCATTCTAGCACTTAAAAAATCATTAAAACTTTTTTTAAAAATGGATAGAAACAAAACCATAAGCCTTTTTTAAACTCACTTTTTAAGGGATATTTAAGTGCAAAGTCCCTTAATCTTATCTTATATAGTAAGCTTATCAACATGAGATTGACTAAAGGAGTGTAGAAGTTTTTAATATGGAATAACATGTAATGCTAAAAAACCAAATACATAGAATAATAACATTGGTAACCAAGGAAAGAGAATCATACAACAATAATTACGAATATTATATTCATAATTGCATCGAGGATTTTTGAATCCTTTTTAACATTCTTTTCCTTTCCAAAAAGAATAAAACTAACACCAAAAAAGATAATCAATATTATTACAACATCTGAGGCGAACACTTTTACCCGCTTTGAATGGAATGAATAACTTTAAGCATTTCTTACCCCTCAATGTGAGTTTTCTATAATCATGATAGCTGATTTTGTTTTAAATTTGCTATAATGTGAATTTAATGATGAAAATTAGTTTAGAGTGGAGAACACACAATGAAAAAAAATATCTTAAATTTAGCGTTAGTGGGCGCGTTGAGTGCGTCGTTTTTGATGGCTAAGCCGGCTCATAATGCGAATAACGCTGCACATAACACGAAAAAAACGACTGATTCTTCAGCAGGCGTGTTAGCGACAGTGGATGGCAGGCCTATCACCAAAAGCGATTTTGACATGATTAAGCAACGAAATCCTAATTTTGATTTTGACAAGCTTAAAGAGAAAGAAAAAGAAGCCTTGATTGAGCAAGCTATCCGCACCGCGCTTGTAGAAAATGAGGCTAAGGCAGAAAAGCTTAATCAGACTCCAGAATTTAAAGCGATGATGGAAGCGGTTAAAAAACAGGCTTTAGTGGAATTTTGGGCTAAAAAACAGGCTGAAGAAGTGAAAAAAGTCCAAATCCCAGAAAAAGAAATGCAAGATTTTTACAACGCTAATAAAGATCAGCTTTTTGTCAAGCAAGAAGCCCATGCTAGGCATATTTTAGTGAAAACCGAAGATGAGGCTAAACGGATTATTTCTGAGATTGACAAACAGCCAAAGGCTAAAAAAGAAGCCAAATTCATTGAGTTAGCCAATCGGGATACGATTGATCCTAACAGCAAGAACGCGCAAAATGGCGGTGATTTAGGGAAATTCCAGAAAAACCAAATGGCTCCGGATTTTTCTAAAGCCGCTTTCGCTTTAACTCCTGGGGATTACACTAAAACCCCTGTTAAAACAGAGTTTGGTTATCATATTATCTATTTGATTTCTAAAGATAGCCCTGTAACTTATACTTATGAGCAAGCTAAACCCACCATTAAGGGGATGTTACAAGAAAAGCTTTTCCAAGAACGCATGAATCAACGAATCGAGGAATTAAGGAAGCACGCTAAAATTGTTATCAACAAATAATTGATGAGGTGTTATCATGTTAGTTAAAGGCAATGAAATCTTATTGAAAGCCCATAAAGAAGGTTATGGGGTAGGGGCGTTTAATTTCGTGAATTTTGAAATGCTAAACGCTATTTTTGAAGCAGGAAACGAGGAAAATTCCCCGCTTTTCATTCAAGCGAGTGAAGGGGCGATCAAATACATGGGGATTGATATGGCGGTGGGCATGGTGAAAATCATGTGCGAACGCTACCCGCACATTCCTGTAGCCTTACACCTAGATCATGGCACGACTTTTGAAAGCTGCGAAAAAGCCGTGAAAGCGGGCTTCACTTCTGTGATGATTGACGCGTCTCACCATGCTTTTGAAGAAAATTTGGAATTGACTTCTAAAGTGGTCAAAATGGCGCATAACGCTGGAGTGAGCGTGGAAGCGGAGTTGGGGCGTTTAATGGGGATTGAAGACAATATTTCAGTGGATGAAAAAGATGCGGTGTTAGTGAATCCTAAAGAAGCGGAGCGGTTTGTCAAAGAATCTCAAGTGGATTACTTAGCCCCAGCCATTGGGACAAGCCATGGAGCGTTTAAGTTTAAGGGCGAGCCAAAATTGGATTTTGAACGCTTGCAAGAAGTCAAAAGGCTCACTAATATCCCTTTAGTTTTGCATGGAGCGAGTGCGATACCAGATGATGTGAGGAAATCTTATTTGGACGCTGGAGGCGATTTGAAAGGTTCTAAGGGCGTGCCTTTTGAATTTCTACAAGAATCTATAAAAGGGGGGATCAATAAGGTCAATACCGATACGGATTTAAGGATCGCTTTTATTGCGGAAGTGCGCAAGGTGGCTAATGAAGATAAGAGCCAATTTGATTTGAGGAAGTTTTTTTCTCCGGCCCAATTAGCGCTTAAAAATGTGGTCAAAGAGCGCATGAAACTTTTGGGCAGCGCTAATAAAATTTAATCAACAAGGAAAGAGTGTAACATGGCAATTGGGATGAGCGAGCTCAAAAAGGGCTTGAAAATTGAATTGGGTGGTGTGCCTTATAGGATCGTGGAATACCAGCATGTCAAGCCCGGCAAGGGTGCGGCTTTTGTGCGCGCGAAAATCAAGTCGTTTTTAGATGGTAAGGTGATTGAGAAGACTTTCCATGCGGGGGATAAGTGTGAAGAGCCTAATTTAGTTGAAAAAACGATGCAATACCTTTATCACGATGGCGATACATACCAATTCATGGATATAGAGAGCTATGAGCAAATCGCTTTGAACGACTCTCAAGTGGGCGAGGCTTCTAAATGGATGCTAGATGGCATGCAAGTGCAGGTTTTATTGCATAATGACAAGGCGATTTCAGTGGATGTGCCGCAAGTTGTGGCTTTAAAGATTGTGGAAACGGCTCCTAATTTTAAGGGCGATACTTCCAGCGCGAGCAAAAAACCAGCGACTTTAGAAACCGGTGTGGTCGTGCAAGTGCCTTTCCATGTTTTAGAGGGTGAGACGATTAAGGTGAATACCGAAACAGAAGAGTATCTTGAAAAGGTGAAATGAGATTATCTTTTTATTGAGTTAGCGTTTTTAAACACAGCCTTTTTGTCATAAGGGGTGTTATCAGCCCCTTATTTGAGCTTTGTTTAAAATGCGTGTGGAATCTGTGGTTAAAAATTATTTAAAATGGATTAACTTTTTTATTGATTGTCAATAAAAATATTCAAAGGCATTTTTTAAGATTAAACATAAGAGATTGATATAAAAGATTGATATAAAAGATTGATATAAAAGATTGATATAATCAAGCGGATAACCTCTTAAAAAGCATTCTTTGGGGGTTAGGGGGATAAAAGAGAGAGAATTTTATTACCCCATTTAAAAGAGTGTGAGTTTAGACATAAGGACTTGCACCGAGTTTTATTGAAATAGATATAAAAATCCACTTAAATTATTTTGACCCAATTTATTTTGCTACAATCATACTAAAGCAGAAGATAGTTGGCGGATAGAATGAAACAAGAAATAAAATATCAAACAGACTTTACAATACCATGATGGCGTTAAGAGTTTAAATGAGCAAATATAATTGCATAGATTTATTTAGTGGGGCTGGCGGTTTATCATTGGGCTTTGCGAATACAAATAGATTCAATATTTTAGCCCACATTGAGTGGGAAAAACCTATGGTTGCTACACTGAGAAACGCTTTAAACAAACGCTTCAAGATTAGTGAAAAAGAAACAAAAAAAAGAGTTATTAAATTTGATATTCAAAAAACTGATGAATTGATAAATGGCTCTTGGAGTGATGAAACTCTTAAAATTTATGGATCTGATAATGATGAAAGCGTTAGCCAATTTGGGTTAAATGGCGTAATTAGTGGTAAAAAAATAGATGTTATCTTTGGCGGTCCTCCTTGTCAAGCTTATTCTCTTGTGGGTAGAGTGCAAGATAAACACTCTATGAAATATGATTATAGGAATTATCTTTTTGAAAGTTTTGTTAAAATAGTTGATTATTACCAACCACAATGCTTTGTGTTTGAAAATGTTCCTGGCATGCTTAGCGCAAAACCGGGTAATCAATTTGTAAAAGATAGGATTTATGAATCTTTTTCAAAAATAGGGTATGAAATTAAAAAACCAAATGAAATGAAAGAGATAATCTATTCTAGCGATGATCATGAAGTCCCACAAACCAGAAAACGAGTGGTTGTATTTGGCGTTCGTAAAGATAATAAAGAATGGTTATTCAAATTTTATCAAAATCTAGACAATCTCAAATCAAAAAACCCACCGCTTAGCGTTAAAGACGCTATTGGCCATTTACCCAAGTTTAGACCACTCAAAACGCCCTTAAAAATCAATAATAAAAACATTTCTCACGAACTTATTGGCACAAATAATTTGACACAAAATTTTCCACGATATAATAATTTACGAGATTTAAAAGCGATGAAATTTTGGATTGAAAACAACATGAATAACGCTTCTGCAAAAGAAAAGCTTGACTTTTACACTAAGATTACGGGAAAAGTCTCAAACCATAACAAATACAGGAATTTAGAATGGGATAAACCATCGCCAACATTAGTGGTGCATTTGCAAAAAGATGGTTTTATGTTTATACACCCAGAAGCCAATCAAAGCCGCTCAATCACCATAAGAGAAGCAGCGATTTTGCAGACTTTCCCTAATGATTTTGAATTTATCGGATCGCAAGCGGCTTGTTTTAAAATGATAGGCAATGCAGTGCCAGTTAATTTTGCCAAAAATATAGCCCTAGCAGTGGCAAAGGTCTTAGATGAAAAAAACTAATATAAATATTTTAGTAGCTTGTGAAGAAAGCCAAAGGGTGTGATGAATTTAGAAAGCTTGGTTTCAACGCTTATAGTTGTGATTTATTAGAATGTAGTGGCGGGCATCCTGAGTGGCATTTTAATTGCGATGTTTTTGAAGTGATTGGAAATAAAGGCGGTGTTTTGCAAAATGGCAAACATGCAAAAGTTTCGCAATGGGATATGACGATAGCGCACCCGCCTTGCACCTTTTTAGCTGTTAGTGGAGCGAAGTGGTATTAACACCCTAAAGATAAAGATTTGCCCATAGAACAAAAAAGACCCCACCCCAAATTCCCCAACCGTGCAAAAGACAGAGAAGAAGCTTCAAAATTCTTTATGGATTTAGTGGAAGCAAAAATCCCTTATATTGCAATAGAAAACCCCATTGGCATAATGAATACAAGATACAAAAAGCCCAATCAAATAGTCCAACCTTACCACTTTGGCGATAGCACATCAAAAAAGACTTGTTTGTGGCTTAAAAACTTACCACCCTTAAAATATACAAATATCGTTGATCCTGGCGAGTTTATAGAATTTAAAAGCGGTAAAAAAATAGTAAAATGGTATAGCGATGGACTGACTAAAACAAAATCAGCCAAAGAGCGTCAAATTTGGAGGAGTAAAACATTTCCAGGATTTGCAAAGGCGATGGCAGAGCAGTGGGGGGAGTTTGTAAAAAATGAGATGTTTAAAAAGGTGAAAAATGAAAGTTTATTTAAGGAAAATTGATAATCAAATCATTAATAATAAACGAATCAGTATTACAAGAGGTATTTTAGAGCATTTTTTTGATAAAGCCAACAACCAAGACGAAGTAGATATGAGTGGTATCTTATCTAACTATAACGATAAAGTTAGCATCCTCTTAACAACAGATCCCAGATTTGGTGGAGGCATTATGAGAATCATCAGGGCAGAAGTTGATAAAATAAAAGAAAACCGATCAAACTATGAATTAAATGTTGATGATATTCTGCTTTTTACTCACATATCTTATAAAAAATACACATTAGAAATCATTTTACCCACTGACACAAGATACAATGTTTTAAATGGCTTAATCAATAATAACAAGCATTTATTGGTTTTTAGCGAGAATGAAACGAGATCTTTAGATGATGGTAAAATAGATGAAAGCGTTAGAATAGATGGGGGAAAAAATATCATCCTTTATGGTGTTCCTGGCAGCGGCAAAAGTTATACTTTACGAAGAGATTATTGCAATGATAATAGCGTGGTAGAAAAGATAGTGTTCCACCCTGATTATTCTTATAGCGATTTTGTGGGACAGATTATGCCAAGTGTGGATGATAGCGGTATAGTCAGTTATAAATTTTTAGCTGGACCTTTTACAAACATCCTAAAAAAAGCGTATCATAACCCACAAACTAAACATGTTCTGGTGATTGATGAAATAAATCGTGGTAATGCACCTGCCATATTTGGAGAAATTTTTCAACTTCTTGACAGACTAAAACATGACAAAGATGGCTTTAAAAAAGGCTCTAGTGAGTATGCTATCAATAATACGGATATTGCAAATATTGTCCATAACGATAAAAATGCAAGTATAAGAATCCCGTCAAATTTATGGATAGTCGCTACAATGAATACGAGCGATCAAAATGTATTCACACTAGATACTGCTTTTCAGCGCAGATTTTCTATGCAACTCATTGAAAATTCCTTTGAAAATGTTGATGATGATTTTAAAAATATGAAAATTTTAGATACTGATATAACTTGGCAAAAATTTTGCACCACCATCAATGAAAAAATAGCTCAAAATAACGAGGGGCTGAGTTCTATGGAAGATAAGCGATTTGGCGTTTATTTTGTAAGTATTGATGATCTAAAGAGCAAAGAAAATTTTGCACATAAAGTTATAAAATACCTTTGGGACGATGTCTTTAAATTTGATAGAAATATAATATTTAACACTATAAAATTTAATACGCTTGAAGCTGTTGTAAAGAATTTTACCAGAGAAAAAGGTAGAACCCAATTTGATATTTTTAGCGATGATATAAAAGAACTTTTATTCAATGTTTAATTTAAAAGAGCGCTGTTTTACAGACAATGAACTGAACGACAATTTTGTAGGTATTAGAAGCATCAATAATGACTTGCAAATTTGTTTCCCACTAGGATTTGATATAAGCGATGATAAAAACATTAGAGTAGATGTAAAAAAGCTTGTTTCTATTCTTTTAGAATACAATAAAACAATTGTATGTGAAAATTTGTTAAATAATAAAAATGAGATTATAAGATCAAATTTTCCACTCATAGCGTATAAAAATGTCATAGAATATTTTTTATCGCATGGTTATTATATAGAAAATAAGAGCTATTATGAAAATAACGCAAAAGGCAGGATAAATTTTTCCAAAACGATGAAGAAAAATAGGCCCATTATTCAAACTTTTAACAATAAAAACTCTTTTGTTTATACTCGTTTTCAAGTTAAAAAGGAAATGATTAATGAAAATGAATTGATAACAGCTATAAACAAATATTGTGTGCATGAAGCGTTTTCTAAATTTGGCTTTGTGTTTAGCTCGTTTATGCCATCAAAATTTAACCTACCCACTGATAAAAATTATTGCATTTATCTGCTTGAAAACAAGCTAAACAACACCTTTAATGATGACAAGAAAATCCTTTTTCAATCTATGAAAAATATTCTTTTACAAGATGATAATATTTTGGATAAGACTGATTTTAAATTTGGAACATATCATTTTTATGTTGTTTGGGAAAGAATGATAGACAAGGCATTTGGTATAAAAAATAAAGAAGTTTATTTTCCTAAAACAAAATGGAATTTGCGACGTTCTAATCAAAACCCTGATTATTCATTGCAACCAGATAGCATCATGCTGTTTGGCGATAAAATTTACATATTAGATGCAAAATATTATAAATATGGCATAAGTGGGGTTGCAAGCGATTTGCCTAGTAGCACATCCATCATAAAACAGATTGTTTATGGCGAATATGCGGCAAAACGAGAAACAAAAAAAGAGATTTACAATGTCTTTTTAATGCCCTTTAACAGATTTAACAATCCGCTAAAATTGGGTAATATTCTTGAAAATATAGGTTTTGCAAATGGAGAGTGGAGAGACAATCTAAAGCAATATGAAAATATACAAGGAATTTTAATGGACACTAAATTTTTAATGCAAAATTATAACAAGAAATCCAATGATCTTTTAAAATTACTAGCAAAAAATGTGGAAGAAACTAAAATATGATTTTAAATTTTAATCAAAAATCAAATCTAAAACCACAAAACAAAATTAAAAACCTCCATTTTTTAATCAAAACAAACCTACAGTGAGCGTTCTATATCATCAGCGTTTAAAGGGGTGTTGGCTTTTAAAAATTTTGACGCCTTTTGACCTAAAATTTCTTTATAAAATTTAGGGTGTAAGCCAAGGTTGGGGCGTAAGGCTTTGATATTATCGCTAGTCAATGCTTCGCCTTTTTGAATATCCTTAATGACAAATAAAGAGCGTGCAAAAAATCTTCGCTCCTCTAAAGTCTTTGGATTAATTCTTGGCTCTTCTTCGCCTAAGGCTAAAACGCTTTGCTTGATGGCTTCAACCATGCTTTTAAATTCGTTAAAATCCATGCTAAAAGCGCTGTCTGGGGTTTGTAAGGATTTGTTTAAGATGAAATGCTTTTCTATCATGCTCGCCCCTAAAGTGGTGGCTAAAATGGGGCAAAGAGAGCCAATCGTGTGATCGCTCAAGCCAAATTTAACGCCAAAGGTTTCGCCTAATTTAACCATGCTCAACAAGTTAGTGTCTTCTATTTTACTAGGATAAGCGCTCACGCATTTTAAAAGGGTGATGTCAAAATTATTCACTCCTTTGCACAACGAGATAGCGTCTTGCAGTTCGGCGTGTGTGGCGATACCGCTAGAAAGGATAATGGGCTTTTGTGTGCGAGCGGCCTTTTCAATCAAGTCTAAATCAACGATTTCAAAACTAGCGATTTTATACATGGGGCAATCTAGGCTCTCTAAAAGCTCTAAAGCTTTTGAGCTAAAGGGCGAGCTAAAAATGCCTAAATCAAGCTTTTTAGCCAACTCAAACAATTCAGCATGCCATTCTAGGGGGGTAGAAGCCTTTTGATACAATTCATACAGATTTTCTTTATCCCATAAAGTGCCTTGAATGATGAAAGGATCTTCTTTAGAATCTAAAGTCATGCAGCTTGGCGTGTAGGTTTGGAGCTTGGCAAAATCCGCGCCGCTTTCCTTAATGGCATGAAGGCTTTCTTTGGCTAGGTTTAGATCCTGGTTATGATTAGCGCTCAATTCAGCGACAATTTTAGGGCGTTGCAACATTTCTTATTTTTCCTTAATCAAAACTTCTTTTTCTAAGCGATAGACTTGAGAGCAAGTGAAAGCCAAATGCTCATCATGCGTGGCTAAAACTAACGCCCCTTCTTTTTCTGTAATGTAATTTTGCAGCATGCTGATGACTTGATTAGCGCTAGTGGTGTCTAAATTCCCGGTGGGTTCATCAGCGATAATGATTTTAGGTTTTTTAGAAAGCACTCTAGCGATGCTTAAGCGTTGTTGCTGGCCGCCGCTCAATTCACCCACGCCTTGTTTTAGGGTGTGGGCTATGCCTAATTGTTCTAAAAGGGAATGATTTATTTCTTGCTTGGCTAGGATTGAAGCGACTTGCAAGTTTTCTAAAGCGCTAAAACCCTTAAAAAGGTAATGCGATTGAAAAACGATGCCCACTTTTAAGCGCCGTAATTCCAAAAGCTTTTTGGGATTTAAAGCGTAAATATCCTGGTGTTCTAACAAACTAATCGTCCCACTATCCGGTTTTAGCATGGTGGCCAAATGGCTTAAAAGCGTGCTTTTACCGCTCCCGCTCACGCCTAAAATCGCTAGGCTTTCTTTGGGCTTGATGTGTAAATTCACGCCATTATAAAGAGGCTTTTCAAAAGCATGAGAAATATTAATCGCTTTAATCATGATCATTTCCTAAAAAGAATATCGCCCAATAAGCTAGGGCTTAAAATGTAAGAAGTTGAAAAATTCGCGCTGTGCAAGATGATTTTATCATAACGCCTTGCATAGTATTTTAAAAGCGTTCTTTGTAAGGTGGGTTCAATGCTTGGGCTAAACCATGCGTTATTGCTCATCACGATAAAAATTTTTGAAGGGCTGTTTGAATAAGCGGGTTTGGAAGTGCCTTCATAGCAAATCAGGGGGCGAAAAGTAAAATCATTTAATGTAAAATCGCTGAAATTGGAAGCGTTGCGGTATAAATAAGCGCTCTCGCCAAAAAAGAGCTTTTCAAGGGGTTTTTGAAGAAACTTGGGTAAAGGCATTATCTCGCCAAAGGGGGCTAAGATCACTTTATCAGCGATCTGAACGCTTTCTTTAGAAAATAAAAACGAGCTATTATAAAGGCTATAGCCTTGGGCACGCAATGTCCCTATTAAAATGGCGATCTTATCGCTTAAATCTTCTAGCTTCGCTTTAAAGGGGGAATTTTCTAAAGCGATGGGGTAGGCGGTCTCTGGAAAAACAATCAAGGTTTTTTGCTTGCTTTGAGCGAGTTTGATTTCTTTAAGGATGTTGTTTTCAATATTGTTAAGGTAGTTTGAATCAAATTTCAAATCTTGGGGCGTTTTTGTAGAGACTAATTCAACATTTCCAACCTCTTTTAAATCGCTTGTTTTAAAGAAATGAAAATCCAACGCACCAAGCAACAATAAAACCGCTATGATCCTATACTTTTTAAAGGGTTTAGCGCTCAAAAAAACGCAAGCTAAAAAAACAAGCCCTAAAGATAATTTATCCACCCTAAACACGCTATAAGAAAAAAAGCTATCCGGGACTAACCAATCAAATCCAAAAGGGTGGATAAAACTAGAGCCTAAAAAACTCAAAAGCCTGAAGTAGGGGTTTTCAAAATAGAGTAACAAATAAAATAAAACCCCATAAACTAACGCTATTAAAACAATGATTAAGGGCAATAAATAAGTGAAATCCGAGTAGCGAAAGCTTAAAGCGCACCAATAAAACAATAACGCCCCCACAAAAAACCCCAAAGCAAAAGCTCTGTTTCTGGGGGTTTTTAAAAACGCCAGCATGCTTAAAGGGGCTAATAGACTCGTGAGTGTGATAGTAATATAAGGGTTTTCAATCGCATAAGCGTCCAAAACGGCGTTCGCATACACGCTTGAAACAAACATGCACGCTAATAAAAAAGCGTTTTGATTGAATAGGAGAAGACGCATGGCTAAATTTTGAAACCTTGAGATTGTTTTAGTGTATTATAGCTATATTTTAATTTAAGAATTTTAGATTGATTTTTTTAAGGGTAGTTTTTTTTAAGTTGTGTTATTATTTTCAAATTTCAAGTCTAAAGAGCGTGAATTGGCATGATTTAAGAGTAATGGGTGTTTTTGAACGCTCACTATCTTTATGCGAGATATATGAGAGAAAGGTTTGGGTTTAGGGTTTGAATTATATTGATTTGGCGTTACTTGTGGTGGTGGTAGCCTTTGGGATTAGAGGATTTTATCATGGCTTCGTGAGTGAAGTGGCGGGGACTTTAGGGATTGTGCTTGGCGTGTATTTAGCGTCTCGCTATTCTGTGGCTGTTGGGAATTTATTTTCAGAACATTTGTATGATTTGAGAAATGAAACCATGACGAATCTCATTGGTTTTTTATTGGTGTTAGCGTCTATTTGGGTGTTTTTTTTAGCTTTTGGAGTGTTGCTAGGCAAGGTGTTAGTCTTTAGTGGGTTAGGCATTATAGACAAAGCTTTAGGGTTTATTTTTTCATGCTTAAAGACTTTTTTAGTGCTTTCTTTCATCCTTTATGCACTCTCTAAAATGGAAGTCATGAAAGACGCTAACGCTTACTTGCAAGAAAAAAGTGCTTTTTTTTCTACTATGAAAAGCGTCGCTAGTAAGATCATGCGCCTTGATGGCGTCAAACATGTGGAGCAAAACCTTAAAGACAACCTTGAAGAAATGAGCGATGAAGTCAAAAATAAAGAATCTTTCAATAAAAATAAAGAATCTTTTAATAAAGCGATGGATAAGGGCATGGAATCTTTAAAAGAAAAGGCTAAAGATTTGCCTAAAAACATGTTAGATCCAAAAGCTAACCAAACCCCACCAAACCCCACCCCATCTAATAAAGAACCCCTATAAAGGCATCACATGTTTTCTAACCAATACATCCAACAACGCATTCATAAAGCCAATAGCTTGAGAGAAGAAGGGAAAAACCCTTATCAAAATGGCTTGAAACGAAGCCTCACCAACGCCGCTTTTTTAGAAAAATACGCTTATGTTAAGGACTTAGAAGAGCCTAAAGACAAAGAAAAATGCGAGAGTATTGTAGGGAGGGTCAAGCTTTTGCGCTTAATGGGTAAGGCTTGTTTTATTAAAATTGAAGATGAAAGCGCGATTTTGCAAGCTTATGTTTCGCAAAATGAATTGAATGATGAATTTAAAAGCCTGAAAAAGCATTTAGAAGTGGGCGATATTGTGTTGGTGAAAGGTTTCCCTTTTGCTACCAAAACCGGTGAATTGAGCGTTCATGCCCTAGAATTTCATATTTTAAGCAAAACCATTGTGCCTTTACCTGAAAAGTTTCATGGATTAAGCGATATAGAATTGCGTTACCGCCAGCGCTATTTGGATTTAATCGTCAATCCTAGCGTTAAAGATGTGTTTAAAAAACGCAGTTTGATTGTTTCTAGCGTGCGGAAATTCTTTGAAATGGAAGGGTTTTTAGAAGTGGAAACCCCCATGATGCACCCCATTCCTGGCGGGGCGAACGCAAGGCCTTTCATCACTTATCATAACGCTTTAGAAATTGAAAGGTATTTGAGAATCGCCCCAGAATTATACCTCAAACGCTTGATTGTGGGGGGGTTTGAAGCGGTGTTTGAAATCAATCGTAATTTCAGAAATGAGGGCATGGATCACAGCCATAACCCTGAATTTACGATGATTGAATTTTATTGGGCGTATCACACTTATGAAGATTTGATTGAACTCAGTAAGAGGCTGTTTGACTACTTGCTAAAGACTTTAAATTTAGATTCAAAAATCATTTATAACGATATGGAAGTGGATTTCAACCAAACGAGCGTGATTTCCTATTTGGACGCTTTAGAAACGATAGGGGGCATTAGTAAGGATATTTTAGAAAAAGAAGACAGGCTTTTGGCTTATTTGTTAGAGCAAGGCATCAAAGTAGAGCCAAATCTCACTTATGGTAAATTGCTCGCTGAAGCGTTTGATCATTTTGTAGAATACCAACTCATTAACCCCACTTTTGTAACCCAATACCCTATTGAGATTAGCCCTTTAGCCAGACGCAACGATAGTAACCCTAATATTGCTGACAGGTTTGAATTATTTATTGCAGGAAAAGAAATCGCCAACGGCTTTAGCGAGTTGAACGATCCTTTAGATCAATTAGAACGCTTTAAAAACCAAGTGGCTGAGAAAGAAAAAGGCGATGAAGAAGCCCAATACATGGATGAAGATTACGTGTGGGCCCTAGCCCATGGAATGCCCCCCACTGCAGGGCAAGGCATAGGCATTGACCGATTAGTGATGTTACTCACTGGAGCTAAAAGCATTAAAGATGTGATTTTATTCCCAGCGATGCGTCCTGTTAAAAACGATTTTAATATTGAGAGTGGAGAATAATGGCGTATTTTTTAGAACAAACGGATAGTGAAATTTTTGAATTGATCTTTGAAGAATATAAGCGGCAAAATGAGCATTTAGAAATGATAGCGAGCGAGAATTACACTTTTCCTAGTGTTATGGAAGCTATGGGAAGCATTTTAACCAACAAATACGCTGAAGGCTATCCTAACAAGCGCTATTATGGAGGCTGTGAAGTGGTGGATAAAATAGAAAGCCTGGCCATAGAAAGGGCTAAAAAGCTTTTTAATTGCCAGTTCGCTAACGTGCAAGCGCATTCAGGCTCACAAGCTAATAACGCTGTCTATCACGCTCTTTTAAAGCCTTATGACAAGATTTTAGGCATGGATTTAAGCTGTGGAGGGCATTTAACGCATGGCGCTAAAGTGAGTTTAACCGGCAAGCATTATCAGAGCTTTTCTTATGGCGTGAATTTGGATGGCTATATTGATTATGAAGAAGCATTAAAGATCGCTCAAAGCGTTAAGCCAGAAATCATCGTGTGCGGGTTTTCAGCCTATCCAAGGGAAATTGATTTTAAGAAATTTAGAGAAATCGCTGATGAAGTGGGGGCGTTACTATTAGGCGATATAGCCCATGTGGCGGGGCTTGTGGTAACCGGTGAGCATGCCCATCCTTTCCCGCATTGCCATGTGGTTTCAAGCACCACTCATAAGACCTTAAGAGGGCCTAGAGGGGGGCTTATTTTAACTAATGATGAAGAGATAGCGGCTAAGATTGATAAAGCGATTTTTCCAGGAACTCAAGGCGGGCCTTTGATGCATGCGATCGCTGCTAAGGCGGTGGGGTTTAAAGAGAATTTAAAACCAGAGTTTAAAGCTTATGCAAAATTGGTGAAATCTAACATGCAAGTTTTGGCTAAAGTATTAAAAGAAAAAAACCACAAATTAGTGAGCGGTGGCACTTCTAACCATTTGCTTTTAATGGATTTCTTAGATAAGCCTTATAGCGGGAAAGACGCTGATATTGCATTAGGGAATGCCGGGATCACCGTGAATAAAAACACCATTCCTGGCGAAACGCGCAGCCCTTTTGTAACGAGCGGGATAAGGATTGGCTCAGCGGCATTGAGTGCAAGGGGCATGGGAGCTAAAGAATTTGAAATCATAGGGAATAAAATATCAGATATTTTGAATGATATTAATAATGTTAGTTTGCAATTGCATGTGAAAGAAGAATTGAAGGCCATGGCTAGTCAATTCCCTGTGTACCACCAACCCATTTTTTAAGGGAGTCAAGATGACAGAAATGGAATTAAAGCTCATTAAGATAGATACAAGCCATTATTTTGAAAAAAAACCAGGCTTGGGGGAGAGAATGGATTATGCGGGGCGTTGCTATTATAATAAATTCCAAAGAGTGAATGCCATGCTCACAAGCTCGCTCATTCAAAAGCATTTGAAAAGGGAGATAGAAATCGCGCACAATCTCATTTTGCGTAACGATAAGGTGGAAAACATCGTGTTTGATTATAACGGGAGGAACCCGGAGCGTTTTTACCATAAGGCGCAGTTATTGCTTCGTGAGGAAGGTTTTATGAATTTTACCGCTTATAACACGAAGACGCCAGGGCATTTGCATTTGTATGTGCATAAGGGGCATACGGAATTAGGCGAGGGTGAAAGGCTGGTTAAAACTTTGTCTATGAAATTAGCGCAAGGGTTGCCTAAAGAATGGAAGGTCTTCCCTAGCAATGAATGGCCTAAGGAATTTAATATTTTAGCCTTACCTTATGAAGTGTTTGCAAAAGAGCGCGGTAGCTCTTGGGCGAAGCATTTATAACCATTTTTGAAAGGATTTTTGATGTCAGAAAAAGAAAGACTGAATGAAGTGATTTTAGAAGAAGAAAATAATGGGGGCGGCACTAAAAAGGTGTTTTTGATCGTGGCTATAGCCATTATCATTTTAGCGGTGCTTTTAATGGTGTTTTGGAAAAGCACGAGAGTCGCTCCTAAAGAGACTTTTTTACAAACCGATAGCGGGATGCAAAAAATAGGCAACACTAAAGATGAGAAAAAAGACGATGAGTTTGAAAGCTTGAATATGGATTCTCCCAAACAAGAAGACAAGCTAGACAAAGTGGCGGATAATGTTAAAAAACAAGAAAATGATGCGTTTAACATGCCCACTCAAACCAATCAAACTCAAACGGAGATGAAAACAACAGAAGAAACGCAAGAAGCTCAAAAAGAATTAAAAGCTGTTGAGCCTATTCCCATGAGCGCTCAAAAAGAATCTCAGGCTGTGGCTAAAAAAGAAACCCCCCACAAAAAGCCTAAAGTAGCGCCAAAAGATAAAGAAGCGCATAAAGATAAAGCTAAGCATGCGGCTAAAAAAGAGCCTAAAGTTAAAAAAGAATCTCGTAAAGAAGTTTCTAAGAAAGCTAATTCTAAAACCACTCTTACTAAAGGGCATTATTTGCAAGTGGGGGTTTTTGTGCACACGCCTAATAAAACGTTTTTACAAGCGTTTAACCAATTCCCCCATAAGATTGAAGATAGGGGGGCTACTAAACGCTACCTCATAGGCCCTTATAAGAGCAAGCAAGAAGCCTTAATGCATGCTGATGAAGTCAGCAAAAAGATGACTAAACCGGTTGTCATAGAGGTTCGTTAAAGATTTTACAAACTTAAAAGAGTTTAGCGTTAGTCAAGCGATAATTTCTTGTGATGCACTCTTAGGGGTTAGAGGGATTTATGGGGGAGAGTTTGCAAAATACCCCTATTTTCTTAAGAGTTTTGTATAAAACTAAAATAAAGTAATCCCATTTAAAAAATAAAGAGCGTTATGAATTTAATGGATAGCAAAGAATATGACGGCTTTTTAACTAGCAAGCAAAATATAAGACAGCTAAAACAAAGTAATAGCATTTAGTAAAGTAGGGGTAAGAGGTAAAAAATGGAAAAACATGCGTTTTAAATCAAACATTCATACCCACTACTAGCAGTCAAGGAGGAGTAACAAACCCAGACCGCATGAAAGAATTGTAATATAAAAAAGATTAAAACAGCTTTTAAGACTATCAATCCATATGATTTTACCAAAAAGAAAGCATCAGTCATTTTAATAGGTTTTTTAAAATTAGCTATAATCAAGGGTTTAAAAATAATCCTAAAAAAGAGTTTGAACATGCTAGAAAAGTTGATTGAAAGAGTGTTGTTTGCCACTCGTTGGTTGCTAGCCCCTTTATGCATTGCCATGTCGTTAGTGTTGGTGGTTTTAGGCTATGTGTTCATGAAAGAGTTGTGGCACATGCTCAGCCATTTAGACACCATTAGTGAAACGGATTTGGTTTTATCAGCCTTAGGTTTAGTGGATTTGTTGTTTATGGCCGGGCTTGTTTTGATGGTGTTGCTCGCCAGTTATGAAAGCTTTGTTTCTAAATTAGACAAGGTGGATGCTAGTGAAATCACTTGGCTAAAGCACACGGATTTTAACGCTTTAAAGTTAAAGGTTTCACTCTCCATTGTAGCGATTTCGGCGATTTTCTTGCTCAAACGCTACATGAGTTTAGAAGACGTTTTATCCAATATTCCTAAGGACACGCCCCTATCGCATAACCCCATTTTTTGGCAAGTGGTGATCCATTTGGTGTTTGTGTGTTCAGCGCTTTTAGCCGCCGTTACCAATAACATCGCTTTTTCGCAAAATAAAGGGCATTAAAAGTTTTAAAGCTCTCTTTCAGGAAGGACTTTAGACCATTCTTTAATCAAGCGCAAAAAGAAGGAAGTGTCAGGCGAAGTTTTTTCATGGATTAAAATCCCTTCTTCCACCGCTTCCCAAATCACTCTATGCCGATACACCACCAAATGCCATGATTGTTGGGCATGATCTTTAAGCGACAAACGCACCCTTTTAGCAAAAGACGGGTTGTCAAACAAAACCGCGCTTTCAGTGTTGATGTATGCAGAGCGCGGATCAATATTAAAACTCCCTAGAAGCGTTAAATTGTCATCAAAAACAATCGTCTTGCCGTGCAAGGAATGTTTGGTGCTAAAGCGCCCTTTAATCTGGCGGTTGAAAAAATCGTTTCGTATTTCATAGACATTCGCACCCATTCGCACTAATTGGTTGCGATACCTTTCCCACGCCCCATAGACTACGATAGCGTCCGTTGATGAAAGGGAATTGGTAAGAATATTCAATTCAATCCCCTTAGAAATTTGATTTTTAAAGATTTTCATCATCTTTTTGCCTGGAATAAAATACGATGAAGCGATAAAAACGGAGTCCTTAGCGTTTTTAAGGGCTTTCTCAAAAGCGATTTTGATGGGCGAATACAAGGGCGTGTCAATTTTTTTGGGTGAATCGGCTAAAAAAATGGCATTCCCATAATAAATGGGGTATTGGTATTTTTGGAAACGATCTATAAAATCATTGACTTTTTTTTCAAACTGGTTTTTGTCTTCAGCGCTGATAGGGATTTTTTCATGGAGTTTAGCGATTTCTTTAGCGTTGTTTTTGAGTCTTTTATGGGTTCTTAGTAATGAAACAGGGATAGAGCGGTGGAATCTCCAATAGCGTTCAAAGCTTTCTTTGGCTTTTGAAGCAACCCCTCCAAAAAACAAAGCGTCTAAATCTAAAAAATTCGTGTCTAAATCGTTATCAAAATAATTGTCCCCAATATTGCGCCCCCCTATAATGACAGCGAAATTATCCACGATGAAAAGCTTGTTGTGCATGCGTTTTTTAATGCGCTCATAATCCGCAAGCATTTCAAAATAACGCAAGCCTTTATTGCGGATATAGTAGGGGTTAAAGATTTTCACTTCAATGTTTTTATGGAAATTTAAAAGCATAATATCTGAAAAATCTGAATCCAATCCGTTATCATCTAAAAGGATGCGCACTTTTACCCCACGATTGGCCGCGTTTAAAAGTTCTTTAGCGATCACTTGAGAGGAAAGATCGTTCTTATAAATATAAGTTTGCATGTCAATGCTTTTTTGGCTCATTCTAATAAGACCCACTCTGTGCAACAAAGCGTCAAAGCCATCTTCTAAAAGAATGGCCGCGCTATGGTTAGGGTTTTCTTTCAAATTTTTAGCATACAAGCTCCCAATGGTGGTAGTGTAGGGGTCATAAGAGATAGGGGGGCTTGAAATGGGAGTCTTATAGACTAGCCCAAAACACCCATTAAAAAAAAAGACGCTTAAAAGGACTAAAAAGATTTTCAAAAACGACCCACTAAAAAGAAATTAGCGGCTTTTACCCACTTTCAACATTCGGTTACGCAAAGTGGCGATACTGCTTTGCAAGGGTAATTCTTTAGGGCAAGTGTCATAGCAAGCGATCAAGCTCATGCACCCAAAAACGCCATCATCATCGCCGACTAATTCATAAAAATCGTCATCGCTTCTTTCATCGTGGCTGTCAATCATGAAACGCATGGCTCTGTTCATGCCAGCAGCTCCAATGAAATTAGGGCGCATGAGTTTGGTCCCACAAGAAGCGATACAGCACCCGCATTCAATGCACCTGTCTAATTCAAAGACTTCTTGGGCTTCATCAGGTTCAATCCTTTTTTCCGGCTGAGTAATATCCACTTCTTCTTTAGAATGCGCCCAGCTTTCCACCCTTTTAGTCATATCCAAAAACCAATCGCCCGTATTCACGCTCAAATCTTTAATGAGCGTAAAACTGGGCATGGGCATGAGCGTAATCACCCCGCTTTCAAAGCTAGAAGTTAGGGTTTTACAAGCCAGTCTCGGTCTCCCATTAACCATCATCGCGCAAGAGCCGCAAATCCCAGCGCGGCACACAAAATCAAAGCTCAAATCCGGATCTTGATGCTCTCTAATGAGATTTAAAGCGATAAAGAGCGTCATGGATGGCGTTTCTTTCAATTGATACTCTTTAAAATGCGGCTTACTCACCGCGCTTTGAGGGTCAAATTTTAGCACTCTAACTACAATCGTTCGTTCATTATCACTCATGGTGTTCTCCTTTTAGGTTAGCGTTGTGTTGGTCTAATAAATCATGGACATTGAAAGAATACAAATGTTCCCCCCTAGCCCTGACTTCCTCATCTTCTAAACGCATGTTCCTGGCTTTGTATTTTTCTTGCAATTCAAAAGGCATGAGCGCATGTTGGACTTCTATCCTGTCTTTTCCAAGCTTTTCTAATTCTAAAATCGTTTTTAAAATCTCAGCGTCGCGCTCTTCTTTTTTGGGGTGGGGGATGAAATTACCCTTTTTGCCATAGCCCCTAAAATCAGGGCTGATTTCCATTTTCATCACATCCAATTCTTCGTATTCAATCGTGGGCATGTCTTGCTCAGCGCTAGGCCAGCTCGCCAAAGTTCTGTTAAGCCATTTTTCATCGTCTCTTTTAGGGTAATCAATCCTTGTGTGAGCCCCTCTGCTTTCGGTGCGCAGTAACGCCCCTTGAGTGATGCAAAGCGCGAGTTTGAGCATTTTTTTGGTGCGGTAAGCGTCTTCTAATTCAGGGTTATTGTGTAAAACCTTGTTTTTCACGCAAATGTTTTTGGAACGCGCATAAAGCTCTTGCAATTCTTTAAGGGCTTCTTCTAATTTTTTGCCTTCTCTAAAAACGCCCACTTTTTCATCCATGACTTCTTTCATGCGTTCTCTGATTTCATACACATCTTCCTTGCCTTCATTATGCAATAAAAAATGCATATAATCTTGGCTTTCTTTAATGAAGGCTTCAACCTTTTGCGTGTTGATTTCAATTTGCGCTTCCAAACAATGCGAGGCGAAATAATCCCCTATGATCATGCCAGCGACCACCGCTTCACTCACAGAATTTCCCCCCAAGCGGTTAAACCCATGCAAATCCCAGCACGCCGCTTCGCCCGCGCAAAACAAGCCTTTTAAATGGGTTTCGCCTTTAGGGTTTGTCCTAACCCCACCCATAGAATAGTGTTGCATGGGCTTTATGGGGATCCAGCCTTTTTGCTTAGCCATCGCTTGCCCGTATTCAGGCTCATTTGTGGGTATTCCTTGCATGTTGTCTTTGGTTTGCTCTTCGCTATCAGCCGGATCAATGCCCGCAAAAGTCATGGCAATATCGCGCACATCCCTCAAGTTTTTTTCCACATGGTTACGCCCTAAAATAGCAATATCCAGCCACACATGATCCCCATAAGGCGATTTGGCTCCATAGCCTTTTTGGATATGCTCTAAAATCCGCCTTGAGACCACATCTCTGCTTGCAAGCTCTTTTTTCTCCGGCTCATAAGCGGGCATGAAGCGTCTGCCAAACTTGTCTCTTAAAACACCGCCATCGCCCCTGCAACCTTCGGTCATTAAAATCCCGCTTGGCACTAAAGCGGTAGGGTGGAATTGCACCGCTTCCATGTTGCCTAATTTAGCCACGCCGGTTTCTAAAGCGCTCGCCGCCCCGGCTCCGTCGCAAATCACGGCGTTAGTGGTGTGTTTATACACGCGCCCATAACCTCCGGTAGCTAAAAGCGTGCCTTTAGAAACATACGCTGAAATTTCGCCGGTGATCAAATCCCTTACCACCGCCCCATAGCATTGATTATCATGATGAATGAAAGCGAGCATGTCCTTTCTGTCTTGAATATCCACCTTGTGGTGTAAGGCTTCGTTAGCGACCGCATAAAGCATGGTATGCCCTGTGGCATCAGCCGTAAAGCATGTGCGCCATTTTTTAGTGCCGCCAAAATCACGGCTTAGAATATAACCATGCCTGTCATCTCTTTCAGTGATAGTTACATGCTCACCATTGACGACCGCAGGCCTATCGCCCTTTTTGATCCTAGTCCAAGGCACCCCCCAACTGGCCAATTCCCTAATGGCTTTAGGGGCAGTGGTTACAAACATTCTAGCCACTTGCTGATCGCACCCCCAATCGCTCCCCTTCACCGTGTCTAAAAAGTGCAAATCTTCATTATCGCCCTCGCTTTTTTTAGCGTTCGCAAGGCTCGCTTGCATGCCCCCTTGAGCGGCCGCAGAATGCGAACGCCTGACAGGCACTAGGCTTAAAACGATGGTGTTTAAACCCTTTTGTTTGCATGCGATACTAGCCCTTAACCCGGCTAGTCCGCCTCCAATAATTAGCGCATCACAATATGTTATTTTCATTTTCTACCCTTATTCTTTGTGGAATTTCCCATCAGCTTCTATGGCTTCTTGCATGGTTTTAATGCCATTGTCCTTATTTTCTAAACCTTTTTTAATGTAAGCCCCATAGGTGCAAAGCCCTAAAACAATAAAAAACACGCTCATCGCCCATTTGACTTTTCTCAAGCCTTGAATGCTCGCATTCTTAAACCACCCCCATTTAATCGCTAAACGATACAACCCAATAGAACCATGCAATTCTACGGCAAACAATAAGAAAATATACAAAAGCCAAAAGTTTTGCGTGACAAAACGATAGCTTGAGCCATGAGGCCCAATACTTTCAGGCTCTGTGAGCATGACAAACAAGTGGATACTCGCTAAGAAAAACATCGCAAATCCGGTTAAAGCCTGGATAAACCACAAACTCGTATCGCCATGTTTCATCAAATGCTTGTGGGTTTTAAAAACCTTGTATTGCCTGTAATTGATAGGGAATTTCCTTAACGCCAAGAAAGCATGTGCGACCAAAATAAGAATAACCCCTGCTGCAACCACGCTCACAATAGCCGGCTCGCCCGCTTTTAAAAACAAGCTCCCTTCAAAAAATTTCGCCACTTTATACATGGCTTCATCGCTAATCAAGATACTAGAGACCAAAAACATGTGCGCTATCATAAAGAGCGCTAAAATCAAGCCTGTAGCGCTCTGTAAAAAGTCTAGCTTAGCGTAAATACCGCTCTTTTTAAGCCCCTTACTAGCACCATAATAACCCTCTATAATCTCTTCTTGTTGCATAAAAACTGCTCCTAAAACTCAAAATTAACCTAAAATCGCTTGACGCAAAAACACTGCCTTAATTCTACTACATTTGAAATAATTTTTCTTATAAACAAAACCTAAATTGAGAAAAAATTCAATTCAAGGGGGCTATTGTTTAAAATTTACATTTTTTAAACGCTATTAGATATAATAAGGGATAGTTTACCACCTATAAAAAAGGATCGTTCAATGACAAAAATTGCCATGGCTAATTTTAAATCCGCTATGCCTATTTTTAAAAGCCATGCGTATTTAAAAGAATTAGAAAAGACTTTAAAACCGCAGCATTTTGACAGGGTGTTTGTATTCCCTGATTTTTTGGGGTTATTGCCTAATTCGTTTTTGCATTTCACTTTAGGAGCGCAAAACGCTTACCCTAAGGATTTGGGGGCTTTTACCGGTGAAATCACTTCCAAACATTTAGAAGAATTGAAAATCCACACGCTTTTAATAGGGCATAGCGAGAGGCGAACGCTTTTAAAAGAAAGCCCTAGCTTTTTGAAAGAAAAGTTTGATTTTTTTAAAGATAAAAATTTTAAAATTATTTATTGTATTGGCGAAGAATTAACGACCAGAGAAAAGGGTTTAGTGGCTGTAAAGGAATTTTTAAGCGAGCAATTAGAAACTATCGATCTCAATTATTCCAATTTAATTGTGGCTTATGAGCCTATTTGGGCGATTGGCACCAAAAAAAGCGCTTCTTTAGAAGATATTTACCTCACGCATGGTTTTTTAAAGCAAATTTTAAATCAAAAAACGCCCTTGTTGTATGGGGGGAGCGTGAATGTGCAAAACGCTAAAGAAATTTTAGGGATTGATAGCGTGGATGGCTTATTGATCGGGAGCACGTCTTTGGAATTAGAAAATTTTAAAACAGTCATTTCATTTTTATAAAGGAAAATCATGGGATTTTTAAAAGGTAAAAAAGGGCTTATTGTAGGGGTGGCAAACAATAAATCCATCGCTTATGGGATCGCTCAATCTTGTTTCAATCAAGGGGCTACTTTGGCTTTCACTTATTTGAATGAGAGCTTAGAAAAGCGCGTGAGGCCTATCGCTCAGGAATTGAATAGCCCCTATGTGTATGAATTGGATGTGGGCAAAGAAGAGCATTTCAAGTCGCTATACAATAATATTAAGCAGGATTTAGGCTCATTGGATTTTATCGTTCATAGCGTGGCCTTTGCCCCTAAAGAGGCTTTAGAGGGGAGCTTGTTGGAAACTTCTAAAAGTGCGTTTAACACCGCTATGGAAATTTCTGTTTATTCTTTAATAGAGCTGACAAACACTCTAAAACCTTTATTGAATAACGGAGCGTCTGTTTTGACTCTAAGCTATTTGGGCAGCACCAAATACATGGCGCATTACAATGTGATGGGGTTGGCTAAAGCGGCCCTAGAGAGTGCGGTGCGTTATTTAGCGGTGGATTTAGGCAAACATAATATTAGAGTGAATGCCCTATCGGCTGGGCCTATTAGGACGCTCGCTTCTAGCGGGATCGCTGATTTTAGGATGATTTTAAAATGGAATGAAATCAACGCTCCTTTAAGGAAAAATGTGAGTTTAGAAGAAGTGGGTAATGCTGGGATGTATTTGCTCTCTAGCTTGTCTAATGGGGTGAGTGGGGAAGTGCATTTTGTGGATGCTGGCTATCATGTGATGGGCATGGGGGCTGTGGAAGAAAAAGATAATAAAGCTACGCTATTGTGGGATTTGCATAAAGAACCATAAGGGGTATTGATGAAATTAAGCGAATTGTTAAGCGCCTATTCTATTGAAACGGAATTTTCAAACGATTTTGAAGTGCATGCTTTAGCGGAATTAGACAAGGCTACGCCTAATGATATTAGCTATATTGACCAAGCGCGTTACCTTAAACTTTTAAAAGATTCAAAAGCCGGGGCGGTGTTTATCCGCAAAAAAGAATCTTCTAAAGTGCCTAAAAGCATGCAAGCTTTAGTCGTGGATAACCCGCATTTAGCCTTCGCTAAAGCTTCGCATGCCTTTAAGATCCCTTTTTTTAAAAACCCACAAAGCGTTAGCGAGCCTAAACATTTTGAAAAAGTAACGATCATGCCTAATGTTATGATTGGAGAGGGCGTAGAAATTGGCGAAAACTCTTTGATTCATCCGGGCGTGGTGATCGCTGATGGGGTCAAAATCGGTAAAAATTGCGTTTTGTATCCTCGTGTTATTTTGTATCAAAACACGATTTTAGAGGACAATGTCATCATCCATGCAGGTAGTGTGATCGGAGGTGATGGCTTTGGTTATGCGCACACCGCTTTAGGAGAGCATGTCAAAATTGAGCATGTGGGGATTGTTAGGATTCAAAAAAATGTAGAAATTGGCGCTAACACGGCGATTGATAGGGCGGTGTTTGGCGAGACTTTGATTAAAGAGGGCGTTAAGATTGATAACTTGGTTCAAATCGGGCATAATTGCGTTTTAGGCGAGCACAGCATCGTCGTTTCTCAAGTGGGCTTGAGCGGCTCTACAACCACTGGCCGTAATGTGGTTTTTGGCGGACAAGTGGGCATTGGAGGGCATTTGCATGTGGGCGAATTCACTCAAATTGGGGGTAAAAGCGCGGTGGGTAAAGACTTGCCCCCTAACACTAATTTTGCCGGAGCGATCCCTGCTATGGAAATCCATGAGTGGCACCATTTCTTAGCCCATTTAAGAACGAATTTCAGGAAACAGCAAAAAACGAGTTTGTTGCAAAAAGCTAAAGGGTTTTTTAAGTCTTAAAGAATGAAATAAGCTATAATAAGCCCATTTTGAACACTAACGATTATTTTAATAAGGACAATACGATGAAAGATAGTTTTCTTTTCACTTCCGAATCGGTAACCGAAGGGCATCCTGACAAAATGGCTGATCAAATCAGCGATGCAGTTTTAGATTACATTATTGAGCGCGATCAAAAAGCCAAAGTCGCATGCGAGACTTTAGTTTCTAATGGCTTTTGCATGATCACTGGCGAGTTAAAAACTTCTGTTTATGCCCCTATGCAAGAGATTGCAAGAGAAGTGGTTAAAAAGATTGGCTATACAGACGCTCTTTATGGCTTTGATTACAGAAGTGCGGCGGTTTTGAATGGCGTTGGCGAGCAAAGCCCTGATATTAATCAAGGCGTGGATAGAGAAGATGGCGAGATTGGGGCAGGGGATCAAGGGCTTATGTTTGGTTATGCGTGTAAAGAGACTGAAACGCTCATGCCCTTACCCATTCATTTAGCGCACCAGCTCACTTTCGCTTTGGCTCAAAAAAGAAAAGACAACACCTTGCCTTTTTTAAGGCCTGATGGCAAGTCTCAAGTGAGCGTGCGTTATGAAAACAACAAGCCTGTAAGCATTGATACGATTGTCATTTCCACCCAACATTCCCCAGAAGTTTCGCAAAAGCATTTAAAAGAAGCCGTGATTGAAGAGATCGTGTATAAGGTTTTACCCAAAGAATATTTGCATGACAATATCAAGTTTTTTGTCAATCCCACAGGAAAATTCGTTATCGGTGGGCCGCAAGGCGATGCGGGTTTGACGGGCAGAAAAATCATCGTGGATACTTATGGGGGGAGTTGCCCGCATGGCGGGGGAGCGTTTAGCGGGAAAGACCCTAGCAAAGTGGATAGGAGCGCGGCTTATGCGGCCCGCTATGTGGCTAAAAATTTGGTAGCGAGTGGGGTTTGCGATAAAGCGACCGTGCAGCTTGCTTATGCGATTGGGGTGATAGAGCCAGTGTCTATTTATGTGAACACGCACAACACGAGCAAGTATTCAAGCGCGGAGTTGGAAAAATGCGTGAAAGCGGTTTTCAAACTCACGCCAAAAGGTATTATTGAAAGCTTGGATTTGTTAAGACCCATTTATTCGCTCACTTCAGCTTATGGGCATTTTGGGCGCGAATTAGAGGAATTCACTTGGGAAAAAACCAACAAAGCTGAGGAGATTAAAGCGTTCTTTAAGCGTTAAAAAAATACTTTAAGGGTAATATTTTAAAAAATTTTTGTATAATCAACAATTCACAAGGAGTTTAAATTGAAACAAAGAACGTTGTCTATTATTAAGCCTGATGCACTTAAGAAAAAAGTGGTAGGCAAAATCATTGATCGCTTTGAGAGTAACGGCTTGGAAGTCATTGCTATGAAACGCTTGCATTTGAGCGTTAAAGACGCTGAAAACTTTTATGCGATCCACAGAGAGAGACCCTTTTTTAAAGATTTGATAGAGTTTATGGTGAGTGGTCCGGTAGTGGTTATGGTTTTAGAGGGCGAAGATGCGGTGGCTAAAAACAGAGATCTTATGGGAGCGACTGATCCCAAACTCGCTCAAAAAGGCACTATCAGAGCGGATTTTGCTGAAAGCATTGACGCTAATGCGGTGCATGGGAGCGATAGCTTGGAAAACGCACACAATGAAATCGCTTTCTTTTTTGCCGCTAGGGATCTTTAAGATTTAAGGGCGTTTTAAGTTAAGCATGCAATTTGAAATGCGTAAAATCGCTTTTAATGCACCTAAAGCGTTTTCTTTAGAGCATGAGGGAGTGGTTTTAGAGGGCGAAGTTGTGCGGGTGGGGGCGAAATTGTTTCGCTTGGAAGCGCGCCTTAAGGGTGAATTGGTGCTTATTTGTGATACAAGCGGTAAAGAGTTTAAAAAAAGCCTTGATGAGTCGTTGGTTTTGCATATTTCAGACGGGTTGTGGGATACGCAAAGCCAAAGTTTGGATTTTGATAATTTAGATGTTATTGAATCTTTCAATGGTTTTATTGATTTGAGCGAAATTTTACGCTCTGAAGTGGAGTCTATTAAATTAGACTACCATTATGCAGATTGAAATGAAGGAGAATTTATGGCAGTACCTGATAGAAGAGTGAGTAAGACAAGAGCGGCAAAAAGGCGCACGCATTATAGCGTTAAGTTGGCTAAACCTGTGAAAGCCAAAGATGGCACTTGGAAGCTTCCCCACCATATTAACAAATTTACTAAAGAATACTAATATAAAAGCTATCTTTAGTGATAGAAAGTATTTTAAAGGATTGCAACGGATTGCAACAAGCCTTTTAAGGACGCATGATGAAAATTGTAATAGACTTAATGGGGGCTGACCATGGGGTTTTACCCATTATTGAGGGAGTCTCAAGGGCTTTAGAGAATAAGAGTTTTAGTGCGGTTTTAGTGGGGGATAAAGACAAAGCGACCCCTTTTATTTCTAAAGAGTTAGCCAGCAAAGTGGAAATGATCCACACGCAAGATTACATCAAGATGGAAGAAGCCGCCACTGAGGCGATTAAGCGTAAGGAATCTTCCATTTACTTGGGTATGGATATTTTGAAAAATGGGGCTGACGCTTTGATTTCAGCGGGGCATAGCGGGGCGACTATGGGTTTAGCGACCTTGCGTTTAGGGCGCATCAAGGGGGTTGAAAGGCCTGCTATTTGCACTTTAATGCCTAGCGTTGGCAAACGCCCTAGCGTGCTATTAGATGCGGGAGCGAACACGGATTGCAAGCCTGAATATTTGATTGATTTTGCTCTTATGGGGTATGAATACGCTAAAAGCGTGTTGCATTATGACAGCCCTAAGGTGGGTCTTTTGAGTAATGGCGAAGAAGATATTAAGGGGAACATGCTCGTTAAAGAAACGCATAAAATGCTGAAAGCTTATGACTTCTTTTATGGCAATGTGGAGGGGAGCGATATTTTCAAAGGGGTTGTGGATGTGGTGGTTTGCGATGGCTTTATGGGGAATGTGGTCTTAAAGACAACAGAAGGGGTCGCTAGTGCAATAGGCTCTATTTTTAAAGATGAAATTAAAAGCTCTTTTAAATCTAAAATGGGGGCTTTGATGCTTAAGAATGCGTTTGGTATTTTAAAACAAAAAACCGATTACGCTGAATATGGGGGAGCACCGCTTTTGGGCGTGAATAAAAGCGTGATCATCAGCCATGGCAAGAGCAACGCTAGAGCGGTTGAATGCGCGATTTATCAGGCTATTAGCGCTGTTGAAAGTCAGGTTTGCTTGAGGATTACTCAAGCGTTTGAGAGCTTGAAGCCTAGCGTTTCTGCGCCTCAAAGTGATCAGCAAGACGCTTAAAGATGACTATGTTAAGGGGATTGAATGGAATTTTACGCCTCTCTTAAATCCATTGCGATGCATGTTCCAAGCGAGCGTGTGAAAAATGCAGAGTTCCAGCAATTTTTGGATACCAGCGATGAGTGGATAGAAAAAAGGACTGGTATCAAAGAACGCCGTTTCGCTAACGATGAAGAAAAAAGCAGCGATTTAGGGGTAATAGCGGCTAAACAGGCCATAGAGAGAGCGCATTTAACCCCACAAGACATTGATTTGGTGGTTGTAGCGACTTTAAGCCCTGATTTTTTGGCCATGCCTTCAACCGCTTGCGTGTTGAGCGCGAAATTAGGCATTGAAAACAAGCCGGCGTTTGATATTTCAGCCGCTTGCACGGGTTTTATTTATTTATTATCGGTGGCTAAGGCTTATGTTGAGAGCGGGATGTGCGAAAATGTGCTGATTGTGGGGGCAGAAAAAACGAGCAGCGTGTTGGATTTTAAAGATAGGGGGACTTGTATTTTATTTGGCGATGGGGCTGGGGCGTGCGTGGTAGGCAGGACCAAGCGTTTAAAAGAAAGCATTTTAGATGTGCAGATTTCAGCGAACGGGAATTTTTCTAATTATCTTTATACGCCAAGGACTCTAAAACCCACGCCCTTTAACGCTAAAGAAGAAGCTTTAGAGCCTTTTTTATGTATGAAAGGCAATGAAGTGTTTAAGCTAGCGGTGAAAACGCTTTTAAAAGATGTGGAAATGATTTTAGAAAAAAACGCTCTCAAACCTGAAGATGTGCGCTTGTTTATCCCGCATCAAGCTAATTTTAGGATCATTCAAGCGGTGCGAGAGCATTTGGATTTTAAAGATGAGCAAGTGGTTTTAACCGTGCATAAATACGGCAACACTTCAGCAGCTAGTATCCCTATGGCTATGGGTGAAGCTTATGAAGAGGGGCGTTTGAAAAAGGGCGATTTAATGCTTCTAGACGCTTTTGGTGGGGGATTGACTTGGGGTTCAGCGTTGGTGTATTTTGGAGGATAAAAAGGATTAAGGAGTATTGATGAAAAAGATGGTTTTTTTATTTTTAGTGGTGTTGGGGGGGTTAAAGTCGCAAAGCAGTTATTGCAGCGATTTTTGCGAAGGCACGCCAGATAGCCGTATCCCTCCTATGGGGTTTCATTTCAGTTTTGTGCATTCAGTGAAATATTACTTGCAAGATCCGCAAGAGCGCGATCACAAGCTTAAAAAATGCCATGAAGCCTTTGATTCGACTCTTAAGGTTAATTTTATTACGAAGTCTTTTAAAAAGGATTGCAAGCATGCGCAAATGGCTTTAGAGCAGTCCCAACAAAAGACTCCATGAGAGGTTTTGGTCGCTTTGTGGCAAAACTCTTTTTAAATTTTATCCCACTAGCACGAAAAACTCTGTCCTTTAGGGTGCAAGATGTAAGCACATAGCCGTTAGGCTAAAAGAGGTTAAAATACCACTAGTCTTTTTATGGTAGGAAATATCCATGCAGACTTTAAAGAACAAAGCCTTTCGTGTTAGCATTCAATGGAATGTTTTAGTTAGGAATCTCCTTTCTTTAGAAAGGGGTGCTCTCACGAAGTGATCTAGCTAGAAAGCCCCTTGTTTGAGGAAAGGGCGGTTTTATTTAGAAAATTTATGGTAATACTCGCCCTTGTCTGTGATGATTTTAACTTCTAACAATTGGTTAGGCTTGCAATCCAGGCGGTAAAATATCTGTTGCGAGTATTTTAATTCATGATCAAAGAGTTTTTCTTTTTTAAACTTATCGCCCAATTTGGGTTCCACTTTTTTAGTCGCTTCGCATGAATTTCCCCTATTGACAATAAGGTTTTTAATCACCACCGGTTCATCGTTCATAGAAGTGATGCTTAAAAGACTAGAGTCCGTCATTTTCCCCATGAGTTTCCCCCCAGTCGCGCGATAATCCAGCTTGAAATCCAAATCCTTTGCTCCCATACAAACACCGCTTATCATCAGCAGGCTTAAACACATTTTTTTAAACATCAAAATCCTTTCACTTTATAATATTTGTGGGGTATTATAATCAAATTTGATATACCCTTTTTTAATCGTTAGGTTATTGCACTCTTTTTTTATCCACTCAAACAATTTTAGAAAATTCTTTTTTGTTTCTTCGCTCACTACATCGTCTTTACCGCCATACAAAAGCCTTGTTTTGAACGCCATGGCCAATTCCATTTGCTTATTTTTAGCGTATTTTTTTCTATCGTTTGCGCTGAAACAATCTTCAATTTGTTTGAAATTTTCATCGCATTTTGAGAGTTGTAGGATTGTGATGGGATCATGCATTTCTTCATTAGCCCTTTTAAATCGTTCGCTCGTTGCGTTTTGGTCAGAATCGCATTTTCTGTCATCATCTGTCAAAACAATAGGGTGATTGTCTAACTCGCAAAGTTTTTTAATGGTTTCTTTCATCTCATTTGGATTGTTTTTAAGCCCTGAAATGGGTAAGAAAGTGAAAGGAATGGGGTTGTCTTTGAATTCTCGCTCATTGAAATACAATTTGAAAGCGCTCAAATAGCAATAATCGGTGATGCCTTCCACAAAGATGATTCGGTGTTTTTGGGGGTTGTGAAAAACATGCTGACCCACCCCTAAAGAACGCTTGATTTGATACAAGGCATCGGAGTTTTTGCTCGCATTATTTAGGGGATAGTTAAAGTGATTCTTAATTACAGAGCCTTCTGTTTCTTTTTCCACAATCCTTATTTCATCTAAATGATCCGTATCCACTAAAAAGGGGTCATGGGTGGCTAAAACAAAAGTAACATGATTTTTATGAGCGTATTCTTTTAAAAATCTCCTGAATTCCTTTCTGGCTGGCACGCTCAAAGGAGTGGCTGGCTCGTCCATGACATAGATAATATTCTCGTTAAGGCTAAAATGTGATCCCCAATTATAGAGAAAACCAAACATGAAATTAAACGCCCATTGGAAGCCGGTGCTTTGCTGGCTTAAGATAATTGGCTCATTTTGATTATCAGATTTTCTGCAATCATGAATTTTAAGTTTTATTTCATATGCCGTAGATTTCTTTGAATAATCATAAAATTTGTTATTGTGTCGGACACGAATTTTCAATTGGTAACTATCTTGAGAACTATCTTCAGCGATCGCTAAAAGCCTGTTAAATTCTTTTGTAATCAAAGAATCTATTTTTAATTGCATGTTGTATTCCAAGATTTCTGCAAGATTTTCTAATATTTCTGTAAAATTTACCTTAAATAAAAGATGGCTTGTGTCTTTTTTAAAAAATTCAAATTGACATACATTGTTATTGTATTTGCGTTTTACTTCAATTGGAAAAAGATGTTTTGATTGTCTGATCTCTTTTAGTAATTCTTGGTCTATTTCTTGCAAGTATTTTTCAGGGATATTGAACGATTTTTCAGAATCATAGATTACTAAATCATTATTTTTATCAAACATTATTATTTGTAACGCTTGACCATCTTTTAAAATGCTCCCAAAAAAATTCCAAATTGCATTAGGGTGAAAGTCAATTTTCCTAAACAATGAATTTCTAAAGAACCAATCCCATTGGTCAAATTCAGAAGGGGAAGAATAATCAATGCAAGTAAATAATACAGTCTTAAGGTCGTTATCTGTAATTTTTAGATCTTTGTATTCTTTCATGATTGGCACGAGTTTGTAAGACTTATAAGATAAACCACCGCTTAAAGGGAATTGAACTTTATTTTTTAAGTTTTGAAACGCTGTATAAGGGTTACACTCTCGGCAATATTCTGCGAACTCAAAATAGTTTTTGCTTTGTTTGACTTTTTCCTTGTTTGCTTCAAATTTATCTTTGATTTCACCAATATTTTTAGGGAACAAATGAACGCCACTCTTTTCATCTAAAGTTTTTATGTCTTCCCACAGAAATTTTCTTGCTGATTCAAGAAAATCATTGTATCTGTATTGTTCGATTTCTGAATTGACTAATAAATCTATCTTTTTCAAATAAAGCTGACACATCATGGATTTAATATCTTTAGATACATCATTAACAGCATGACTTGCTATATAATTTTTGCATATTTGTTGGATATTATCCAACAAAACATCATAATTAAACTTTAGCACTTTTTGATTTTTGCAGTCATTTTCAATTTCTCGGATCAATCGCTCTTTTTTTCGCTCAAAATCCTCTCTTATTTTTTCAAGGTATTTTAAAGAATTTTTAATTTTCTTTTTAAGGTTGCCTATATTTAACCGGAATGTTCTAAATTGCTGTTTAAAATTTTCATTGATAGGGTATTTTTCATCTATTTCTTTAATAATGTCTTTCACTTCAGTTTCTGGTGTGAATTTTGTAAAGTCGGTAGTCTTAAAAATTTCATCTAAACTTTTTAGCTTTTTTAAGATGTCTTCATTTTGTGGTTTGATTTCACCTTCACTAAGTTTTTTAAAACAAGAATAAATTTTTTCTAATTGGTTTTGTTTGTGTTTCCCCATGATAAAAAATTCATCTGTGTTGTATTTTTTATTAGGCGTATTGCGCTTTTTGATTTCTTTGATGCACTGACAAAAAGTTTTAATCCATTCGCTATTACCGCTTACATGTTTGATTAATTCTTTGAAAAGCAGATTATTGGCTTGTCTAGTTGAAAATGCGCTCAATTTTAATTTTTCTTTGTAGGATTTTAAAAACGAATCTAATACACCATAAGACATGATGAGATTGATAAAACCCCCTATAAAAACACAAAAAGGATAGCTGATTAATATTTTTGATAATTCTTTTAATTCTTCGCTAACTCCTTTAGATTGGATCCTCAAATCCACGCAAGAAAAACCTGTGATTTTGTGATCAAGAATTGTTTCTTCTTCCAAGCTTAAAAGGGTGTCTTTTTCATGGTTTTTTTCATGGTCTTTGAAATAATCTTCTTCATTACAAAGTTTAATATCCGCATCATTAAAGATTGTTAAAGCTTCTAAAACATTGCTTTTACCGACATTATTTTCCCCCACTAAAACCACCAACCCCCCATGTTTTTCAAAACTTGAATTTAAAAGCAATTTGGCAGGCGATTTTCTACCCAAATTCCTAAAATGGTGCAATTTCAAAACACGCTTATGAAGTTTCATGCCTTATCCTTTAAAAACGCAAATTTAATTTATAATGCAAAATTAAACAAAACATGCTATAAAGAAAATTCAAACACTATCATTTTAAGGATTAAAATGCTCACCCAAGAAGATGTCTTGAATGCGTTAAAAACGATCATTTACCCTAATTTTGAAAAGGATATTGTCAGCTTTGGTTTTGTTAAAAACATCACCTTGCATGATGATCAGTTAGGGCTTTTAATAGAAATCCCCTCAAGCTCTGAAGAAACGAGCGCGATTTTAAGGGAAAATATCTCCAAAGCGATGCAAGAAAAAGGCGTGAAAGCTTTGAATTTGGATATTAAAACCCCGCCAAAGCCCCAAGCCCCAAAGCCCGCCACTAAAAATCTGGCTAAAAACATCAAACATGTAGTGATGATAAGCTCAGGCAAGGGCGGTGTGGGTAAAAGCACCACCAGCGTGAATTTAAGCATCGCTTTAGCGAATTTAAACCAAAAAGTGGGGTTATTGGACGCTGATGTGTATGGCCCTAATATCCCTAGAATGATGGGTTTGCAAAACGCTGATGTGATTATGGATCCTAGCGGTAAAAAACTCATTCCTTTAAAAGCTTTTGGCGTTTCTGTGATGAGCATGGGGCTTTTGTATGATGAGGGGCAGAGTCTCATTTGGAGAGGGCCAATGCTTATGCGAGCGATTGAGCAGATGCTAAGCGATATTATTTGGGGGGATTTAGATGTGTTGGTGGTGGATATGCCCCCAGGAACAGGCGATGCGCAGCTCACGCTAGCCCAAGCCGTGCCTTTGAGCGCAGGAATCACCGTTACTACGCCTCAAATAGTGAGTTTAGATGACGCTAAACGGAGTTTGGACATGTTTAAGAAACTACACATTCCTATTGCGGGCATTGTAGAAAATATGGGGAGTTTTGTGTGCGAGCATTGCAAGAAAGAGAGCGAGATTTTTGGCTCAAATTCCATGAGTGGATTATTAGAGGCTTATAACACACAGATTTTAGCCAAGCTCCCTTTAGAGCCTAAAGTGCGTTTAGGGGGGGATAAGGGCGAACCGATTGTGATTTCTCACCCTGATAGCGTGAGCGCTAAGATTTTTGAAAAAATGGCGCAAGATTTGAGCACTTTTTTAGACAAAGTGGAAAAAGAGAAATTAGCCGATAACAAGGACATCCAGCCCACACAAACGCATGCTTGCTCGCATTAATTTTGAAAGGGGGTTTAAAAAACCCTTTTAATCAATCGTTTCACTTTTTGTTTGGCTTTAAAAAGCAAAAATTCTATAAGGAGTTTAGAAGAAAGCCTGGGCAGAAGGAATTCAAAAGAATGCCGTTTGTCTGAAAAAGACAGGATTTTATTAAGAGCGTGGATTTCTTTATCCCTGTTTTGGATTTCTTTATCTCTTGCTTGAACCGCTTGAACTTCTTCAATGATCCTTTCATCTCTTCTTTTGATCTCATTATCCCTATTTTGAAGGGATTCAAAGAGGTGATCTAAAAAGGGAGCGTTAAAATAAGCGTCTTTAAAAGGCGTTTGGATCAATACTTCATGCCATTTTTTCGCGCCAATGACGCTTAAGAGTTTCCAAGGTTTATCGCCCCAAAAATGCAGCATGCACGCTTCTTTGATGCTAGGGAATAGGGGCGTATCAAGGAAGCTAGGGTGGGCGTTGTATGAATAAGGCAGTTCTAAAATCCTACCACGGCACACAAAACACAAAGCATCTTGATCGCTAAATAAAAGTTTTTCGTTTTTCAAAAGGAAAAAGGCAATCAATTGGTTTTCAAGATTTTCTTTACGCCATGATTTTAAATTTAAGGTTAAAAACCCGGCGTTAAAGTAGTTGTCAAAAAGGATTTGCGCTTCTTCTAAATTAGGGAAAGCGTCAGCGACACCGATAGATTTTGCGTGCATTTGGCGTAATTCGTATAAATCCTTAGCCGAATTCCTGTTCATAGCGATCAAATCTTTTTCTCTCACAGCCCCAAAATAATGCGTTTCAAGGGGGATAAAAAAGCTCTCGCTCATATCATTCACAAACAAAGTGTCCACATCAAACATGATCATCTTATCGTATTGGGGGAAAAGGGAAGCAAAAAAGAAACGGCACATGATCATTTTAGAAAAGCGTTTTTGCGAAAAAGTATTGAGTTTTAAATACAATTTTTTAATTTCACTCGCTCTTAAAGGATCAAGTTTGCGGTAATTGTGGCGTGGTTCTAGTTCTTCATTAGAAATATCCAAAAACTCTATACTGGAAAAAGCGCTAAAAGGAGCGATCGTTTCTTCTAATTTGGCTACATTTTCAGCGCTTAAATTTTCCACCAAACAATGGATTTGATAAAAGAGTTTTACTCTCTCTCTCTCTCTCTCTCTCGTTTGGCGTGTGCTAGCATGGAATACAAACTCACGCCAGCAGGGATACAATAATTATTGTCAAAAGCCACCACAACAGGGATAACCTCTTGCATGCATAGTCCTTAAATCTTTAAACTGAACCCGCTAAAAAAGGGGGAGATTTTGTGATTTTATCGTTTTTTTTTTTTTCAAAACTATAGTGAGCGAATAACTTGCGAGTTTGTTTATGGCATAATATCAGACTTCAATAAAAAAGGTGTTTGATAAAAGGGTGCTTAATCAAAAAGTTTGGCTAGGGTTTTTGGCTTTGCATGGGGTTTTTCTCAACGCTTTTGAGTATCAAATCAGCGCGAGAGTGGGATCGTTTTCGCGCATCGCTTTGAATCAATCAATCATCAATTCCAAAAAAGGGATTTACCCTACAGGGAGTTATGTAACCACTACCGGGGCTTTACAAGTTGATTCTAGTTTGCTCCCTAAAGGGATTGAAGATCACAAACTGGGTTTTGGGGTGGGGGGCGAAATAGGAGCGTTAGCGTATGATTCCACGAAATTTTTGATTGATGAAGCCAACCCTAAGGCAGGGTTTCAGCCGGCGAACTGGTATTACATGGGGCGATGGGAGGGTTATTTGATGCAACACAGCCAAAATTGGACCAGAGAGCAAAAGGCTCAAAACGCCAGGCCTTATGTGTTATACAATTTGTATTTAGATTATCAATATAAGGATATTTTTGGGATTAAACTAGGGCGTTACCCTTCTAAGGCTTTGTTTTTGAGCGGGTTTAACCAAGGGTTTGAGATTTTTTACCGGTGGAAAAAGTTTAAGATAGTGTGGTTTAGCACCTTTGGAAGGGCTTTAGCCAATGAGCAATACATTAGGGATTTTTACGCCCCTGTCAATTACAAGCAAAAAATCAACTACGGCATGCACAATTTCAATCTCATTTACGAAAATAAATACATTAGGGTCGCGCCTTTTATTTGGTTTTACCCTAAGAATTTTAACGCTCCTGGATTTGAAATCACCCATGACACAAAGTCTTATTGGAAATCTCTTTGGCGCATCCAAACGACTTTTTACGCATGGTTTCCTCTCTATAGCGATTATCTGTCTAAAGATTATTATAGGGCTGCTTTAGTGGGTAAAAAAAGCGCGAGTTTGTTTGTGTTTCAAAGGATCAATTTCCGCTCTTATCGTTTTGGCTGGAGCGTGTATAAGAATTTTGGGAACGCGAGCGTTCAATTAGGCTGGAACGGCTCACCCATTGATCCTTTTTATGACACTAAAGACGACACCCCTTATGAAGACGCTTATTCCAATTTTTACAACGCTAATTCCATAACGATTAACGCTTTTGTAGGGAAGAGCATTAAAAATCTTTTGGTGCAATTGTATGGGAAATTGACCTATTCCCCAAGGGCTGATGCGCAAAGCTTAGGGGTTACTTTTAAATATAACCTTAAAAAACATATCTATTTCATGCTAATGGTTAATGGCTATCAAATCACGATGCATAAGGGTTATAAGGTAGGGTTTTTTACAAGCGGTTATAACCCTGATTTCGCTCAAACCATTCAAGATAGAAGCTATTTTATGAGCTCTATGAGTTATCGTTTTTAAGGAATTAAACATCCTTTCATGTGATTTTTAAGCCATAGCATGCCCCTTTTAAGCGCGCTTTTATTGTATAATCTTAAAAATTTTATTAAAGGAAAAAGTTCAATGTCTAATCAAGAATACACCTTTCAAACTGAAATCAACCAGCTTTTGGATTTGATGATCCACTCTTTGTATTCCAATAAAGAGATTTTTTTAAGGGAGTTGATTTCTAACGCGAGCGACGCTTTGGATAAACTGAATTATTTGATGCTAACCGATGAGAAATTAAAAGGACTCAATACCACGCCTAGCATTCATTTGAGTTTTGATAGCCAGAAAAAAACCTTAACGATTAAAGATAATGGTATAGGCATGGATAAAAACGATCTCATTGAGCATCTAGGCACGATCGCTAAATCAGGCACGAAGAGTTTTTTGAGCGCTTTGAGTGGGGATAAGAAAAAAGATAGTGCACTGATTGGCCAGTTTGGTGTGGGCTTTTATTCGGCGTTCATGGTAGCGAGTAAGATTGTCGTTCAAACCAAAAAAGTTACCAGCGAGCAAGCTTATGCATGGGTGAGCGATGGTAAGGGCAAGTTTGAAATCAGCGAATGCGTCAAAGAGGAGCAAGGCACAGAAATCACCCTCTTTTTAAAAGATGAAGATTCTCATTTTGCGAGCCGTTGGGAGATTGATAGCGTTGTTAAAAAGTATTCTGAGCATATCCCTTTTCCTATTTTTTTAACTTACACCGATACGAAATTTGAGGGCGAAGGGGATAATAAAAAAGAAGTTAAAGAAGAAAAATGCGAGCAAATCAATCAAGCGAGCGCTTTATGGAAAATGAATAAGAGCGAGTTGAAAGACAAGGATTACAAAGACTTTTACCAATCGTTTGCGCATGACAACAGCGAGCCTTTGAGCTATATCCATAATAAAGTGGAAGGCTCTTTAGAATACACAACGCTTTTTTACATCCCTAGCAAAGCACCCTTTGATTTGTTTAGGGTGGATTATAAAAGCGGGGTCAAACTTTATGTTAAAAGGGTGTTTATCACTGATGATGACAAAGAATTGTTGCCGTCTTATTTGAGGTTTGTTAAAGGCGTGATTGACAGCGAAGATTTGCCCTTGAATGTGAGCCGTGAAATCTTACAGCAGAATAAGATTTTAGCCAATATCCGTTCGGCTTCAGTGAAAAAGATTTTAAGCGAGATTGAACGCTTGAGCAAGGATGAAAAAAATTACCATAAATTCTATGAGCCTTTCGGGAAAGTGTTAAAAGAAGGCTTGTATGGGGATTTTGAAAACAAAGAAAAACTTTTAGAATTGTTAAGATTCTATTCTAAAGACAAAGGAGAATTGATTTCTTTAAAAGAATACAAAGAAAATTTAAAAGAAAATCAAAAAAGCATTTACTACCTTTTAGGCGAAAATTTAGACTTATTAAAAGCGTCCCCCATTTTGGAAAAATACGCTCAAAAAGGCTATGATGTTTTGTTATTGAGCGATGAAATTGATGCGTTTGTGATGCCAGGCGTGAATGAATACGATAAAACGCCCTTTAGAGACGCTAGCCATAGCGAGAGTTTGAAAGAGCTTGGTTTGGAAGAAATCCATGATGAGGTAAAAGATCAGTTTAAAGATTTGATGAAAGCGTTTGAAGAAAATCTTAAAGATGAGATTAAAGGCGTAGAGCTTTCTAATCATCTCACTTCAGCGGTGGCTTTAATAGGCGATGAACCAAATGCGATGATGGCTAATTGGATGCGCCAAATGGGCCAAAGCGTGCCTGAAAGCAAGAAAACTTTAGAATTAAACCCTAACCATGCGATTTTGCAAAAACTCTTAAAATGCGAAGATAAAGAGCAGTTGAGCGCTTTTATCTGGTTGCTTTATGATGGGGCGAAGCTTTTAGAAAAAGGGGTTTTGAAAGACGCTAAAAGTTTTAATGAGCGTTTAAATAGCGTGCTATTAAAGGCGTTGTAGGAAAAAACCCTTTTTAAGGGTTTGAATAAAAACTGCTTAAACCCTTAAAATACCAATCTCAAAACGGCGTTTGGAATGAACGGATTCGATAAAAGTCTTTTATGATCATTAAAAGATTGGTTCGTGGGGGGTTCGTGTTTTTCATTAAAACATTAAAAAGCGTAAAAGCCAGCTAAACGCAGCGTTTAGCTTAATTTCATTAAAACTAAAGTTCTATTTTTAATTCCTTGAGAGCGTCGCATGCTTCTTTAACGCTTGATTTGCAACCTTTTTTAAAGTTTTCTACCGCTTGCTTTTCGTCCTTTGCTGTGCCTTGGGCGTTGTATTGCATAACCCCTAAATTATAACACCCCCTACCATCTTTTAATTCGCATGCTTTAGAATAACGAACGATAGCCTCCTTAAAATTCTTTGCCACACCATACATGTATCCTGCATTAATACACCCTGGGCTGTCTTTTAAATCGCAAGCTTTTTCATACAAATCAAGAGCCTTTCTTAAATCCTTAGGCGTGCCTACGCCATAATGGTGTAGGCTTCCCAATACCGTACACCCTTCAGCATGGTTCAATTCACAAGATTTAGAGTAATATTGTGAGGCTTTTTTGGCATCTTTAGAAACGCCTTGTCCGTTATAGTATAAATTTCCTAGTAGGCGACACCCATAACCATCATTTAATTCACAACCTTTAGTGTAAAATTGAATGGCTTTTTTCAAGTCTTTTCCCACTCCTTTCCCTTCTTCATAAAACGCCCCTAAAAAAACACACCCAAAACCCTCTTTTAACTCACACGCTTTTTCAAAATGCGCTTTAGCTTGAGCGAAATCTTGTTTCTTCACGCTTTCTATACCTAAATTAACAAGTTCTTTAGCGTCTGGCTCTGCCATTAACCATCTCAAACACAACGTGCCCAAACACAAGACCCCAAAAAGGGTTTTTTTAACACTCCCTAGCATGATATATCTCTTATTAAAAAAATGTAATCCTTTATAATTATAATCAAATATTGATGATTAAAGCCTTATTGAATGCCATTTTATTGATGGAATAAAGAAAATGATTGAGAATTGCTTCTCTTTTAAGCGCATTCCAACGCTTGAGCTGGATTGCCATGCGATAGGGGATACTAGTGAGAATAAAGCTGTATTAAAAGAGTTTGTTTTAAAAAGTTGGTTGAGCCACCCCTTTAAGAGTGGCTTGGTAAAAGCCCCTTAAGAAATTTAGTCTTTAACAACAGGAGCATGTAAAAACTGCAAAAACAAAAAAAGACCAAAAGATTATAGCGAGATTTGGTTATTTTGTTAAGCATGACCCCACTCTTAAGGTCATGATAAATGGATACTAGCATGCTAAAGCTTGAGTTGGTATCGGCTAAAAAATCGTTGGCGTTAAAAACAAAAACCCACTTAAAACGATTATCTTATTCCATCTATTTTTCACTCAAGCCCTCTAAAACCCCTAAAAACACTTTTTCTAAAAGCTCTAATTCCTTCAAGCTAACCCTTTCATCAATGGCATGGATCCTGTCATTAATGGCGCCAAATTCCACCACTTCTATACCATGAGCGCTAAAAAATCGCGCATCGCTCGTGCCGCCTTTGGTGTTTAAAAGGGGGGTGGTGCGGCATGTCTTTAAAATACTTTCTTTTAAAACGCTAGTAAGCTTTGAATGAGAAGCCGTGATGAAAGGCGAACTGCTTGACTCTAATTCTAAAGTGTGAGGCAAATCTTTTAAAACTTTTTCTAAATATTCTTTCAAACTCTCTTTGGTGGTTTTTAAAGAATGGCGCGCATTAAAGGTAATTTCTACGCTCCCTGGAGTCACGTTATTAGCCCCTAACCCTGCATGCAAGTTAGTGATGACTAGTTTTGAAGGGTCAAAATGCTCATCGCCATTGTCTAAATGAACTCCTGAAATCAAAGGCAAAACAGAAGCGAGTGCATCAATGGGGTTTTGGCATTTTTGTGGGTAAGCCACATGCCCTTGAACGCCTTTTAAAATGAGTTTGCCATTAATAGAGCCTCTTCGGCCAATTTTGATGCTATCGCCTAGGACTTTTTCGCAAGTGGGTTCAGCCACAATCGCCATGTGAGGGAGTAAATCTTTTTCTTTGAGTTTTTCTAACATGAGTTTTGTGCCAAAAATCCCTGGTCCTTCTTCATCGCTTGTGAGTAACATAGAAAGCAAAAAAGGGGTTTTAGGGTTAAAATTTAAACTCGCGCTCAAAAACGCCCCCACGCCCCCTTTCATGTCTTGCGCCCCACGGCCGTATAAAAACCCCTCTTTAATGATGGGTTTAAAGGGATCGTTTTGCCAATTGTTTCCAGGAGGCACGACATCAATATGCCCTGCAAAAGAAAAATGCAAGGGCTTAACATTTTCTTTTATATGTTTTTCTTTTATATGTTTTTCTTTTATATGTTTTTCTTTTGCATGCTCTTTGGGGGGGTTAAAAATGCGGTATAAAAAAAGGTTTTTCACGCCATTTTCCTCACATTCTAGGGTTTTAAAAGCAGGAAAAAGCGATTTAATGTATTCAAAAATACCGCATTCTTTAGGCGTAATGGTGGGGTAGCTGATGAGTTTTTGGGTGATTTCTAAAGCGTTCATTAAAAATCCTTTAAGAGTTTTTTCGCAAATGGATGTATAAATGCAAAACGTCTAAATTCGCCGGGGTGATCCCGCTGATTTCTGAGGCTTCAAAAAGGCTTTTGGGGCGGAATTTTTCTAATTTTTCTACCGCTTCTAAGCTAAGGCCTGGAATGCCTTTAAACACAAAATCTTTAGGGATAGAAACCTTGAGCATGCTGTCCATTTTAGCGATATTTTCGTGTTGTTTTTCAATATAAATATTATACTTGCATTCAATTTTAATCTGCTCTAAAACCCGCTCATTCAAAGGGGCTAAAAAGCTAAAAAAGGAGCGCATTTTTTCTAAATTAAAACTATCGCGCGCTAACAAACTAACGCCATCAACCTTGTCATTGATAGGGTTTTCATCTAATTCATTCAAGCGTTTTAATACTTCTTTACTAGGGGTAAGCACGCATTCTTTAAGGCGTTTGAGATTGTCTTGTATCTCTTGTTTATCTTTTTTTAATTCCTTATAAAAATCCTGTTCCATAAGCCCTAAACGATAGGCATGTTCGCCCAACCTAAAAAGCGTGTTGTCTTCTCTTAAAAGCAAGCGGTATTCGGCCCGGCTGGTAAACATTCTGTAAGGCTCATTCGTGCCTTTAGTGACCAAATCATCAATCAAAACGCCGATATAAGCTTCATTGCGCTTTAAAATAAAGGGGGCTTGATTCTTTAGGGCTAATGCCGCATTAATCCCAGCCATAAGCCCTTGAGCCGCCGCTTCTTCATAGCCGGTAGTCCCATTGATTTGCCCGGCTAAATAAAGCCCTTTGATTTTTTTGGTTTCTAAAGCGTGGGTCAATTCCGTGGGCTGGATAAAATCATACTCTATCGCATAGCCATAGCGCGTGATGAGAGCGTTTTCTAAGCCTTTGATAGAGTGAATGACCTTTTCTTGCACATCTAGGGGCAAAGAGGTGCTTAAGCCGTTGATATAATATTCGCTTTTGTGAATGGTTTGAGGCTCTAAAAACAGCTGGTGGCGTTCTTTTTCGCTAAAGCGGTTGATTTTATCTTCAATGCTAGGGCAATACCTTGGGCCTATGCCTTCAATTTGACCGCTAAATAGGGGGGCTCGGTGGAAATTATCCCTAATGATTTGGTGGGTAATGGGGTTAGTGTAAGTGATAAAACATGAGAGTTGGGTGGGGTTAAAATCTTTGGTTTTATAGCTGAAATAGGGAGGGTTTGCATCCCCAAAATGCTCTTCTAAGCCTTCAAAATCAATGCTATTGCCCGCCACTCTTGGGCAAGTGCCGGTTTTTAGGCGATCCACCTTAAAGCCAAGTTCCCTTAAATTCAAGGCTAAAGAATTGGAAGCGTTTTCCCCAAAGCGCCCGTTTTGGTTTTGGTGCTCGCCAATATGCACCACCCCTTTTAAAAAAGTGCCTGTGGTGATGATCACTTTTTTAGCTCTATAAGTGTTGTTAATGTTTGTGGTTACGCCCACTACCTCATCGTTTTTAATGATTAAACTTTCGGTCATTTCTTGAGAGACGCTCAAATTAGGGGTGTTTAAAACAAGATTTCTTGCAAAAATGCGGTAAGTGTCCATATCAATTTGCGCTCTAGTCCCCCTAACCGCCGGCCCTTTAGAAGCGTTTAACACACGATATTGCAAACCGCTATGATCCGTAATAATCCCCATAGCCCCCCCTAAAACATCCACTTCTTTAGTCAAATGCCCTTTACCCAAGCCCCCAATGGCTGGATTACAGCTCGCTAAACCGATCGTGTCTATGAGCATGGTGATTAAATGCACTCTAGCCCCCATTTTAGCCGCAATCAAGCTCGCTTCAATGCCTGCATGCCCTCCACCAACCACTAAAATATCACTTTCTTTTACCACTCTTTTTCCTGTTTTGATTTTATTTTTCTAAAACCCTAGTTTTGAAAAAGTTTTATTGTAGCATGTAGGTTAGTAATTTTAAAGGGTAAAATAAAATGGAAAATCATTCGCATGCCAATACGCATACCGATACACGCGCCGATGATAAAAGCACTAAGATCGTGCGCTTGTTGGGGTTAATAGGGGGAGCGTTAATCGCACTTGTTATCTGTTATGCGCTTAATGTTCAAATGCCTCATATTGTAGAAGAAATCCCCAAGCTCAGTTCTTTGAATTATAAGGCGATGCCTGTTGTGGCGGGGGTGGCTGTTTTAATGGGGATATGGTGGATGACTGAAGCCATTGACCTGCCTGCAACCGCGCTTTTACCTTTGGTGCTTTTTAGCGCCTTTAGCGTGGATCAATTCGCTCATATCAGCTCTTCTTACGCATCGCCGATTATCTTTCTTTTTATGGGAGGGTTTATTTTAGCTTTAAGCATGCAAAAATGGAACTTGCACACGCGCATCGCTTTAAGCATTATTTTATTGGTAGGCACAAGCCCTAGGAGGTTGATTCTAGGTTTCATGATAGCCACAGGCTTTCTGTCTATGTGGGTGAGTAATACCGCAACGGCGGTGATGATGTTTCCTGTTGGCATGAGCGTTTTGCAATTAGTCGCTAAACTGGTGGGTAAAGAAAACGCCTCTAATGCATTCTACCAAAAAGAAGAAATCACCAAAGCGCATGGGGGTATTATGGGAAATATCGTGCATAAGGGTAAGGACATCGCTCAAGTGATTCAAGAAAAGACGACTATCTATCGCACGAATTTTAGCATTTGCTTGATGCTTGGCATCGCTTATTCGGCTTCTATTGGCTCTTTAGGCACTTTGATTGGCACGCCGCCTAACGCTTTATTAGCCGGCTATATGAAAACCGCTTTCAATATTGAAATTGATTTCGCTCAGTGGATGGTGTTTGGGACGCCGTTAGCCTTCATCATGCTCATTTTATCGTGGCTCTTGCTCACTTATGTGATTTTCCCTTTAAAGATTAAAGAAATCCCAGGGGGTAAGGAAGTCGTTAGATTAGAGTTAAACAAACTAGGCCGTTTGAGTCAAGCGGAAATCTCGGTGGGGATTATTTTTATCTTAGCGTCTTTAGGGTGGATTTTTTTAGACACGATTTTAAAATCTTGGGGCATTAAGATAGATAAGATTGATTCCGTGATCGCTATGGGGGTTTCTGTGCTTTTATTTATTTTGCCCGCTAACAATCAGGGCGATAGGCTCATTGATTGGGGTGTTGCTAAAAAACTCCCTTGGGATGTGCTGCTTTTATTTGGTGGCGGGTTAGCTTTGAGCGCGCAATTTTCTAAAACCGGGTTGAGTTTGTGGATCGGGCATTTGGTTTCTGGCTTTTCGCATTTACCGATTTTATTCATCATTGTCATGGTTACTTTAATGGTCATCTTCTTAACCGAAATCACTTCTAACACCGCCACCGCTGCGGCGTTTTTGCCGGTGATTGGAGGGGTGGCGATGGGCATGGGTTATGAAAACCACCAAAGCTTGTTATTGACTATTCCTGTGGCCTTGAGCGCGACTTGCGCGTTCATGCTCCCTGTGGCCACCCCACCCAATGCGATAGCTTATGGCTCTGGGTATGTTAAAATAACGGACATGATTAAAGCCGGCTTGTGGCTTAATTTAGTGGGCGTTGTTTTGATTAGCGCGTTTAGCTATTTTTTAGTTTCGTTAATATTTAATTGATTAAGGAAAAAAGTGAAAGAAGAGTTATTTAAAGAAAAGTCTCGTTACATTACAGGGGTTGTTTTAATCGTTGTGGCGGGCTTGATTTTGTATGCGGACAATTTGTTGTTGTTTTGGGCTGTTTTGGGGGGGATTTATGCGGTAGGGTTTTTTGAAGCGTTAAGGTTGTTCCAGGTCAAAGCGAGCTTTAGCTTGTATCTTATTTTAGTGTTGTCATGGGTGGCGGCGTATTTTAACGGGCATCCTGTAGAATGCGCTCTTATCAGTGCGATGGTCATGGCTAGTGTTATCGCTTATCAAAAAGCGCACCATAGCGAAGCCATTTTACCCTTTTTGTATCCGGGCGTTGGGTTTTTTGCGCTTTTTGGGGTTTATAAGGATTTTGGCGCAGTAGCGATCATTTGGCTTTTAGTCGTGGTGGTTGCAAGCGATGTGGGGGCGTTTTTTGGAGGCAAGCTTTTAGGCAAAACCCCTTTCACGCCCACTTCGCCGAATAAGACTTTAGAGGGCGCGTTGATTGGCGTTGTTTTGGCGAGCGTTTTGGGATCGTTTGTGGGCATGGGGAAATTGAGCGGAGGCTTTCTTATGGCGCTTCTATTTAGTTTTTTAATCGCGCTTATGGCGGTGTTTGGGGATTTGTATGAAAGCTATTTGAAAAGAAAGGCCGGGATCAAAGATAGCGGTAAGATTTTACCCGGGCATGGGGGCGTTTTAGACCGACTGGATTCCATGCTTTTTGGGGCTTTAAGCTTGCATGTGTTGTTGTATTTTTTAGAAGTTTGGAAAGAGACGGCGGTGTTTTTAGGGGATTGAATGGTTGTTTTAGGAAGCACCGGCTCTATTGGGAAAAACGCCCTTAAAATCGCAAAAAAATTTGGCGTAAAAATAGAAGCCTTAAGCTGTGGGAAAAATATCGCTTTAATCAATGAGCAAATCCAAATTTTCAAACCCAAAAAAGTGGCGATCTTAGATCCTAATGATTTGAATGGTTTAGAGCCTTTGGGTGCGGAAGTGTTTGTGGGGTTAGACGGCATTGATGCGATGATAGAGGAGTGCGTTTCCAATTTAGTCCTTAACGCTATTGTGGGCGTGGCAGGATTGAAAGCGAGCTTTAAAAGCTTACAAAGGAACAAAAAACTGGCCCTAGCGAATAAAGAGAGCTTAGTGAGCGCGGGGCATTTATTAGACATTTCACAAATCACGCCCGTTGATAGCGAGCATTTTGGTTTGTGGGCGTTGTTGCAAAACAAGACTTTAAAGCCTAAATCTTTAATCATTAGCGCGAGTGGGGGGGCTTTCAGGGACACGCCTTTAGAATTTATTCCTATTCAAAACGCGCAAAACGCGCTCAAGCACCCTAATTGGAGCATGGGATCTAAAATCACCATTGATTCAGCGAGCATGGTCAATAAGCTTTTTGAAATCCTAGAAACCTACTGGCTTTTTGGTGCGTCTTTAAAGATTGATGCGCTGATTGAAAGAAGCTCTATCGTGCATGCTTTGGTGGAGTTTGAAGACAATTCTGTCATCGCGCATTTAGCGAGCACGGACATGAAACTATCCATAAGCTATGCCATTAACCCTAAATTAGCTTCCTTGAGTGCTTCCATTAAGCCCTTAGATTTATACGCTTTAAACGCGATTAAATTTGAACCCATTAGCATGGAGCGCTACGCTTTGTGGCGTTATAAAGATTTGTTGTTGGAAAACCCAAAGCTTGGCGTGGTGCTGAATGCGAGCAATGAAGTGGCGATGAAGAAGTTTTTAAATCAAGAAATCGCCTTTGGTGGCCTTATCAAAACCATTTCTCAAGCCTTAGAATTGTATGCTAAAAAATCTTTCAAGCTTTCTAATTTAGATGAAGTGCTAGAATTAGACAAAGAAGTTAGGGAGCGTTTTAAAAGTGTAGCGGGAGTGTAGTATAATAAGATTTCGTTTTTAATAGCGTTTTTATTTCAATTAGGAGTTTTTATGGGGTTAAAAAATAAAATCAAGGGTTTTGTTAAAGAGAGAATGCCTTTTGTGGTGAGATATGTTCGTAGTTTAAAAGGGGCCAAAAACATTGATGATGAAATCAATCATGAAATTAAGGAAATGTTAGAGGCTAAAAAACTTCGTTCTCTTCAAGAAGAAGCTTTATTCAACCATGATTATCAAGAAAGCGTGTTTTTAGCTATCGCTTCTTTAAATAATGAAAGTTTCATTGAATACAACAAGAGTATTTATAAAAATAGTTCTCTTAATTATAATTATGGAGGGGGGGCATTTAGAAGATAGGGTTATCCATCCCACTTTAACTTTACCCAATCCCACGCATTCGGGTTATTTTGACTATGATAAAAAAAGTCAAAACCCTAAAAGCCCTCTAAACCCATGGGCTTTTATTAGAGTCAAAAATGAAATCGTTACTTTAGAAGAGAGTTTGTTTTCTATGCTTCCTGCCATTCAAAGGGGGGTCATTGGTTCTAATGATTGCGATGATGGCTCTAAAGAAGTGATTTTAGAGTTTTGTAAAAAGTTCCCCTCGTTTATCCCTATCAGCTATCCTTATGAAGTCATGCTAAAGGATTGCCCGAGTTTGTGGCACCAACTTTATCATTACTGTAATTATACGCTTTCTTTTATCCCTAAAAATGAGTGGGTAGTCAAAATTGATTGCGATCATATTTATGACGCTAAAAAACTTTATGAAAGTTTTTATATCCCTAAGAGCATTAAAGAGGTTGTGATGTATTCGCGCATTAATTTTGTGGTGCGAGATTTTGAAGTGTTTGTTCGTAATGATGGGGATTTTGGGTTTTTAGACGCATGGGGGGATCATTGGTTATTGTATAACGATTGCGAGCCTTTTGAAATTTGGCGCTACAATGATGAAAGTTATGAAGTCCTAAAACTTAAAGACAAACACCACATTAAAGATAAGGAAATGGTGCAATGGCACTTCCCTTTGGCTAAAAAGAGACGAAACGCTATCGTTTATGATGATTTGATCCCTTTAAAAGAATTTAAAAAACACCATGCCGATTTGATAGGCACAAGGATTGAAGAAAGCATGCCAGATGAAAAGAGGATTTTAGAGGTATATCAAAAATTCCGCTTGCCTTAAATCAATCATCGTTTTTTGCTTCTATGCTCTATTTGTAGGTTCATTGAACTAAACCTACAAGCTTGTAGCCTATTTCCTTACAAACTGCTTGTATAAAAATTCCTTTCTCCCTATGGCGATGATATGGTTGCGCATTTTGTCATGCAAATCGCCTAAGAAAAAAGGGGCTTTTAATTCTAGTTTAGGAATGTCTAGAGCATACACTTGAATGAGGTAATGGTGATCACCATTAGGAGGCATGGGGCCGATATAGACGCTGTTATTGAGATTGGAGCGTTGTTTTTCGCTTTCATTGAGCGGTGAACGGATAAAGCCTTGAGTGAGCGAATTGACCCCTTGAGTAATCCTTTTATCCATCATGGAAGCGTTTTCTTCTAAGACATTGTAAGAAATATTGCCCACGACCCAATGGACAAACGGCATGCCGCACACTTTTTGTGCATCATGATCTATTAATTCTAAAGCGTAGCTTTTAGCGCCTTCCACTTTTTGCCATGAGATTTTAGGCGAATAAGTGGGTAAGCCGTTTGGGTTAAGAAACCCTCTAGGGGCGTTGCCACCAAATTTAGCGTCCAAATACCCTTCTGAATCGGTTTGAATCATCACTTCAAAAGTTTTCATTTTAAGCCCTTTTTCTTTGAAATCATTTTCCTTTATTGTAGCATGATCATAAAAACACATCTTACTTTAAAGCATGATACTAGAATAATCATTTTTAATGATTAAATAGTTATTTATTTTTACTAGTTACCATTGAACGCATGGAAAGTAGAATAAATCGTTTGAGCGCCAAAATAGACGCACTATTGGAACAGCAAAAAAAAAGTGATTTCGTTGTTAGAAACTTATTTGAGCGTTTATTCCACACCACAAGAGGCTTCAAATAAGCTTTTTAAGGGCATTAGTCAAGGGATGGAATTAGCCCCAGAAATCGCGCAAGAAGATGAAGAAAAACGCCTTTATGTGTTGCAATATTTAAGCCATGTGGATATTACTAAAAACAAGCAAGACTCCCAACTCAAAAAAGATTGTTTGGAATTTATCCAAAGGTTTAATATCCCAAAACCCATTATCGTTACCGCTCTTTATAACCTTAAAGGCATTAAGCCCACTAAAAAAGAAGTAGCGAAACAATTGCAAAAACTTTATGTGTGGGAGAGGCGTTACCAACAAGGGGGGATAGACGCTTTAAAAGACAGGCGTGGGAGACCCCTTAAAAAACCTTAAGCGGGTTGATAATGGCTATGTTGGTTTTTAATGGGGGTATTCGCATTTCTCAAAATGTTTTCAAAAATTCATCTTATTTTAAGTTAAAATTAAGAAAATATCTTGTATTTAATCATAATTTAGACCTAGATAAGAAATCTATGTAAAATTTTAAGGAGAACACTCACTTGTTACAACGAATTTATTTAGACAATAACGCTACAACTAGGATTGACCCTAAAGTCAAGGAGATCATGGATCCTTTTTTAAGGGATCATTACGGGAACCCTAGCTCGTTGCACCAGTTTGGCACAGAAACCCACCCAGCCATTGCAGAAGCACTAGATAAGCTTTATAAAGGCATTAACGCTAGGGATATAGATGATGTGATCATCACTTCTTGCGCAACAGAAAGCAATAACTGGGTGTTAAAGGGCGTGTATTTTGATGAATGCTTGAAAAAGGGCAAAAACCATATTGTAACCACGGTTGCAGAGCACCCGGCGGTGCGATCCACTTGTAATTTTTTAGAAAGCTTGGGGGTGGAGGTTACTTACTTGCCCATTAATGAGCATGGGAGTATCACCGCAGAGCAAGTCAAAGAAGCGATCACAGAAAAAACCGCTCTAGTGAGCGTGATGTGGGCGAATAATGAAACCGGTCTCATTTTCCCTATTGAAGAAATTGGGGCTATTTGTAAAGAAAAGGGCGTGTTGTTCCATACCGATGCCGTGCAAGCGATTGGTAAAATCCCTGTAGATGTGTTAAAAGCGAATGCGGATTTCCTTTCTTTTAGTGCGCACAAGTTTCATGGGCCTAAAGGCATTGGGGGGTTGTATATTAGGAGTGGGGTGGGATTGACCCCTCTTTTTCATGGCGGGGAGCATATGAATGGTAGGCGCAGCGGGACTTTGAATGTGCCTTATATTGTGGGAATGGGCGAAGCGATGAAATTAGCCGTAGAGCATTTAGACTATGAAAAAGAAGTGGTAGGGAAATTGCGCGACAAATTAGAAGAAGCGCTTTTGAAAATCCCTGATGTGATGGTGGTAGGCGATCGAATCCATCGTGTGCCTAACACGACTTTAATCAGCGTGAGAGGGATTGAAGGAGAGGCCATGCTGTGGGATTTAAACCGCTCTAATATCGCCGCTTCCACGGGGAGCGCGTGCGCGAGTGAGGATTTAGAGGCTAATCCTGTAATGGTAGCGATTGGGGCGAGTAAGGAATTAGCTCATACCGCTATCAGGCTTTCATTGAGCCGTTTTAACACGGAAGCTGAAATTGATAAAACGATTGAAGTTTTCTCTCAAGCGGCTGTAAGATTGAGAAATATTTCAAGCTCTTATTAAAAAGAATATAAAGGAATCAAAATGGCAAAACATGATTTAGTGGGTTCGGTTCTCTGGGATGCGTATTCTAAAGAAGTTCAAAGGCGCATGGATAACCCTACGCATTTAGGGGTCATCACCGAAGAGCAGGCTAAAGCCAAAAACGCTAAGCTCATTGTGGCGGATTACGGTGCAGAAGCATGCGGGGATGCGGTGAGGTTGTATTGGCTTGTAGATGAAAGCACGGATACGATTGTTGACGCGAAATTTAAAAGCTTTGGTTGCGGGACAGCGATCGCAAGCTCAGACATGATGGTAGAGTTGTGTTTGAATAAAAGAGTCCAAGATGCGGTAAAAATCACGAATTTAGATGTGGAAAGAGGCTTGAGAGATGATCCAGACACGCCGGCTGTCCCTGGGCAAAAAATGCATTGCTCGGTGATGGCGTATGATGTGATCAAAAAAGCTGCCGGCATGTATTTGGGGAAAAACGCTGAAGATTTTGAAGAAGAAATCATCGTGTGCGAGTGCGCTAGGGTGAGTTTAGGTACGATTAAAGAAGTGATTAGGCTCAATGATTTAAAAAGCGTTGAAGAAATCACTAACTACACCAAAGCCGGTGCTTTTTGTAAAAGCTGCGTGAGGCCTGGAGGGCATGAAAAAAGGGATTATTACCTGGTGGATATTCTTAAAGAAGTGCGCGAAGAAATGGAAGCTGAAAAACTTAAAGCCGCTGCGAATAAATCCCAAAGCGGGGAATTGGCTTTTAGGGAAATGACTATGGTTCAAAAGATTAAAGCCGTGGATAAAGTCATTGATGAAAATATCCGCGCTATGCTTATGATGGATGGGGGGGATTTAGAGATTTTAGACATTAAAGAAAGCGATGATTACATTGATGTGTATATCCGCTACATGGGGGCATGCGATGGGTGCATGAGCGCGACTACCGGGACTTTATTTGCCATTGAAAACGCCTTGCAGGAATTATTGGATCGCAGTATCAGGGTGTTACCGATTTGATTTGTTTTGATATTTTTAGGGGGTGAAGGCCTTTTTTGAGCGAAGCGCTAATAAACTCAAAATGAGGAATGATTAGCGCTTGCGACATTATTCATTATACGCTACTTTTATGCTAATATGCTATTTTCGTTTAAAGCGATTTGCGATGATGATTGAAGGAACTTGATGAAAACGACAGAAAACACAGATGAAACTCACTTAAGGGGAACTAAAAATAAACTAGGACGCAAACCAAAAGCAGACGCTAATAAAAAAACTCGTGCTGTAAGCTTGTATTTTTCTGATGAGCAATACCAAAAACTAGAAAAAATGGCTAACGAAGAAGAAGAAAGCGTGGGATCTTATATCAAACGCTATATTTTGAAGGCTTTAAGAAAAATAGAGCAAAATGGCCCTTGATGACTTTTTAACTTGTTTTGAGTGTAGCTTTACGAGTTTTGCTACAGAACAAAACCAAAGCTCCGTTTTTATCCAGTTTTTAGCTGTGTGATTTTAAAAAAGAGTGGTATTTTGGCTAAAAAAACTTCTTTATTTGAGTGTCAGCATTGCGGTTTTACAAGCCCTAAGTGGTTGGGCAAGTGCGTTCAATGCAACGCATGGGAGAGTTTTATAGAATTGAACCAAGCCCAAAAGGAAGTTTTAAACGCGCTTAAAAAACCGCTCCCACAAGCGCAAAAAAGCGTTTCTATCGCTGCAATTGAGCATGAAGAAGTCATCAAGTTTTCTTCCACTCAAAGCGAGTTGGATATTGTTTTGGGTGGAGGGATCGCTAAAGGGGGGTTGTATTTAGTGGGGGGGAGTCCTGGGGTGGGGAAATCCACTCTGCTTTTAAAAGTGGCTTCTGGCTTAGCCAAAAACCAGCAAAAGGTTTTGTACGTGAGCGGGGAAGAGAGCTTGAGTCAGATTAAAATGCGCGCCACTAGATTGGATTGCATAGAAAAAGAATTGTATCTGCTCAATGAAATCAATTGGCCTGTGATTAAGGCTAATATAGAAAGCGAAAATTATTTTGCTTGCGTGATTGATTCCATTCAAACGCTTTATTCGCCAGAGATTTCTTCAGCGCCCGGCTCTATTTCGCAAGTGCGAGAGATCACTTTTGAGCTCATGCGTTTGGCCAAAACAAGAGATATTGCTATTTTTATCATCGGTCATATCACTAAAGAAGGGAGCATCGCAGGGCCTAGAGTGCTAGAGCATATGGTAGATAGCGTGCTGTATTTTGAGGGCGATCCCAGTAGGGAATTAAGGATTTTGAGGAGTTTTAAAAACCGCTTTGGCCCTACGAGTGAAATCGGCTTGTTTGAAATGAAAGAGCAGGGTTTGGTGAGCGCTAAAGAAGCTTCAAGCTTGTTTTTTTCCAAAGAAGAGCCTATGGAGGGGAGTGCCATTACCATCACTTTAGAAGGATCAAGGGCGTTGATTTTAGAGATTCAGGCGTTGGTGAGCGAGTGCAGTTTTGGAGCGCCCAAACGATTGGCGAACGGGTTTGACACTAACCGCCTTAACATGCTTATTGCTCTGTTAGAAAAAAAGCTAGAAATCCCCTTAAACCGCCATGATGTGTTCATTAATGTGAGCGGAGGCATTAAGATTAGCGAGCCGGCTTGCGATTTAGCGGTCATTGCCAGTATCCTTTCAAGTTTTAAAAACAGAAAAATTGACAATAAAACGGCGTTTTTGGGCGAAGTGAGTTTGAATGGCAGGATTTTAGAAGCCCCTAATTTGAACGCCAGATTGAAAGAAATGGAAAATTACGGCTTTTTAAAAGCCATTTTGCCTAAAAAACCCAGTCAAAAAACCTCTATCAAATGCTATGAAGCCAATGCGGTGGGTAAGATTGTTGAATGGATGTGATTTTAAATTTTGTTACCTAATAGAACAAAGCCTTATTAAAATTTAAATTCAATTTAAAGAGCAATTACCATCTTTTTTAGTTATAATGGCGGACACCATTAAAATTAAAACAAAGGTTATTCAATGAAGGTATTATCTTATTTGAAAAATTTTTATCTTTTTTTAGCGATAGGAGCAATTATGCAAGCGAATGAAAACATGGGATCTAAACTTTCCAAAACCGATGAAAGAGTGATTTACTTGGCTGGGGGGTGTTTTTGGGGGCTAGAGGCGTATATGGAGAGGATTTATGGCGTCATAGACGCAAGCTCTGGTTACGCTAACGGCAAAACTTCAAGCACGAATTATGAAAAATTGCATGAGAGCGATCATGCTGAAAGCGTGAAGGTGGTTTATGATCCTAAAAAGATCAGTTTGGACAAGTTGTTACGCTATTATTTTAAGGTGATTGATCCGGTGAGCGTGAACAAGCAAGGTAATGATGTGGGCAGGCAGTATCGCACAGGGATTTACTATGTCAATAGCGCGGATAAAGAAGTGATAGACAACGCCTTAAAAGCGTTACAAAAAGAAGTGAAAGGCAAAATCGCCATTGAGGTAGAGCCGTTAAAAAATTATGTGAGGGCTGAAGAATACCACCAGGATTATTTGAAAAAACACCCTGGTGGTTATTGCCATATTGATTTGAAAAAGGCGGATGAAGTGATTGTAGATAGCGATAAATACACCAAACCCAGCGATGAAGTTTTAAAGAAAAAACTCACCAAGCTCCAGTATGAGGTTACGCAAAACAAACACACTGAGAAACCCTTTGAAAACGAGTATTACAACAAAGAAGAAGAGGGCATTTATGTGGATATTACCACAGGCGAGCCGCTATTTTCTTCAGCGGATAAATACGACTCCGGTTGCGGGTGGCCAAGCTTTTCTAAGCCTATCAATAAAGATGTGGTGAAATACGAAGACGATGAGAGCCTTAATAGGAAACGCATTGAAGTGTTGAGCCGTATTGGTAAGGCGCATTTGGGGCATGTGTTTAACGATGGACCTAAAGAATTAGGGGGCTTAAGGTATTGCATCAACAGTGCGGCTTTAAGGTTTATCCCCTTAAAAGACATGGAAAAAGAGGGCTATGGCGAGTTTATCCCTTATATCAAAAAGGGTGAATTGAAAAAATACATCCAAGATAAAAAAACGCATTAAGGGGGTATGACTAAGCCTCCTAATGTTGGGGGGTTAAAATGGGGAATTTAAGCGTTTGGGTTGTCTTATGGGTTATTTTAAAAAACGCTAAAATACGCCCTAAATAATTCATTTTTTAATTACCCTTACCTTGAAAATATTCTTTTTTAAGTTTTATGGTTTTGTTCTCATCAAATAAAGATAACTAAAACTTTTTATTTTTTTAAAAATGGGGTTTTTAATTTTATTTTTTGTTTCAAACTCATTTTTTAAGGGGGTAGGGGGTTATCCCATTACAACCTCCAAACTAAACCCCCCTAACCCTAAAGAAGCGCTTTTTTAGAGATTATCGCTTGCTCTTAGAAAGCTTTTTGATATTAATTTTAAAAATGCCTTTGATTTATTTTTAAATTTTTACCCCATAATGAGCTTGTGTAAAGTCGCTAAAATGCTTAAAGCATAAATGAGGAGTAACAGGATTTTATGCACCTTTTCATTAGCCAAAGCAATCAGCTTAATGCCAATGCCCACTCCTAAAAACGCTCCAACACCGGTAATCACCCCCGCTTGAACGCTTATATCATCAAGAACCTTCCCGTTATAAAGAGAGATGACCCCAGACAAAGAAGCGAACACCACAAAAAATAGTCCCAAAGGCACGATTTTTTTAGAATCGTATTTCAAAAAGTAGCCCAAAAACGGCACCATTAAAATCCCCCCGCCCATGCCTAGCGGGATAGAAAAGATGCCGGTAACAAAACCGGCGAGCATCAAAACCCCATGCGTTCTATCCATAGACACAAAGGGGATTTGGCGCTTTTTTTCGGGCGTTTTGTTATTCGCATGCAAATCAAAATGCATTTCTTCAAAATGCTCTGGTTTCTTGTTGCTAGAAAAAGCGTATTTGATAAAGGTGTAGCACACCACCACCACAAACACGCCCATTAAAATTTTATCGTCAATGATTTTTAAAATAAAGCTCCCTAAAATCGCCCCCATTAGCCCTCCAAGTGCAGCAAATGAGCCCTCTCTCAAATCCAATAAGCCCTTTTTGTAATTGATGATAGAGCCGACCACTGAAGAAAAAAGCATTTGCATGAGCGAAATCCCCACCGCATGGCTATAGCTAAAATGGGCAAAAATCGCGCTAGGGACGACAATCTCCCCCCCACCAATACCAAAAAACCCGGCGGTAATGCCAGTGAATAGCCCCACAAGAGCCAAAATGAACGCTGTTGATTCTTCCATGAAAAACTCCCTAAATTTTAAATGATTACTTTATCAAAAAAGAGTGATAATCTTTAAAAAATTTTCTTTAATGATTGCAAAAATAGGGTTTTGATTACTTTAATTTTATCGCTTGGGAGCGGTTGCAAGAGATTATCTAGGCTCTTTACTGCTTAATTTTAAAAATGCTTTTAAGCGTTTTTAAACAAACCCCTTTTTTAAAGAGGGTTTTTAGTAAGCAAACACATAATTGAGGAAAAGGCTATACATCCTTCTGTATTCTAGTTTCGCCCCCATGAAAGAATAGTAGCTTGTGTTGATCGTAGGGATTTTAAAACCTAGTTCAATGCCATGCTGAGCGGCATGATCGCTGTCTTTTTTCTTAGGCCTAGCGAGATTCATTCTCAAGCCTAAATCAAACAAAAATTGGAAGTTAGAAGCGCTGACATTAGCGTTATAAATGCCATTCATCATGGTCAAATTCACTTGTTGGGAATTAAGCCACGAAGTCCCAGCTAACGCAAAACCACCAAAAAGCCCCACAGAAAGCTTGTTATTTTTGCCTAAAAAGTTGGTGTTTTTATCGTTGATGAAGTTATAAAGCGCATCCATACCCACCCCATAAGTCCACACATCAGAAGCCGAGTTAAAAAAATTAGATTTGATATAAGCATGGTTATAATCAAAGAAACCATAATACCTTAACCCCCAATTCCTTTTTTTGCCAAAGAATTGCTTATAGCCCACTTGCACGCCAATGCCATTCATCGCCCCGTTATTGTTTTGATAGTCAATCACGCCGATGCGCCTAAAGGGGTTTTTGCCTAGTTCTTGCGTGATGGTTTGGAATTGGCTGTATTTGTTGGTATCCAAAGAATAAGTGAGCAAACCTTCTGGGGAATTAGGGTTTTGAGTGGCATGCGTCATGTTTTGAAGAGATTTAGCGTTAGGCAAGTGAGAAATACCATTATTGATCGCTGTAGAATCTTTCCCTAAAGTGTTAAGGGCTTCTTTAAAATTCAAAATGGTTTGAGACAAAGCCCTATCCTGATTGACCTGGTTGCCATAATAAGCGGTGTGTTGCTCTAAGGAATTGAGAGTTTCTTTCACAAACGCGCAGCCTGAACCCCAAGTGTTATTAGTGATCACGCCAGCCGATCCTGCTTTACATTCTTCCAAATCCCCTTGAATAGGCCCTTGAATGCTGTGGAAATTGTCCGCTACTTGTTGGGCTAAATTCAAAATCTCTGCTTGAGCTTCAGCTCTATTGAGCATTTCTTGAGCGAATTGCTTATTTTTAGAAGTGTAGGGGTTGAAATTGTTGGGTTGCGTGATTTGGGCGTTTTCATTAGCGTTAAGCTGTTGGGTTTTTGCTAGGGCTGTTTGAGCGTTTTTGATCATCTCGTTAATAGCGTTAAAACTATCGCCAAAAATATCCACTACATTCCCAGGCGTAGAACTCAAACCCCACGCTTTACCGCCATTGCTCGTTTGCACATGCGGGTTTTGAGTGATAAGGACTTGCATGATGATACTAGCCTGTTGCAAAAGGTATTCAGCGTTATTATTGTATGTCAATTGTATCGTAGGCGAGAATGATGATCCGCCTGAATAAGAGGTTGGGATCTCTTTCCCATTCTCTGTATAATAATGCTCTATGATATTGTTTTGTGCAGTGGTCCTATAATTGGTTTGTTGTATGTTGACTACCCCTGTTTTGGTGGTGTCATTCAAGGCAGGCATTCCGCCTCCTTGGTTTTGGTTTAAAGCGGTTTGGATGATTTGATAAGCTTGGTTGAGTTTTTGGTATTCGTCAATGGATAGAATGCCATTGGGACCTGTCCCGTATGCTTGATTGCAAGTGGTGGTTGTCCCATTAAGGGCTGGTGTGTTACCAAACGATTGGTAGCTTTGATTATTGGTAGGGCCAGGGCCACAGCCAATAAAAAGGGCTATGACTTGCCACATGCCCACAGCGGCATTGAGCGCTAAAGCCACAGCTTGATAAGCCGGGGAAGTGGTGGTAGCGCTAGTGAGGTTGATCGCGCTTGAGCTTAGATTATCAATCGCACCGGTGATCGCGCTCGGTGTGCTGGCTAGATTGACTAAGGAATTTAAGTAATTGTATTGGTTTAAAAGGTTGCTCAAATTATCGTATTTGTCCGCAAGATTTTGCAATGCTCCTGTGTTTTTCACTTGTTGAACCGCTTCACCGATTTGATAGCCCACGCTCATATAAAATCCGTCATCTTCAGCCCTTGATAATGAGAGCATGAGAGAAAGAGAGAGCAAGAGGGATTTTTTGATTTTCATGTTTTCTCCTTTTATTAGATTTTTGTTGGTTTCGCATTCCCATGATAGCCATGTTTATGAAATTTCGCCATTCTACCATAAAATGCTTATTCTTAACTTAAAATTTATATTTTGAAAAAAAAAAAAAACAATTTTAAGTATTTTTTACAATAAAATATCATAGAGCTTGATTTAAGAAAAGGGATTTTATCCGGTTTGAAATTGGTTTTTAAATCTTTGGCTACAATCAAGCCATTCTAATGAGAAAGAGTGGCATGTTGGAAAAGATACAAAAAGAATGGCTGAGCAACATTCAAAAAGATTTGTTGTCTGGTTTTGTGGTGGGGCTTTCTGTGATCCCAGAGACGGCCGGCTTTGCGATCATGGTGGGTTTAGATGTGGGCGTGGCGTTTTATACGACCTTTTACATGGCTTTTGTGTTGTCTCTTTTTGGGGCTAGAAAGGCGATGATTAGCGCAGCGGCCGGCTCAGTGGCGCTCATTTTAGTGGGCGTGGTTAAAAACTATGGGCTTGAATACGCGGGCGTGGCGACTCTTATGGCAGGAATATTGCAAATTCTTTTAGGCTATTTGAAAATAGGGAATCTTTTAAAATTTATCCCGCAATCAGTGATGTATGGTTTTGTGAACGCGCTAGGCATTTTGCTTTTAATGGAGCAATTCAAATTCCTTCAAAACCAAAATTTAGGGGTGTTTATCTTGCTTGTTATTGGGATATTGATCATTTATCTCTTCCCCTTAATCACTAAAAAAATCCCCTCTAATCTGGTTTGTATCCTTATAGTGAGCGCGATCGCTTTAATTTTTGATACGCATGCGCCGAATTTGGGGAGTATTGAGCAAGGGGTTTCAGGCTTTCATTTCATCATTATCCCCAAAAATTTGGATTTTAAAATGGTGGCAGGATTGTTGCCTTACGCTCTTTCTTTAGCGCTAGTGGGAACGATAGAAAGTTTATTGACCGCTAAAACTTTAGATGTCATTTTAAAAGACGGCGTGAGCGATAAAAATAAAGAAACTAAAGCGCAAGGCTTGGGGAATATCATCTCAGGGCTTTTAGGGGGAATGACAGGGTGCGCTTTAGTGGGGCAGTCTATCATCAACGCAAAATCCGGGGCTAAAACAAGGCTTTCTACTTTTTTTGCCGGCTTTTCTTTAATGGTGTTAATATTAGTGTTTAATGAATACGTGGTTAAGATCCCCATTGTGGCGGTTGTGGCGGTGATGGTGATGATTTCTTTCACCACTTTTAATTTCCAATCCATTATGAACATTAAAAAAATCAAGCTCTATGACACGCTCAACATGCTCTTAGTCGTGGCGGTGGTTTTATACACGCATAATTTAGCGATAGGGGTTGTGGTGGGGGTTTTAGTCAATGCGTTATGGATCAAATCTAAAGGGATTGCGTGAAGTTTTATTTTAAAAAGTTGGATAGCTAGAGATATGGCTCCAGATGTAGGATTCGAACCTACGACCAAGCGGTTAACAGCCGCCTACTCTACCGCTGAGCTAATCTGGAATTTCGCTCAAAAAATAAAGAGAAATTCTAGCGTGTTTTTTGTAAAAAGTCAAGTAAAATGATGCCGTTATGCATTGAGAGCCAAAAAGTTGGCTTGTCCTCATTAATAATGAGAACCGATTCCATATCAATAAGCCAAAACATAATTGAGATACAAGCTATAAAGCCTGCGGTAGGCTAATTTAGCGCCCATGAAAGAATAGTAATTGGTGTTGATCGTAGGGATTTTCACGCCTAATTCAACGCCATGATGGATCCCTTGAAGCCTTAAGCCCGTATTGAATAAAAATTGGAAATTGGTGTTGTTGATCTTAGCGTTGTAGGCGCTATTGGTGATTTTTAAATTCGCAGATTGGTTGTTAAGCCATGTCGTTCCCGCTAATGCGATGCCTCCAAAAATGCCAAAAGAGACTTTGCGGTTTTTATCGGATCCGCCATTGATGAAATTCAATAAAAGATCGCTGCCCGCGCCATAGGTGAAAACATTGGAAGCGGAGTTGAAAAAGTTGGATTTGATATAGGCATGGTTGTAATCAAAAAAGGCATAATAACGGATCCCAAAAAATTTATTTTTCCCAAAGAATTGCTTATAGCCTAATTGCACGCCCACGCCATTCATCGCCCCGTTATTGCTTTGAGAATTAATTAATCCCACGCTTCTAAAGGGGTTATGGCCAAACTCTTTGGTGGTGGTTTGGAATTGAGAATATTGGGTTTCGTTGAGAGAATAACTATAGCTAGATCGGCTCACCAAACTGTGAAACCCTTTAGAATCGGGCGTTTTTTGAAGGGTGTTATAGATGGTTGCTAAATTGTCCCCTTTGAGGTAAGAGATAGTGTCATTAATAACGCTTGAGACTTGATTGAGGTTTTTATTGAAATCAGCGTTGGTAAACGCGTTTTGTTGGTTTGGATTTTCTGGGCTAGTTCTTCGGGCTTCTGCAGCGGCTTTTTTAGCGCTATCAATCATGCTGTTTATGGCGTTAAAGGTGTTGCCAAAAATAGCGCATGCGTTCCCGCTTGCATTAATGCCCCATGGTTTGCCATTGCCCCCGTCTACGCTTGGGCATTGGTTTTGAAGGGTGCTAATAATGGTGCTAGCTTGCCCTAAAAGATGTTCGTAGTCATTTTCAACTTTAAGATCATTGTTTTTATTTTCTAGGGTATTTTGGAGCACTTGAGAAATCGCATTGATTTTGTCGTATTCGCTAGTGGGTAGCGTGCCACTGGCTAAATTAGAGGCTATCACTTGCCACATGCCTACTGCAGAGCTGAGTGCTGAGGACACGGCTTGATTAGCGCTATTAGGGGTCGTTTTCAATCTGCTAGCGCTCTCTTTTAGATTATTAATCGCTTGAGTGGTGCTTGAATCAGTGTTAGAGGCTGTTTGTTTGAGTTCGTTATAGCGGGTTAAAAGATTGTTCAAATTTTCGTAAGCGTTGGAGACTTTTTGGATTTCGCCGGTGTTTTTCACTTGTTGAACCGCTTCGCCGATTTGATAGCCCACGCTCATAAAAACGCCGTCATTTTCAGCGAGGAGCGATGAAACCATAAGAGAAAGTAAAATCGTTTTTTTCATAAAATGTTCCTTAAAGTAATGTTTTATTTGTAAAATCGTATCAAATTGAAACTTTATTTACAATTAGTTTAAAGTATGCCATAAATTTATTGAATTTTTAATAAAATTGAGCAAAAATTAAGAAACTTTGCTTTTTTTTGGATTTAAAAAAAGGTTTTTGATAGTGAAAAATGTTTTGAGTATTTTTTAAAATTTATCGCTCAAGGAGATCGGGGCTAAAAATTTTCAAAGCGTTTTGCAAATCTTCTTTGGTGTCAATGCCTATGCTTTGGCTTTGAACGATTTTTACTAGAATCTTTTTTTGGTAATACAAAGCCCTTAATTGCTCTAATTTTTCTGTTTCCTCTAAAACGCAAGATTTTAAAGCGCATAATTCTTCTAATATTTCTTTATTGTGGAAGCCATAAATACCGATATGCCCTAAAAGGGGGGTTTGGCGTTTCGCATCAGTGTCTCGTAAAAAGGGGATAAGGGAGCGCGAAAAATACAAGGCGTTATTTTGGCTATCTAAAACCACCTTGACTAAATTGGGGCTTTTGGCTTGCTCTTCATCAATGACTTTAGCGCAAGTCGCCATGAAAGGGGCGTTTTGGGTGGCTTCTAATAACGCTAAAATGACTTCTTTTTCCAAAAAAGGCTCATCGCCTTGCAAGTTTAAAACCCTTTCATCGTTTTTTAACCCTAAAATTCGCGCCGCTTCCAAACAGCGTTCTGTGCCGCTATTGTGGTGTTTGGAGGTTAGCACCGCTTTAATGCGGAATTTTTGGCATGTTTGCATGATGCTTTCATCATCGCAAGCGACTACGCATTCATCTACTAGACTCGCATTTTTAGCGCAACGCACTACCATAGGCAAGCCAAAAATGTCTTTTAGCACTTTATTTTCAAAACGACTGGATTTTAATCTAGCAGGAATGATAATCATCTTTAAACCTTTTTAAGCCAAAATAGGGGATTTTATGGTATTATACCCATTAAAAGCTTATTCCTTTTATTGTAAGGATTTAGGCTATTGAACTTTAGGAGTTTTAATGATATTAAGAGCGAGTGTGTTGAGTGCGTTACTTCTTGTAGGCTTAGGGGCAGCCCCTAAACATTCAGTTTCAGCTAATGACAAACGGATGCAGGATAATTTAGTGAGCGTGATTGAAAAACAAACCAATAAAAAGGTGCGTATTTTAGAAGTCAAACCTTTAAAATCCAGCCAGGATTTAAAAATAGTCGTTATTGAAGATCCGGACACTAAATACAATATCCCGCTTGTAGTGAGTAAGGATGGTAATTTAGTCATAGGGCTTAGCAATATCTTTTTTAGCGATAAAAGCGATGATGTGAAATTAGTTGCAGAAACCAATCAAAAAATCCAAGCCCTTAACGCCACCCAACAAAATAGCGCGAAATTGAACGCTATTTTTAATGAAATACCGGCTGATTATGCGATAGAGTTGCCTTCTACTAACGCTGCAAATAAGGATAAAATCCTTTATATTGTCTCTGATCCCATGTGCCCGCATTGCCAAAAAGAGCTCACTAAACTCAGGGATCACTTGAAAGAAAACACCGTGAGGATGGTTGTAGTGGGGTGGCTTGGGGTCAATTCGGCTAAAAAAGCGGCTTTGATCCAAGAAGAAATGGCGAAAGCTAGGGCTAGGGGAGCGAGCGTGGAAGATAAGATCTCTATTCTTGAAAAGATTTATTCCACCCAATACGATATTAACGCCCAAAAAGAGCCTGAAGATTTACGCACTAAAGTGGAAAATACCACTAAGAAGATTTTTGAATCTGGCGTGATTAAGGGCGTACCTTTTTTATACCATTATAAGGCATAGTATAAGGCTACTCTCATGAAAAAACCCTACAGAAAGATTTCTGATTATGCGATCGTGGGTGGTTTGAGCGCGTTAGTGATGGTGAGCATTGTGGGGTGTAAGAGCAATGCTGATGACAAACCCAAAGAGCAAAGCTCTTTGAGCCAAAGCGTTCAAAAAGGCGCGTTTGTGATTTTAGAAGAGCAAAAGGATAAATCTTACAAGGTTGTTGAAGAATACCCCAGCTCAAGAACCCACATTATAGTGCGCGATTTGCAAGGCAATGAACGAGTGCTAAGCAATGAAGAGATTCAAAAGCTCATCAAAGAAGAAGAAGCCAAAATTGATAACGGCACGAGCAAGCTTATCCAACCTAATAATGGGGGTGGGAGTAATGAAAGCTCAGGCTTTGGCTTGGGGAGCGCGATTTTAGGGAGCGCGGCGGGGGCGATTTTAGGGAGTTATATTGGCAATAAGCTTTTCAATAACCCTAATTATCAGCAAAACGCCCAACGGACCTACAAATCCCCACAAGCTTACCAACGCTCTCAAAATTCCTTTTCTAAAAGCACGCCTAGCGCTTCAAGCGTGGGCGGAGCGAGTAAGGGGCAGAGCGGGTTTTTTGGCTCTAGTAGGCCTACTAGCTCGCCGGCGGTAAGCTCTGGGACAAGGGGCTTTAACTCATAATTTAATTGATTCAAGGCTAAAAAATGCAAGTGATTCCTTTAAAACCTTTAGACAATAAGACCTTAGAAGAAATCGGCTTAGATTGGCACACGAATGATGACATGTCATCTTATATCGCTGATGAAATGGTGGTTGTTTCTCAAAAAGAAGCGGATGTTTATTATGACGCTTGTAATGAGCTTTATGATATGTTTGTAGAGACAGCTGAAGAGGCCATTAAAAACGATCGCTTTTTTGAATTGGATATTCCTAACGCGCTCATTCCTATGATCAAACAGAGTTTTGAAGAAGAAGTGCATTGGCACATTTATGGGCGTTTTGATTTAGCCGGGGGGCTTGATGGCAAGCCCATTAAATTATTGGAATTTAACGCTGATACCCCTACCATGCTCTATGAAACCGCAGTGATCCAATGGGCGTTACTCAAAGCGAATGGCTATGATGAAAACAAGCAATTCAATAATCTCTATGAAGTGCTTGGCGAGAATTTTAAACGCATGGTAACTTTAGGCGAAGACACGAGCCGTTTTGAGGAAATGTATGAGGGGTGGAAAATCCTTTTTTCAAGTGTTAGGGGGAATATTGAAGAAGAGCGCACCATGCGTTTTTTGCAAGACGCTGCTCAGAGCGTGGGGTTTGAAACGGATTTTTCTTACATTGATGAAGTAGAGTTTAATATAGAAGAGGGCGTGTTTAAAAACGGCTTGAATTATGAGTTTTTATTCAAACTGATCCCATGGGAAAATATCGCTATTGATGAGCCAGAATTAGCCCTTTTGATGCAAGGCATGATGGAAAATAAAAACACGATTTTTTTAAACCCGGCTTATACGATCCTTTTCCAATCCAAGCGTTTTTTAAAACTTTTATGGGACAGATACCCCAACCACCCCTTATTGTTAGAAACGAGCTATGAGCCATTATCCAATAAAAAGCAAATCAAAAAAGTGGCTTTTGGTAGGGAGGGGGCGAATAGTGAAATCTTTGAAGCTTCCATGCAATCGCTTTTAAAAACGGATGGCGTTTATTCTAACCACAAACCTATTTATCAAGAATTTTACGAGCTCAATTCACATAACGGGTTGTATTATCAGCCTAATGTGTTTTTTGCTTATGAATCTTGCGCGCTAGGGTTTAGAAAAGGGGGGCTAGTCTTGGATAATTTTTCTAAATTCGTGAGCCACATGTTGCAATAATGGCTGCAATGATGCGTTATTTTCACATTTATGCGACCACTTTTTTCTTCCCTTTGGCGCTCCTTTTTGCGATTAGTGGGCTTTCATTGCTCTTTGGGGTACGCCAAGACACTGGCGCTAACATCAAAGAGTGGGTTTTAGAAAAATCTTTGAAAAAAGAAGAACGATTGGATTTTTTGAAAGACTTTATAAAAGAAAACCATATCGCTATGCCTAAAAAGATAGAGCCTAGAGAGCATAGGGGAGCGTTAATCATTGGCACGCCTTTGTATGAAATCAACCTTGAAACTAAAGGCGACCAAACCAAAATCAAAACCATTGAAAGGGGCTTTTTAGGCACGCTCATCATGCTGCATAAGGCTAAGGTGGGCATCGTGTTTCAAGTGCTTTTGGGGATTTTTTGCGTGTTTTTATTGTTGTTTTATTTGAGTGCGTTTTTAATGGTGGCTTTTAAGGATACTAAACGCATGTTTATAAGCGTTTTAATAGGGAGTATCGTTTTCTTTGGAGCGATCTATTGGTCTTTATAGGGTTTAAAATATCAGCTCTGTTTTGGATATTGGTCATGAAATCTAAAAATGCCTTTGAGTGTTTTGACAACCAAAATAAAAAAGCTTGCGTAAGCGATAATCTCTCATAACGCGATCTTAAGGGGTTAGGAGGATTTAGTTTTGGGTTTGAAGAGGGCGTTAAAGTGCAAAATACCCCCTTATGAGTTTTAAAAACCCTATTTTTTAAAAATTAAAGAATAACTAAACCAACACAAAAAACCCTTAAAACTCGCACCTATCTTTAAACTAAAAGCGTTTTTATCTGTCTCATCTGACAACAATTTTTAAAAGAACGCTTGAAATTTAACTATTTTTCGTTATTTTTATCAAGTCTTTTTATAGCGTGTGCATACCGCTCTATTATCGTGTGATTCGCATTTATAGCGTGCTTATAATAATAACCACGCAAAAGCCATAAATTAAAGCTATTGAAAAACACAACCAAACGCATATCTATCCATAGTGCAAAAACACGCTAAAACATTTTTATAGGACTTTTAAACCTAAAACCCACTTCAAGCTAACCTAACAAAAATTTATACTATAAAAACACGCTAACAAACACAACCAAACAACCGCAAAAAACATTCAAAAAGTTTTCTTTTTGAAAATAGACAAAACCCTAAAAACACTAAAGATTAAAAAATTAATAGGGGGGATTTCCGCTTTAGCTCTTAAAACAGAGCCAAATCTTTGAAAAGTTTTGAGTTAAACATAATTTAGGGGATTGGTTAAATTTTTCAATACCCCCTGAGTTTAGTGAGGTTTTCGCATGCTTGTTTCATGCCTAGCTTACAGCCCTTGTCATAAATCATTATGGCGTTTTCTTTATCTTTCATGTTGTAATACATGCCCGCTAGAGCGAAGCAACCCACTTCATCGCCCATATCGCAACCCCTTTCATAATTATCAAGGGCTTTCCTCAAGTCTTTTGGAACAGAGTCCCCTTGGGAATACATAAAGCCCATCCTAGAGCAACTCACCGCGCTCCCCATATCGCATGCTTGTTTGAAATAATCAAAAGCCTTTTGGGGATCTTTTTTGACATACCTGCCTAACATATACATAGAGCCTAAACTCGCGCAACCACCAGAATTGTTTAATCCACAAGCTTTTTGCAAATAATCAAACGCCACTTCAAAATCTTCATCAAGCCCTGCATCGCCATTTTCAAACAAACTCCCTAACGCGCGACAAGCCTGCCCATCATCCAATCGGCACGCTTTCAAATAATAGATGACGGCTTTATGGTTGCTTTGTTTGACTTCCAAAAAGCCTTTTTCATAAGCCACGCCCAAAACATAACACCCATTAGCCATATCAAAATTACAGCTTTTTTGGTAGTAGGTAACCGCTTGATCGGCATTGCCTTTGATTTTTCTATCATAAATGATGCCTAAATTGTAGCAGCTCTCAGGGTGTTTTAAAACGCACGCCTTAGCGTAAGCATCAATCGCTTCTTGATAATTTTGAGCCGTGCCTAACCCCTCATCATAAAGCCCCCCTAAACCAAAACACCCTTCCCTATCATCAGCCTGGCATGCGGTTTTATAATATTCTAGGGCTTTTTTATAATCTATTCTAGTGCCTTGCCCGTTTTCATAAATGATTCCTAATTGCGTGCAACCTTCACTCACCCCATCGTTGCATGCTTTTTTAAAATAAGACATTGCTTTAGAGTAATTCCCGCTTTTATAGGCCCTTTCAGCAACCCCTAAAAAGCTCTTGTCTTTCCCCCATAAATGGGCATTCAAAAAAAATAACCCACAAACTAATATTTTTAAAATTTTGACACTCATTTATTCCTTCTTTTAAATTCTGATTTTTAGAACCCTCTTTAATCAAAACAAAAAATGCAACGCTCCATTTTAGCATAAATCAAGCGCTTTGATTAAGGCTTGGAAGGATCCTTACGCTCGTCTTTATGCCCTAAAGAGGTGATATAAAGGTAAATCGCTTGGATTTCTTCTAAATTGAGGTTGTATTTAGGCATCATGCCTTTGCCCAAACTCAAGGCGTCTTTAAAGGTTTTAAAATCTAAATGGTTGATTTTAGGGGCGTAGAGGATTTTTTTTTCGCCTTTTTCATAATAAAAGGTGATTTCTTGTTTTTCGCCTTTAATGCCATGGCATTTCGCGCACGCAATACCCCTAGGGTTTTTATAAAGAGCCAGCCCGTATTCCAAATCAGAGATGAAATCCGCTTCTTTAGCGTTCAAACTTAACCACCCCAAAACTAGCGCGATAAACAAACGCATTAAAACAACTGCGCCTTTTCTAAAATCTCTTTCGCCCCGCTTTGTAAAAACGCTCCTAAAAGCTCTTGAACTAAATCAAAAGCCTTATTTTTATCCCCTTGCTTTTCTTTAGTGATGACTTCTTTCCCATTAGGCAAGCCTAAAACCGCCTGGATTTTAACCCTATCACCCATTAAACTCGCATGCACGCCAATAGGGATCTGACACCCCCCATTAAGCCCTTTGATAAACTCCCTTTCTAAATGGCAACAAAACGCGCTTTCTTCATCGTTGAGTTTTTGAAGCGTGGCAAAATGCTTGTGGTTTTTGAGCATTTCTACCCCTAAAGCCCCCTGACCCATGCTAGGAATCATTTCTTCTACGCTAAAAGCCTTGCGGTATTTCGCTCCTTGAATTTCTAAGCGGCACAATCCGGCTTCAGCTAAAATGATAGCGTCAAATTCACCGCATTCAAGCTTTTTCAAACGGGTTTGGACATTCCCCCTTAAGCTTTCTGTATCTAAATCCTGGCGTTTCAGTTTGATTTGCATGGAGCGTCTTAAAGAAGTCGTGCCAACCTTGGCTCCTTCAGGCAAGCTCATCAAATCAGGGAATTTCACGCTCAAAAAAGTGTCCCTCACATCAGCCCTTTTAGTGACGCATGCCAAGTCCAACCCCTTTTCAAACACGACCGGCACATCTTTTAAAGAATGCACCGCCAAATCAATTGCGCCTTTTAAAAGCAATTCTTCTAATTCCTTAGTGAATAGCCCCTTACCGCCGATCTTATTTAAAGGGGTGTCTAAGATTTTATCGCCCTTAGTCTTAACGATTTGAATCTCGCTTTCTATCAAGCATTCTTTTTTCAGGCGTTCTTTAATGTGATTCGCTTGCCATAAGGCTAATTCGCTCCCCCTAGAGCCAATCACTAAATTTCCCACTCACTTCCCCCTTATTCGCTCTCTAACATTTCTAAAATTTTTTCTTCTAATTCTGTGTCTTTAAGCGTTTGTTTTTCCAAATTAGCGCGTTTGATGCATTCAAATTCTTTATTCTCTAAAGTTTGCTTCCCAACAATGAGCGCTAGTCGTTCCCCAATCAATTCAAAATCCCTCATCTTCGCCCCAAAACGAGCGTCTCTGTCGTCTAACAGCGCATCAACGCCCTTTTGGAGCAGCCTTTCATACACTTCAAAAGCGAGTTTTTTTTGCGCTTCATCTTTCCAATTAGAAACCACGATCACCACATCAAAAGGGGCGGTATTTTTCGTCCATACACAGCCTAAATCATCGCTTTTTTGCTCTAAAATCGCGCTGAGCAATCGGCTAATGCCTATCCCATAGCACCCCATTTCAAAAAATTGCTCCTTACCATTCCTATCCAAGAAACTCGCCTTCAAGCTTTTAGCATAGCCTTGCCCGAGTTTGAAAATATGCCCCACCTCCAAACTCTTATGGTATTCCAACGCTCCTTGACAATTAGGGCAACAATCGCTCTCTTTAACCTGGACAATATCCGCATAAACAAGGTTTTCAAACCCTTTTAAATCCACGCCCACCGCATGAAAATCCTTTTCATTAGCCCCAACGATCAAGCAATCGCCCTCTTTTAAATCTTCATCAAAAATAATGTAAGAAACATGCTTTTTCAAGCCATAAGGCCCTATAAAACCCGCTATTAACCCTGCGTGGTTTAAATCTTCTTCATTGGCCTCTCTTAATTCTAAAGCGTTCACTCCTATAATGTTCAAGGCGTTTAGGGCTTTAGTCTCTTCTAAATTGTCATCGCCCCTAACAAAAAAGCACGCCAAGGTTTCTTTATCTTTATGGATCACTTTTTTAACAAGCGCTTTTAAGACAAAATAAGGCTCTGTTTTAAAAAACTCCGCCACGCTTTGAGCGCTGGAGGTATTAGGGGTAGGGAATTTCGCTAATTGCGCTTTGGGGACATTTAAAGGCTCAGTTCTTTTAGAGCGTTTAGCGATTTCAATATTGGCGGCATAATCGCAATTTTGACACACCACGATCGTGTCTTCCCCGCATTCAGTTAAAACGACAAATTCCCTGCTTTTACTCCCTCCAATCGCCCCGCTGTCCGCTTCCACGATGCGAAAATCCAAACCCAAATCGCTTAAAATCTCTTTATAAGCGCTTTGCGTGTTTAAAAATTCCTTATCCAAGCTCTCAGCGTCTTCATGAAAGCTATAACCATCTTTCATGATAAATTCCCTCGCTCTCACCAGCCCGAATCGCGGGCGGATTTCATCACGGAATTTCGTGTGGATTTGGTAGAGATGGACGGGCAATTGCTTGTAGCTTTTAATGAAATTAGCGGCAATTTCGGTGATATTTTCTTCTAAAGTGGGGCTTAAAACAAAATCATTGTCTTTTCGGTCTTTAAAAACCAGTAATTCCTTGCCGTATTTATCCAAACGGCCTGATTTTTCCCACAAACTCGCCAAAACCACAAAGCTCATTAAAATATTTTGCGCCCCATGCTCTTGCATGCGTTTGTGCGTGATGTTTTCTATTTTGTCTAGCACTTTTTTAGCTAAAGGCAAAAAATTATAAATCCCGCTGCCTACTTGATAGATGTATCCTGCTTGAGCTAGGTGCTTATGGCTTTTTAACACGGCATCTTTAGGGGGTTCTTTGAGGGTGGGGGCAAAGAGTTTTGAAAATAGCATGCATTATTCCTCGTAATATTCGCATTTATAGAGATTCAAATTCTGGGCATGGTTAGCGTTAGATTTGTCTAAATTAAACAAGTTTTTAATCGCGCCCACAAGCACATCGGATTCTTCTTTTTGAGCGTTCTTTTTTAAAGCGATAGTAGGGTGGTGTAAAAAGGTGTTGAAAGCGTTGTGCAAGATCTTTTCAATATTGCTTTCGTATTCTTTAGGCACATAGCGTTTTTTGAGCGCTTTTTGCAATTCCTTTTGGGCTGAAATCCTAGCCAATTCCCTTAAATCCTTAATCACAGGCTCTACTTCTAAACTTTGGATCCATTGGTAAAATTCCATTGTGGCAAGCCCTACAATCTCATAAGCTTTCGTCCGGCTCTCTTGCCTGTTTCCCACATTTTCTTTCACCATAGGCTCTAAATCATCCACGCTGTATAAGAAAATATTATTGAATACCGGCTTTTCAATATTCCGTGGCACGGCCAAATCAAACCAAAAACGCCTGAAAATCGTTTCTTTCAACATGGAATTTCGCACGATAAAATTCGGCGAAGAAGTGGCGCAAAAAAGCAATGCGTATTCATTGATATAAGCGTTTAAATTTTCTATATTTTGGAAGCTTACTTTTTTAGGCTCTTCTAATTCCTTGACAAAATCTTCAAATTTAGCCGCATTACGCCCTAAAATAAGCACTTCAAATTGCTTGTTTAAAAGGTGCTTGATGACCAATTGAGACATCTCGCCAAGCCCTATCACAAGGGCTTTTTTATCCTTAATCCTTTCTTTTTCAAAAATACTAAGCGCTTCTTTAACGGCTACTGAAGAGATGGAGACCCCTTGCTTGGAAATGCCGGTTAGATTGCGCACTTTAGCGGCGCATTTGAAAGCAAAATGGAGCAATCGGGTTAAATCTTTGGAGCAAAATTTCTCTTCAAAGGCGAATTTATAGGCGTTTTTCATCTGCCCTGTGATTTGAGTTTCCCCAACCACCAAGCTATCCAAACTGCTGCACACGCTAAAGACATGATGGACCGCGCTTTCATCAGTATGGATTAAAACGCATTTTTCTAAATCAGACACGCTCATTTTTTTATTTTGAGCCAAAATCTTTAATAACGCGCTTTTTTGTTCATTAGTATTAGCGCCGTGTTTCAGGCTCGCATAAATTTCAAAGCGGTTGCATGTGGATAACACCATGCACTCTTTGATATTAGGGCAGTGGGTTTTAATGGTTTGTAAAAATTCTTTAAGCATTATGGGCGAATTAATAGCGAGTTTTTCGCGCATTTCTAAGCTCATGCTTTTATGCGTAAAGGCTAGGGTGAAATATTTTGACAAATGAGTTTCTAACTCCATTAAAAAGTCCTATAAATGACATCTTGCGCTAGTTTTTCTAAAATCAAATTGTTTTCCCCCTTAATGGCTTCAAGGGCCTTTTTAGAATAAACTTGAGCGATTTTAAGGGTTTCTTCTATGATACCATGTTGCTTGAATTTTTCCTTAGTCCATTCTATGATTTCATGACTATCTTGTTTGAAATAGGAAATTAAAAGCCCTTGATCGCACTGATTCAATTTTTCATATAAAAGCAAGTAGGGTAAAGTGGTCTTGCCTTCTTTAAAATCGCTAAAATTGGGCTTACCTAAAGTTTTGGCGTCTTGAGTGATGTCTAACAAATCATCAATGATTTGAAACGCCATGCCAAAATGCAACCCAAAATCCGCATACATTTTGGCGTCTTTATTTAAAAGAATCGCCATGCTCTTTAAGCTCGCTTCCATGAAATGGGCGGTCTTGTCTTCTAAAATACGCCAGTATTTTTGTTTGTCGCTATTGAAACATTCCCCCACAAACACGTCTTCAATCTCGCCCCTAGAGAGCCTTAAAACCGCATTAGAGAGGATTTGAGCGATGGATTCGCCCATTTTAGATAGTTCAAAAAAGGCTTTAGAATAAAACACATCCCCAAGCATCACGGCGTTAAAATTGCCAAAAAGAGCGTTAATGCTGGGGAGTTTTCGGCGCATGGTCGCCTTGTCAATCACATCATCATGCAATAAAGAAGCGGTCTGTATCATTTCCACAATCGCACACAAATTGAAGGCTTTATCCAATAAAATAGCGTCTGTTTTTTCGTCTAACAAAGCGAGCATGAGTTTGGAACGCAGCATTTTTGAAGGGCCGATCTTAGAAAACAATGCATCTATAAAGCCGCTTTCAATTTCTTTGATCCAAGAAGCGATTTTATTTTGAATGGCTTGAAGTTGTTTTTCTTGCATGCAAATTCCTTAAGGCTCTTTAGGGGAAAAAACAAGGGGCATAAGGGCTAAAAGCCTTAAAGTGGCTTTATCTTCTTTAAAATCTTTAAACACAAGCGACAGAGCGCTGTTAGAAGAAAATTTTTCTTCAAAAACTTTGAGGTTATAGGTGTTTCTCGCATGATCGGTGTATAAAATAAACTGGTAAGGGAAATGGTTAAAACGCATGTTGATGACTAAACCTTTATTTGCATATAGCGTCCAACAGAGCGTAATTTCTTTGGTTTGTTCATTTGAAGTGTCTTTGATGATCGCTTTAAACACTTCATCTTTTTTTAATTCTAGCGTTTTATCTATCCCATAATCAAGCCCAAACGCCTTTAAAAAAAAGAGGAATATCAAGCCATAGCGGATAAGCTCATTCATTCCCGCTGAGAATATTCGCCATGGATTGGATCACAATATCTGTTTTCCTGCTCTCTATTTTTTGTTGCAACTCTTCATCCATTCTTAAAGCTTTAGCGAAAGATTCAAACTTTTCTTCCAAGTCTTCTTTCTCTATAAAAGTTTCCAAAAGAGCCAGAAGCTCTAAAAGCCTTTCTAGCTCTTTTTTAGAAAGCTTTTTACTCGCATGAAAAATAATGTCATTCCACTTGTCTAAGGGGTTTCCCTCAAAAATTTCAAGCTCGCTGTAATCTCTCATGCTGGGCTTCTTTTTGATAGCTTAAGCCAAATGGGCTTCTAGCATCCAAATGGATTTTTGCAACTTGGCTAACTGATCGTCCGCATAAGTTACGGTTACTTTATCGCCTTCTTTTTCAGCGGTGTTAGAAAGCTCTTTAAATTCTTTTTCTAGGTGTTTGTAATCGCCTAGAATTTCTTTAAAGATGTCTTTAGAGTGGAAGCTCGTTTTAGTTTCTTCTTTAACACGAGTGAGTTTGAGTGCTTCGGATAAAGTGACTAAGGGGTGGTGTCCTAATTGAGCGATCCTTTCAGCGAGATCATCAAACATGTCCGCAAATTCTTCATAAATTTCTTCAGTGGCTTTATGCACATTGAAAAAATCGGTGCCTTTCACATTCCAATGGAAGTTATGCACTTTCATAAATAACACGATCGCATCCGCTTGCAAATGTTTTAAAATTTCAAATGTTTTCATCAAAAGTCCTTTTTTTAAAATTGTTTTAGGCTTTTACTTTCATAAAAACCTTGATCGCTATCCTACACCAAAAGAGTTAATAAAAAATTTTTTTGATCTTATTTTTGTCAAAAACTGATAAACCCTATTCAATTTAATATTATTTAATCTTTTTAAAATTTTGTTTTATCGTAAAACTCATTTTTTAAGGGGGATATTATCACTCAAGAAGCGTTAAGAATCTTAATTTCAAAGGTTTTTTCTTGATTTTCTAATAGCGCAATGCTCCCTTCATGGGCCTTAACGACTTGTAAAGACAGGGCTAACCCTAGTCCATTACCCTTTAATTTGGTGGTTTCAAAAGGCTCAAATAAAGCGCTTTTGTTTTCCACTTCCTTGCCATTATCAATAATGGTGAAGACGATAAATTCATTTTGAATGAACGCTTCAATCTTCACCTGCCCCTGTTCGCTCTCTTCTAAGGCTTCAATCGCATCAATAGCGTTATACAAGAAGTTTTGCAACACAATCCCCATTAAATCAAAGTCAAAAAACCCTTCTTCATCGCTAAAATTAAAAAGAAAATCAATGTCTTTAGAGTAAGTGTAGCAATTTAGGGCTTCTTTGAGATCGCTCTCTAGCGTTTTCAAACTTTGCTTGGTGCGGTTGGCTTGAATGCCTTTAGAAAAAAGCAAGGTGGCTTTAATGATCCTTTCTACGCGCCATAAAGCTTTTTGCAATTCTACAACAATGGGCTTAGTCTTTTCGTTCGCATGCTTTAATAACACCGAAGCTAAAAGGGAGATAGAGCCTACGGGGTTTCTGATCTCATGGGCTAAATGCGCTGAAATTTTCCCCATAGAAGCGAGCCTCTCTTGGCGTTTTTGAGCGCTAATATCGGTTGCGGTGATGATTTGCTTGCCTTGAATGCTGTTTTGCTGGACTAAATAGCTTTTATTTTCATGTTCAATTTCGGTGTTAAAATTTTCTAATTTAGCCTTATTGAACACCTCATGGCTTTGATTGGCTAAAGAATTTTTATAAAAAAAGCTCCCGTTTTCATTCATCACCCAAATCGCTTGCGGTAAAATCTCTATGACCCATTCATAGAGGGCTTTATAATCCTTAAATTCCTTTTCCACCTTGTAGCTTTGTAAAATGAATTGGTTTAAAAGCCCTAGCAATTCTTGCATGTCTTTTTTGTTGGAAAAATTTTCTAATAAATCTTCGCTCTCTTTGGGTTTAAAATTTTCTAATGAAATCACATTGTCTTCTTTTTTTAACAACTCCTTGAAAGAAGAAGCCTTATTAGAGTGTTTCAAATGGGAACGCTTTAAATAAGGGCGTTTTAAGCGCTTGGATTTTTTCATGGTTTTTGTTTTTCTTGCTCTTTTAAGAAATTAAACAGCATTTCGCTATAGCCAAAATTCCCGCTCAATTCTTTAGAGAGAGTATCCTTATACATGGACGCATAAATCTCATCGCCAGGGGCTTTAGGATACAAGGGGTTATCCATTTTCATAGCAGTATCTAGCATGAATTTTAAAAGCAACGCTTCAAAAGAATCGGTTTGTTCTTTGAGGAGCTTGTCGTTTTTAGTTTGAGCTAGCGCTTTTAATTTCTCTTCGCTCGCTAATTTAGAAACGTTGTATTGCTCTAACATGGCTTTATTGTTGTTTATCATAATATCTCCATTTCAGCGCTAATCGCGCCGCTTTTTTTTAGGGCCTGCAAGATTGAAACCATCCCTTTAGCGCTCACGCCAATTTTTTGTAAGGCTTTTACCACCCCGGCAATGGTGATGTTTTTCCCGTTAGAGCTCAGCGTGTTATGAGCGGTGTCTAAGGACATGTTATTGTCTAAATCCTGCGTGTTTTTAGAGTCATTTAAAGGCTCTTTAGTGATCTTAAGCGTGATGTCTTGGCTTGTAACCACTATAGGATGCACTATTATATCCACTCCTGAAACGATCGTGCCTGATTTTTCATCTACAATGATCTTATTTTTCGCGCTGTAATTAATAGGGATTTCTTGCACTAAGGCTAAAAACTCTACCATAGAAAGACGCTCTGGGCGGGTGATTTGAATGGTTTTTGGATCTAGCGCTATGGCTACTTTATTGCCAAACACCTTATTTAAAGTGTTTTGCACTTGGATAGCGTTTTTAAAATTGGGGTTTTTCAGGCTTAAAGTCATGGCGTTTTTATGGAACAAATCATACGAAACCTCCCTTTCAATAGTCGCCCCGTTGATGATATTGGCTGAGAGCAAGTTATTAGAATTGCCCGAAGTGATAGCCCCTTGAGCGAGGGCGTAAATATTCCCATCCACCGCATTTAAAGGGGTCATCACCAAAGTCCCTCCTTGAATGGATTTTGCATCCCCAATAGAAGAAATGTGAATATCAATTTTATCGCCCTGTCTTGCAAAGGGGGGCAAGGAGGCTGTAATCATCACGGCAGCGACATTTTTAGATTTAATATCATCTGCAGAGATCTTGACATTCACGCTCTCTAGCATGTTAGAAATGGATTGCATGGTGAATTTTGAGCCGGATTTATCCCCTGTGCCATTTAAGCCAATCACAAGCCCATAGCCAATCAGCTGGTTATCCCTTACGCCCACCACGCTCGCTATATCGCCTATTTTTTCGGCCAAAAGCTTGTGGAAAGCTAATACAAAAATAAGCCACAAAAACACCCGTTTCAATCAAACCCTTTCTTATTCCTTAATTCTAATTATTTTAGCATAAGCCTTTTATAAAAACTTTAAACTTAATTGAGCGCATTTTTATGCTATACTCAAAAATCTTATAAACTTTAAATCAAAGATTTTAATTTTAGCCTTTTATCAGCTTAAAGTTTCAAATTAAATTGAGGTATGAATCTCCCATGGAATTGAATCAACCACCACTTCCTACAGAAATTGATGATGACGCTTATCATAAGCCTAGTTTTAATGATTTGGGCTTAAAAGAATCGGTTTTAAAATCCGTTTATGAAGCCGGTTTCACTTCCCCAAGCCCCATTCAAGAAAGGGCCATTCCGGCTGTTTTGCAAGGCCGAGATGTCATCGCGCAAGCCCAAACAGGCACAGGAAAAACCGCCGCTTTCGCTCTGCCCATTATCAACAACCTTAAAAACAACCACACCATAGAGGCCTTAGTGATCACGCCCACTAGAGAATTAGCCATGCAAATTAGCGATGAGATTTTTAAATTGGGCAAACACACCAGGACTAAAACCGTGTGCGTGTATGGAGGTCAGAGCGTTAAAAAACAATGCGAATTCATTAAGAAAAACCCCCAAGTGATGATCGCTACACCAGGAAGGCTGTTGGATCATTTAAAGAATGAGCGCATCCATAAATTTGTGCCTAAAGTGGTCGTGTTAGATGAAAGCGATGAAATGTTGGATATGGGGTTTTTAGACGATATTGAAGAGATTTTTGACTACCTCCCTAGCGAAGCGCAGATTTTGCTTTTTTCAGCCACGATGCCAGAGCCGATTAAAAGACTAGCGGATAAGATTTTAGAAAACCCTATTAAAATCCATATCGCTCCTTCTAATATCACTAACACCGACATCACCCAACGCTTTTATGTGATCAACGAGCATGAGAGGGCCGAAGCGATCATGCGCCTTTTAGACACCCAAGCACCCAAAAAGAGCATTGTTTTCACGCGCACCAAAAAAGAAGCCGATGAATTGCACCAATTCCTTGCTTCTAAAAATTACAAAAGCACCGCCTTGCATGGGGATATGGATCAAAGGGATCGGCGTGCTTCTATCATGGCGTTTAAAAAAAATGACGCTGATGTGTTAGTGGCTACGGATGTGGCGAGCCGTGGGCTTGATATTAGCGGTGTAAGCCATGTGTTTAATTACCACTTGCCCCTAAACACTGAGAGCTATATCCATCGCATCGGGAGAACCGGGCGAGCGGGCAAAAAAGGCATGGCGATCACTTTAGTAACCCCTTTAGAATACAAAGAGCTTTTACGCATGCAAAAAGAAATTGATTCAGAGATTGAACTTTTTGAAATCCCCACCATTAACGAAAATCAGATCATCAAAACCTTGCATGACGCTAAAGTGTCTGAAGGGATCATCAGCCTTTATGAACAGCTTACCGAAATTTTTGAGCCGTCTCAATTGGTTTTAAAACTTTTGAGTTTGCAGTTTGAAACCAGCAAAATCGGCTTGAACCAGCAAGAAATTGATGCGATTCAAAACCCTAAAGAAAAAACGCCAAAACCCTCTCACAAAAAAACGCACCAGCACGAGCCAGCGCACTCTTTTAAAAAGGGTCAGCACAGAGACAAACACCCCAAAACGAATCGTTATTCTAAAAAACCCAAACGCCGTTAAAATATTTAAAAAGGAAATTCATGCCCATTGATTTGAACGAACATTTAAAAAAGAAAAATCCTCAAAGAGAAAACCCCACGCCCAACACACCTAATAATGGGGGGCGTTTCATCCCGCCGTCTAACTCTTTTAATTCCAAAAAACTATCGGTTTTGATTGTCATTGTCCTTTTGGGCGTTATCGCTTTTTTGGCCAAGCCTTTTGAAGTGATTAGCTCAGGAGAAATTGGTATTAAAATTACCGCCGGGAAATACGAACCCACCCCCTTACAGCCAGGAATCCACTTTTTTGTGCCTATCATTCAAGACATTCTTATTGTGGATACAAGGATCAGAAATATCAATTTTTCACGCACCGAAGACATGGGCGTGGCGGGTAAAAACCAAGGGATTTTTAGAAACGACGCTATTAATGTGATGGATAGTAGGGGTTTGACCGTTTCTATTGAACTCACCGTGCAATACCGCCTAAACCCCCAAACCACCCCCCAAACGATCGCTACTTATGGCTTGTCTTGGGAGCAAAAGATCATCAACCCTGTGGTGCGCGATGTGGTGCGATCTGTCGTGGGGCGCTATCCGGCTGAAGATTTACCCATTAAGCGCAACGAGATTGCCGCTCTTATCAATAGCGGTATCAATAAAGAAGTTTCTAAGCTCCCCAACACCCCTGTGGAATTAAGCTCTATCCAATTGAGAGAAATCGTCTTACCCGCTAAGATCAAAGAACAAATTGAAAAAGTCCAAATCGCGCGCCAAGAATCAGAAAGGGTAAAATACGAGGTGGAACGATCCAAGCAAGAAGCTCAAAAACAAGCCGCTCTGGCTAAAGGGGAAGCGGACGCTAACAGGATTAAGGCTCAAGGCGTGGCGGATGCGATCGTGATTGAAGCTAAAGCGAAATCTCAAGCCAATTTAAGCATTTCGCAAAGCTTGAGCGACAAGCTTTTAAGGCTGCGCCAAATTGAAGTTCAAGGCCAGTTTAATGAAGCGTTAAAAACGAACAACAACGCTCAAATCATGCTCACTCCAGGTGGGGCTGTGCCTAATATTTGGATTGACACTAAAAGTAAGGTTAAATCTAGTATCGCTGAGACTAAAGAGCCTTAAAAACGCATGGCGTCTCTTGCCTTTATCCAAGCTTTTTTGGAGTCTTTTAAGGGCTTTTTAAATCAAGCGACTTTAATCAGCGTTTTAATAGCGAGCGTTTTAATCCTTTTTTGCGCGGTTTTGCTCCTTTTGGCTCTGCTTTTAAGAAACCGCATAGCTAGCTATATAGCAACAACAGCTTTTTTGGGTGCGTTTTTAAGCATGCCTTTTGTTTTGAAGGTTTTACTCACTCAAGCGATTTACCCCATAGAAACACGCATCTTGCACGCTAACCCTTTAAGTTATAGCAACGCCTTTTCTTTGCAAGTGGGAGTCAAAAACCATTCCAAATTCAGTCTAAACAAATGCGTTTTACGCCTAGAAGTCCTTAAAAACCCTCACAATTTTGTAGAAGAGCATGCTTTTAAATGGTTTGTCAAAAAAAGCTATGAAAAAACCTTTAAAGAAAAGATTTTACCCAAAGAATCTAAGGTCTTTTCATTCTTTATTGACAACTACCCTTATTCAAAAACAGCCCCTTATCAAGTTTCTTTGTTTTGTTTGTAGAAAAAAGCGATTAAAAACGCTTAAAGGCATGAATTTTAAAATAAAGCTTTAAAGCCTGGATTCTAACAAACGCTTCGTATAAGCGTGTTTGGGGTTTTCAAACACCTCTTCAATAGCGCCCATTTCTACGACTTTCCCCTCACTTATCACTAACACCTTATCGCAAAACGCTTTGATCACGTCTAAATCATGGCTGATAAACAAATAGCTCAAATCCTGCTTTTCTTGTAAATTTAACAACAATTCTAACACGCTTTTTTGAATGCTTTTGTCTAAAGCAGAAGTGGGCTCATCTAAAAGAATGATTTTAGGTTTTAAGGCAATCGCTCTAGCGATCGCTACTCTTTGGCGTTCCCCTCCACTGAGCTCATAAGCGTAAAAGTTAAGCAATTCAGGGTTTAAACACACTTCTTCTAAACAAAGTTCAGCTAAATGATGCCATTCTTCTTTGGAAGCTTTAGGGTAAGCAAAGCACAAAGCTTCTATTAAAATGCTTTGAATGCTTAAGCGAGGGTTTAATGAAGCGTAAGGGTCTTGAAACACCATTTGCAAGATCTTGCGGTAGGGTTTGAACGCTTTAGAACTTAAAAGCCCCACGCTTTGGCCTAAAATCTTTTCTTCTCCGCTATTTAAAGCGAGTTTTAAAAGCCCTAACGCTAAAGAGCTTTTCCCGCTCCCGCTTTCGCCAATGATGCCGATGTTTTCTTTGGCTTTGAGGGAAAAATTCACTGATGCGATAAGGGGTTTTTTTAGAGAAGGCCTGAAAAAGCGTTTTTGCAAGTAATAAACGCTAAAATCTTTTACCTCTAAAAGCGTCTCGTCTAACGCTTTTAAATTTTTAGCGGGCAAGTTTGAGGCCTGAATCAAGAGTTTTGAATATTCGTGCTTAGGGTCATTAAAAAGATCTTTAGTCAAATTGGTTTCTACTATCTCGCCTTTTTTTAGCACATAAACCCTATCAGCCAAGCGTTTGACCGCTTTTAAATCATGGCTAATGAATAAAAGGGCGATGTTTTTTTCCACGCTCAATTGCTTGAGCAAGTCTAAAATCTGGTTTTGGATTTGCGCATCTAGCGCGGTGGTAGGCTCATCGCAAATGAGCAGTTTGGGCGCATTAATAATACCCATAGCGATACACACCCTTTGGCGCTGCCCTCCGCTCAACTCATAAGGGTAACGATCCAAAAATTTTTCATCTAATTGGACTTGTTTCATGGCGTTTAAAACTTGTTCTTTAAGGAGCGTTTGAGAAGCGTTTTTATGGTGTAAAAAATAGGCTTCACTCATTTGTTTGCCGATTTTATGCAAGGGGTTTAGGCTGGATAGGGGGTCTTGAGCGATATAAGCGATAATATTTCCCCTTAAATGTTGCATAAATTCTTCGCTTTCTTTTAAAAGGTTGGTTGTTTCAAACAGCACTTCGCCATTATGGGGTTTGAATCTGGGGTTTAAACGCATGATGAGATTAGCGATAGAGCTTTTCCCGCTCCCGCTCTCGCCCACGATCGCCACCCTTTCGCTAGGATTTAACGAAATATTGATGTTTTGGAGCGAAAAATGCGCATTCAAAACGCAGTTTAAATTTTTGATTTCTAGCATGTAACCCCCTTATTTGAGCATGTTAGCGTTGAAAGCATCGCGCACCCCTTCGCCAATGAACACCAAAACAGAAAGCAACAAGCTAATGGCTACAAACGCAACGATGGCCAAATGGGGCGTGGTGAGATTATCCTTGCCTTGATTGACTAATTCGCCCAAACTCGCGCTCCCTATGGGCATGCCAAAACCCAAGAAATCCAAAGACACTAAAGTAGAAATACTGGCCGCCATTAAAAACGGCACATAAGTGATCGTCGCTACTAAAGCGTTGGGCAAAACATGGTAGAAAATGATTTTTAAATCATTCACCCCAAGCGCTCTAGCGGCTTTAGTGTAGTCCATATTCCTTGCTTTTAAAAATTCCGTGCGCACGACTTGAGAAAGCCCCATCCAGCTAAAGAGCAAGACTAAAAACAAGATGATCCAAAAATTGGAATTAAATGCGCTAGAAATCACAATGAGTAAAAAAAGCATAGGAATCGCGCTCCAAATCTCGCTCAACCTTTGCCCCACTAAATCCACTAGCCCTCCATAATACCCCTGAAACGCCCCCAAACTCACGCCAATAAGAACGCTAAAAAGGGTGAGTAAAATCCCAAACACTAACGAAACCCGATAGCCATAAACCAGCCTGGCTAACACGTCTCTGGCTTGATCGTCTGTGCCTAAAAGGTGTTTGAAGCTTGGGGGGGTGGGGGCAGGCGAGTCTAAATCCATAATGATTGTATCGTAGCTATAAGGGATGAGCGCATGGATGATGAAAGCGTCTTTTAAAAGCGTGTTCTTCACATAAGGATCGTTATAGTCCGTAGGGGTGAAAAAATCGCCTCCAAACTCCACTTCCGCATAATTTTTAAACATGGGGAAATACGCTTTATTGTCTTTATAGATGAATAAAGGGCGATCATTGACCCACAAGGGGGCTAAAAGAGAAAGCGCTAATAAAGCGATAAAAAGATAGAGTGAAAACACCGCCCGCTTATTCTTTTTAAAACTAAGAATACGCATTTTAAACAAACTGCTCACGCTCAAACTCCCTTGATGAAAAACAATTCCTAAGATTATAATTAATTATGGGTAATACTAGCAAGAAAATGGGTTTGATCCATAAAGAAAGAGGATAAGCGTAATAAATAATGGTGGAGTGTAGGGGGTTCGAACCCCTGACCTCAACGCTGCCAGCGTTGTGCTCTCCCAACTGAGCTAACACCCCAAATAAAATTAAGCGAGCATTATAACATTTTGCTTAAAAGATGTCAATTTGATGCTTTTTTGAAACACTTAATAGCAAATTAAGAATGATTATCTTAAAATTAGAAAGTTTCTTTTATGGATTAAGTAAAATCACTTATCAAAGCAAAAAGGATATTTTTGAAAAACCACTCCTTTAAAAAAATGATCGCTCTTTCCTTGCTAGCGAGCATGTCTTTGTGTAACGCTGAAGAAGATGGGGCGTTTTTTGTCATAGATTACCAAACGAGTTTGGCCAGACAGGAATTGAAAAATCCAGGCTTTACCCAAGCGCAAGAATTAAAGCAATTGATTAGAGATGGGGCTGTGAGGTTGCAAACTTCTGCCATTCCCTTATCCTACTACTTGGATATTTTAGGGAATAAAACAGCAACTCTTTTGAGTGAAAGCCTGAAAAACAATGCACAACCACAAAACGGACCATCAAACCAAGCCTTAGTCAATTTAAAAGAATCTCTAGGGATTTTAGGAAAACTATTAGATCTATCTCAACAATACGCTAGTCAGGGTGTCATTAAGCCTTTGGTGGTGGATGTAGGGAAAGAACAAATCGGTATCACTGATAGCATGCTCTTAGTGGCTCAAAACATCGTTTTAGCTTTAGGGCAAGTGGATTTGAGCAAAATCCAACAAAACAATAACGGACAGCTATACGAAAACATCATGAAAGTCATGCTTTTAGGCGCGGGCGGGACTAATGGATCGTATAACGGCGTGAGCGTGGGCGATATTGCCACGGGCATGCAAAATTTTTCTTCGCAAACGGGCTTGATAGGGGCTAATTCTACGGTTAGCGAGCTGAATGCTTTGATTAAGAGCGGGATTTCTTTAGATCGTGAGACTTTGGGGTTAGGGAGTTTTATTGAAAAAAATATCTGTAGCAGTGCATCGCCTTGTTTTAGCGGGAGTCAGCTTATCTATAGGAAAGGGCTAGATAGAGTCATAAACATCATTAACGCGAGCTTAGGTCAGTTTGAATCTTCGGCTAGTTCTCTTTATAAGATTTCTTATATTCCTAACCTCTTTTCGCTCAAAGATTATCAGTCAGCGAGCATGAACGGCTTTGGGGCTAAGATGGGCTATAAACAATTTTTCACCCATAAGAAAAATGTTGGCTTAAGGTATTACGGGTTTTTGGATTATGGCTATGCAAATTTTGGCGATACGAATTTAAAAGTGGGAGCGAATCTTGTTACTTATGGGGTAGGAACGGATTTTTTATACAATGTGTATGAACGCTCTAGAAGGAGGGAAAGGACTACGATCGGTCTTTTCTTTGGTGCTCAAATTGCAGGGCAAACTTGGAGCACGAATGTAACGAACTTGTTGAGCGGGCAAAGGCCTGATGTCAAGTCTAGCTCGTTCCAGTTTTTGTTTGATTTGGGCGTGCGCACCAACTTTGCAAAAACCAATTTCAACAAGCACAGGCTAGACCAAGGGATAGAATTTGGGGTGAAAATCCCTGTTATCGCTCATAAATATTTTGCAACCCAAGGCTCAAGCGCGAGCTATATGAGGAATTTTAGCTTCTATGTGGGCTATTCAGTCGGTTTTTAAGGAAGGCTCTTGATGAAAAACACCAATACAAAAGAGATAAAGAATACAAGAATGAAAAAAGGTCAATACCACGCGCTTAAAAAGGGGCTTTTGAAAACCGCTCTGCTTTTTAGCCTTCCCTTAAGCGTGGCGTTAGCTGAAGACGATGGCTTTTATATGGGAGTGGGCTATCAAATCGGTGGTGCACAACAAAACATCAATAACAAAGGCAGCACCCTAAGGAATAGTGTCATTGATGATTTCCGCCAAGTGGGCGTGGGTATGGCAGGGGGTAACGGGCTTTTAGCCTTAGCGACAAACACGACCATGGACGCTCTTTTAGGGATAGGCAATCAAATTGTCAATACTAATACAACTGTTGGCAACAACGACGCAGAATTAACCCAGTTTAAAAAAATACTCCCCCAAATTGAGCAACGCTTTGAAGCGAATAAAAACGCTTATAGCGTTCAAGCCTTGCAAGTGTATTTGAGTAATGTGTTGTATAACTTGGTTAATAATAGTAATAATGGCAGCAATAATGGAGTTGTTCCTGAATATGTGGGGATTATAAAAGTTCTCTATGGTTCTCAAAATGAATTCAGTCTCTTAGCCACGGAAAGCGTGGCGCTTTTAAACGCGCTTACAAGAGTGAATTTAGATAGCAATTCGGTGTTTTTAAAAGGGCTATTAGCCCAAATGCAGCTTTTTAATGACACTTCTGCAGCAAAGCTAGGCCAAATTGCAGAAAACTTGAAGAACGGTGGTGCAGGGGCCATGCTCCAAAAGGATGTGAAAACCATCTCGGATCGAATCGCTATTTACCAAGAGAATCTAAAACAGCTAGGAGGAATGCTAAAGAATTACGATGAACCTTACTTGCCCCAATTTGGGCCAGGCAAAAGCTCTCAGCATGGGGTTATTAATGGCTTTGGTATTCAAGTGGGCTACAAGCAATTTTTTGGGAACAAGAGGAATATAGGCTTACGATATTACGCTTTCTTTGATTATGGCTTTACGCAATTGGGCAGTCTTAGCAGTGCTGTTAAAGCGAATATCTTTACTTATGGCGCTGGCACGGACTTTTTATGGAATATCTTTAGAAGGGTTTTTAGCGATCAGTCCTTGAATGTGGGGGTGTTTGGGGGCATTCAAATAGCGGGTAACACTTGGGATAGCTCTTTAAGAGGTCAAATTGAAAACTCGTTTAAAGAATACCCCACTCCCACGAATTTCCAATTTTTGTTTAATTTGGGCTTAAGGGCTCATTTTGCCAGCACCATGCACCGCCGGTTTTTGAGCGCGTCTCAAAGCATTCAGCATGGTATGGAATTTGGCGTGAAAATCCCAGCTATCAATCAAAGGTATTTGAGGGCCAATGGGGCTGATGTGGATTACAGGCGTTTGTATGCGTTCTATATCAATTACACGATAGGGTTTTAAGCTCTTTTTTATTAGAGCTTAAAGGGGCTTTTTACTTTTTTTTGGTATTCTAACAAGCTTTTAAACCATCCAATCTACTTTGTTTTAAGGATAATATTTTATGGCAGATGTCGTTGTGGGGATTCAGTGGGGAGATGAGGGGAAAGGAAAGATTGTTGATAGGATCGCTAAAGATTATGACTTTGTGGTGCGCTATCAAGGCGGGCATAATGCGGGGCATACCATTGTGCATAAGGGGGTTAAGCATTCTTTGCATTTAATGCCCTCAGGGGTTTTATACCCCAAATGCAAGAATATCATTTCTAGCGCGGTGGTCGTGAGTATTAAGGATTTGTGCGAAGAAATCAGCGCATTTGAGGATTTAGAAAATCGTTTGTTTATCAGCGACAGAGCCCATGTGATCTTGCCTTATCATGCCAAAAAAGACGCTTTTAAAGAAAAATCTCAAAACATCGGCACGACTAAAAAAGGCATAGGCCCTTGCTATGAGGATAAAATGGCCAGGAGCGGGATAAGAATGGGGGATTTATTAGACGATACCATATTAGAAGAGAAACTAAAAGCGCATTTCAAAGCTATTGAGCCTTTTAAAGAAGCGTATGATTTGGGCGAGGATTACGAAAAAGATTTGAGAGAGTATTTTAAACAATACACCCCAAAAATCCGCCCCTTTATCAAAGACACGACAAGCATGCTGATAGAAGCGAACCAAAAGGGTGAAAAAATCCTGCTAGAAGGGGCGCAAGGCACGCTTTTAGACATTGATTTAGGGACTTACCCTTTTGTAACAAGCTCTAACACCACGAGCGCTAGCGCATGCGTGAGCACCGGCTTAAACCCTAAAGCGATCAATGAAGTGATAGGCATCACGAAAGCCTACTCTACTCGTGTGGGTAATGGGCCTTTCCCTAGCGAAGACGCTACACCCATGGGCGATCATTTAAGGACTAAGGGCGCAGAGTTTGGCACGACAACCAAGCGCCCAAGGCGTTGCGGGTGGCTGGATTTGGTGGCTTTAAAATACGCTTGCGCTTTGAATGGTTGTACGCAATTAGCCTTAATGAAATTAGACGTTTTAGACGGGATTGATGCGATTAAGGTGTGCGTGGCTTATGAAAGAAAGGGCGAAAGATTAGAGGCTTTCCCTAGCGATTTGAAAGGTTGCGCACCGATCTATCAAACTTTTAAAGGCTGGGAAAAAAGCGTGGGCGTGAGAAAATTAGACGATTTAGAGCCAAACGCTAGAGAGTATATCCGTTTTATTGAAAAAGAAGTGGGGGTGAAAATTGGTCTTATTTCTACAAGCCCTGAAAGAGAAGACACGATTTTTCTATGAAAAAATTCGCTTCTGTGTTGGTGCAATTAAAAACCCTTGCGTTAGAAAAAATAGAGCGAAAGCTTGAAAGCAAGCGTTTAGAATTGCAACAAAACGAGCGAGAAATTTTGGACAAACAAGCCCAATTGAGCGCGTTTAAAAACCCTGAGTTGGGGGGAATGAGCCTTTTTTTACAAACCCAGCAATTAAAAAGCACTCTAAGAATGGAGATAGAATATTGCCAACAAGAGGGCGAGAATTTAAACAAGGATTTAAAAGTTTTAGAAAAAGATTATTTTTTGGCTAACCAGGAATTAGAAAAAGCTAAAATCATTTTAGAAAATGAAAAGCAAAAAGAACAGAAAATTTTGGAAAAAAAAGAGCAGGCCCTTTTGGACGAAAACGCCATGATTTTACACTGGCAAAAAGGGGGCTTGCATGCGTAAAATCTTGTTAATGGGCTTGATTTTACAAGCGCTCTTTGGCGAAGAAGCCGCGCAAGAATTGTTGCAATGCTCTGCGATTTTTGAATCTAAAAAAGCCGAATTAAAAGACGATTTGCGCCAATTGAGTGAAAAAGAGCAGTCTTTAAGGATCTTGCAAACCGAAAACGCCCGCCTTTTAGATGAAAAAAACGATCTGTTAAGCAAAAAAGAAAAAGAAATAGACGAAAAACTGAAAAATTTAGCCGCTAAAGAAGAAGCCTTTAAAACCTTACAAACGGAAGAAAAAAAACGCCTTAAAAATTTGATAGAAGAAAATGAAGGCATTTTAAGAGAAATCAAGCAGGCTAAAGACAGCAAGATTGGCGAGACTTATTCTAAAATGAAAGATTCTAAGTCTGCCTTGATTTTAGAAAATTTGCCCACTCAAAACGCTTTAGAAATTTTAATGGCGCTAAAACCTCAAGAATTAGGCAAAATTTTAGCCAAAATGGATCCTAAAAAAGCGGCGGCTTTGACAGAGTTGTGGCAAAAACCCCCAAAAGAAAATAAAGAAAATAAAGAAAGCCAAAAAACCACAGATCCCACGCCCCCCACACCACCCACGCCTCCCAAAGAGCCAACCCTAAAAGATCCTAACACCAAAGAGCCTGCAGGGGTATGATGTTCATTATAGCGGTTTTAATGCTGGCGTTTTTAATCTTTGTCCATGAGTTAGGGCATTTTGTTATTGCTAGGATTTGCGGGGTCAAGGTGGAAGTGTTTAGCATTGGTTTTGGTAAAAAACTCTGTTTTTTTAAGCTTTTTGGCACGCAATTCGCTTTGTCTTTGATCCCGCTTGGGGGCTATGTGAAATTAAAGGGCATGGATAAAGAAGAAAATGAAGAAAATGAAATTAATCAAGCAAATGATAGCTACGCGCAAAAAAGCCCTTTCCAAAAGCTATGGATACTATTTGGGGGGGCGTTTTTTAATTTTCTTTTTGCGATTTTAGTGTATTTTTTTCTGGCATTGAGCGGGGAAAAAGTCTTACTGCCAATCATTGGCGACTTAGAAAAAAACGCGCTAGAGGCCGGGCTGTTAAAGGGGGATAAAATCCTTTCTATCAACCATCAAAAAATAGCGAGTTTTAGAGAGATTAGAGACATAGTAGTGCATTCTCAAGGCGAGTTAATTTTAGAAATAGAGCGAAACAATCAGATTTTAGAAAAACGCCTAACCCCCAAAATCGTAGCGATGATAAGCGAATCTAATGATCCTAATGAAATGATCCGGTATAAAGCGATAGGCATCAAGCCGGACATGCAAAAAATGGGCGTTGTCTCTTATTCCGTGTTTCAAGCGTTTGAACAGGCCTTGAGTCGGTTTAAAGAGGGCGTTGTTTTGATTGGGGATTCTTTAAGGCGTTTGATTATGGGAAGCGCTTCAGTTAAAGAATTGAGTGGGGTGGTAGGCATTGTGGGAGCGTTAAGCCATGCGAATAGTTTGAGCATGCTTTTGTTGTTTGGGGCGTTTTTGTCTATCAATTTAGGGATTTTAAATTTATTACCCATTCCAGCCTTAGATGGGGCGCAAATGCTAGGGGTCGTTTTTAAAAATATTTTTCATATCGCTTTGCCAACGCCCATACAAAATGCGTTGTGGCTAGCGGGGGTGGGGTTTTTGGTTTTTATCATGTTTTTAGGGCTTTTCAATGACATCACTCGTTTGCTATAAAAGGGGGAGTTGATGCATGTATTGAGCGTGAGCGAAATCAATGCGCAAATCAAAGCCCTTCTAGAAGCGACTTTTTTGCAAGTTAGGGTTCAAGGGGAAGTGAGTAATTTGACTGTCCATAAGGTGAGCGGCCATGCGTATTTTTCGCTCAAAGACAGCCAGTCGGTTATTAAATGCGTGCTGTTTAAAGGGAACGCTAACAGGCTCAAATTCGCTTTAAAAGAAGGGCAGGAAATGGTTGTTTTTGGGGGCATTAGCGTGTATGTTCCAAGGGGGGATTATCAAATCAATTGCTTTGAAATAGAGCCTAAAGAGATAGGTTCATTAACTTTAGCTTTAGAGCAATTGAAAGAAAAATTACGCCTTAAAGGCTATTTTGATGAAGCCAATAAATTACCCAAGCCAAGTTTTCCTAAACGAGTGGCAGTCATCACTTCTCAAAATTCAGCCGCTTGGGCGGACATGAAAAAGATCGCTTCCAAACGATGGCCAATATGCGAATTAGTCTGTATCAACACTTTAATGCAAGGGGAAGGGTGCGTTCAAAGCGTGGTGGAGAGCATCGCTTATGCGGATAGTTTTCATGACACAAAAAACGCTTTTGATGCGATTGTAATGGCTAGGGGTGGAGGGAGCATGGAGGATTTGTATTCTTTCAATGATGAAAAAATCGCTGACGCTCTGTATTTGGCTAAAACTTTCAGCATGTCAGCTATTGGGCATGAGAGCGATTTTTTATTGAGCGATTTAGTGGCGGATTTAAGGGCTTCTACGCCTTCAAACGCGATGGAGATTTTACTCCCTAATAGCGATGAATGGTTGCAAAGACTTGATGGGTTTAATGTGAAATTGCACCGCTCTTTTAAAACTTTGCTCCACCAAAAAAAGGTGCATTTAGAGCATTTAGCGGTCTCTTTGAAACGATTGAGTTTTGAAAACAAGCACCATTTAAACACCTTAAAACTAGAAAAATTAAAAATCGCTCTAGAAAATAAAACCCTAGAATTTTTACGCTTTAAAAAAACGCTTTTAGAAAAAATCTCTATTCAAACATTAACAAGCCCTTTTTTACAAACTAAAACAGAGCGCTTAAACAGGCTAGAAAACGCCCTCAAACTCGCTCATGCATATTTGAAATTACCCCAATTCGGGGCGTTGGTGAATAAAAATAATCAAGCGATAGAATTAGAGGCATTAAAAAGGGGCGATAAAATTGAATTGAGTAATGAAAAAGCCAGAGCGAGCGCTGAAATTTTGAGCGTGGATAGGGTATAGGGGTTTGAAAAATAATATTTAAAATAAAATAGATTTTGTTTTTAAAATCTCGTATTCACTTCTTTTGATGATCTTTTCTAAACGCAATAGCATGATGTTTGGAATCGTGTTTTGGTACCCCTTGTTTTTTAAAATGCTAACAGCTTGCGGGTTATTTTTAATTTTTTCTTCTTTTTGGCACAAATAAAAAGACCAATTCAAACAATAATCCTTATTAACTTCTATAACCGCTTGCGCTGTTGTCCCACTGCCTGCAAAAAAATCTAAAATAATAGAATCTTTAGGGGTGGAGCATAATAATAAATATTTAATCAATGCTACAGGTTTTGGCGTCTTAAAAAGCCCTTTTAAGCCTAATTTTTCTAGATCTTTTGTGCCTTGTCGGCTATAAAAATCTAACACGCTCAAACAATTATCTTGCGATTCTTTTAGGTAGTATTTTTCATAAGGGCGATTGTTCTTAAAAATAAGCCTATTTTGATAATATAACTCCTTAAGCTTTTCATCGCTGCTCCACCCTCTGCTTTTTAAGGGTTCTAAAAAAAGATTGATTTCTTGTATCGCTACACTGCGTGGGTGTGAAGGCGTGGATAGATCTTTAGCGAAATAAATCTCACCTTTTTCATCCACCAAATTATAATTTTTTAAAAAATTAAAATGTTCTTTTTGAGATAACTCTTTGATTTGTTCTTTTAGGGCAAGTTGGGCTTGAGCTTGTCCTTTTTGTTTAAAAACATTCTTAATCGTTTGCATTAAATCTTTCAAGGGTTTAGCATAAATGGGCAAAAGCGTTCGTAAGATTTTAAAACTAGGAGCGAACGCTTTATTTTTGGCGTAGCTTAAAACATACTCATGGGTAATATTGATGTGTTTAGCGTTGGATCTTGTGGCTTGTTTGGTGATAAAAGTGCCTAAAAAATTGCGCGTTCCAAAAATTTCATTGGCAATGATTTTAACTTCAGCCATTTTATTATCGTCCATAGAAATAAAGATGCAACCACTTTGTTTTAACACAGCCTTTGCTAAAATCAAATGTTCTTCAATCCATTTTTCATAATCAGCATGATCGTCTTCATATTCAAAATTAAAACTCTTGGTGTTATAAGGGGGGTCTATATAGATCGTTTGGATGCTATAAAAACTTTATGCAAGATGGTTTTCCCAAGAAAAATGACCAAATTTAAGATTAAAAAGATTGATAAGCTCTTGTTCTTTTGAATCAATGGGTTTCATTTTAAATTCAAATTCTTTGATTAATTTACTAATTCCTATCGTTTGAGTTGAATGCCTCCTTTCGTTATGACACTCTTTCACTTTTTGCTCTAAATACAATCCCATTTCAGGGTGCTTTCCATAAACAATGAATAAAAGATTAGAAATATTATTCCAAACACCCACGGCTAAAGTCGTTTTAATATCGCAAAAAACTTTGGCTTTTTCTAAAGTGGTGTCATTAAAAGTCGCACTCCAAGTTTTACTTTGAAAAGATACTTGTTTGATTTCTAAAAATTCATCGCTTGAACTTCTTTTAGCATCAAGGCCATGCTTTTGGGTATTGATGAGATCATAATCTAAATATAAAGCTACCATGCTATCTCTCAATTCATTCAAAAATGAATCGTTGTCATGTTTATTGTATTTATTTTGAATTTCTTCAATCGGCTTTAGTGCTTGATAGCTTTCTGTAATGAAGTTTCTGTCAATGGGTTCAAAGCACCCCTTATTAAAAAATCCTAAAGACTGATTTAAAAATTGCATATCTGACCCTTGATTAAATTATGTCAATATTATAGCTTGTTTCAAACGCCAGCCATTATCAAAAAGTTTTGTATTATAATTTGATTGATTCCTGTTGATTAAGGTGTTTGGATTGGGTTTAGCGGATATTATTTTAGAGCGTTTTAAAGATTTTATGAGAGAATACCCTGAGCCTTACAAGTTTTTGCAGGTTTTTTACGCGCAAGAAAAAGAACGCTTTTTAAACCATAAAATGAACGATTATATGAAGCAAAATAAAAGCAAGGAAGAGGCCAGTATTTTGGCCAGACAAGGCTTTGTCAGCGCGGTTGGAAGAGCGTTAGAAAAAATCATAGAACTTTTATTAAAAGATTTCTGTATTAAAAACAATGTCAAAATGACGAACGATAAAATCTTAAGGGCTAAGTGCATTAATGGCGAGCTGGATAGAGTCAAACGGGCTTTATTGGTGCATTTTGGAGAATATAGCGTGTTGCCAGATATTATTCTTTATCAAACCAACAAGGATAATGTCAAAATCCTAGCGATTTTATCGGTAAAAAATTCGTTTAGAGAGCGTTTCACAGAAACGCCTTATTGGAAATTAAAACTCTTACAATCGCCTATAACTTCTCACATTAAAGTTTTCATGATAACGCCGGATAACGATGATGAAATCAGCTTTAAAGACAAGCCTAAAAAGGCTAGGATCGTTATGGAGCATGAACTAGATGGCCTTTATTTAGCCAAAAGCCATTTTGATCAAAGCTCTAAAATTAAGGGCATAGAAAATTTGTTAGAAGATTTAAAAAGGCTTTTATGAAACCTTATTTCAGTTTGGAGAAATTGGATTTATACCATGGCGATGCGAGCGTTTTAGAGACTTTTGAAAAAGGTTTTTATGATTTATGCATCACTTCACCGCCCTATAATTTGAGTATTGAGTATCAAGGGAGCAATGATTTTAGGGCTTATGATGATTATTTGAATTGGTGTAAAAATTGGCTTAAAAATTGTTATTTTTGGGGTAAGGAACAGGCGAGGTTGTGCTTGAATGTCCCTTTAGATACGAATAAACACGGCAAGCAAAGTTTAGGGGCTGATATTACTATAGTGGCTAAAGAATGCGGTTGGAAATACCAAAATACGATCATTTGGAATGAAAGCAATATTTCAAGACGCACCGCTTGGGGGAGTTGGCTGCAAGCTAGCGCACCTTATGCGATCGCTCCTGTGGAGTTGATTGTTGTTTTTTATAAAAACGAATACAAGCGAAAAAAACAAACTTCTACAATCAGTAAAGAGGAATTTTTACTCTATACTAATGGGTTATGGAGTTTTAGCGGTGAATCCAAAAAACGCTTAAAGCACCCAGCCCCATTCCCAAGGGAATTACCCAGGTGTTGCATCCAATTGTTTTCTTTTTTAGAAGACACGATTTTTGATCCTTATTAGCGGCTCTGGCACGACTATTTTAGAGGCGAACGCTTTAGGGCGTTTTAGCGTGGGTTTAGAGATTGAAAAAGAATATTGCGAGTTGTCTAAAAAGCGTATTTTAGAGAGTTTGTCGTTAGTGTGAGCGTTTTAAAAACCTTTGAGGGTTAAAATAGTGTAAAATAGTAAAGATTTTAAAACTCAAAAAGGATTGATAATGAATTTATTTGAAAAAATGACTGACCAATTGCATGAGACTTTAGACAGCGCGCTCGCTTTAGCCTTGCACCATAAAAACGCTGAAGTAACGCCCTTGCACATGCTTTTTGCCATGCTCAATAATTCCCAAGGCATTCTCATTCAAGCCTTACAAAAAATGCCTGTGGATATTGAAGCTTTAAGGCTTAGCGTTCAAAGCGAGTTGAATAAGTTCGCTAAAGTTTCACAAATCAGCAAGCAAAATATCCAATTAAACCAAGCTCTAATCCAAAGTTTAGAAAACGCTCAAGGTTTGATGGCTAAAACGGGCGATTCTTTCATCGCTACCGATGTGTATCTTTTGGCGAACATGAGCCTTTTTGAAAGCGTTTTAAAACCTTATTTAGACACTAAGGAATTGCAAAAAACTTTAGAATCTTTAAGAAAAGGCAGGACTATTCAGGATAAAAACGATGATTCTAACTTGGAAAGTTTAGAAAAATTTGGCATTGATTTGACGCAAAAAGCCCTAGAAAATAAGCTGGATCCCGTGATCGGAAGAGATGAAGAAATCATTCGCATGATGCAAATTTTGATAAGAAAAACAAAAAATAACCCTATTTTACTAGGTGAGCCTGGAGTGGGGAAAACGGCTGTTGTGGAAGGGCTAGCCCAACGCATTGTGAATAAGGAAGTGCCTAAAACGCTTTTAAACAAACGGGTTATCGCTTTAGATTTGAGCTTATTGGTGGCTGGAGCGAAATACAGAGGCGAGTTTGAAGAGCGCCTGAAAAAGGTGATTGAAGAAGTTAAAAAAAGCGCGAATGTGATTTTATTCATTGATGAAATCCACACGATTGTAGGGGCTGGGGCTAGTGAGGGGGGCATGGATGCGGCCAATATTTTAAAACCCGCGCTCGCTAGGGGGGAATTGCACACGATTGGAGCGACCACTCTAAAAGAATACCGCAAGTATTTTGAAAAAGACATGGCGCTACAAAGGCGTTTCCAACCCATTTTACTCAATGAGCCTAGCATCAATGAAGCTTTACAGATTTTGAGGGGGTTGAAAGAAACTTTAGAAACGCACCATAATATCACCATCAATGACTCCGCGCTCATAGCGAGCGCTAAACTCTCTAGCCGTTATATCACCGATAGGTTTTTGCCCGATAAAGCGATTGATTTGATTGATGAGGGGGCGGCTCAATTAAAAATGCAAATGGAATCAGAGCCGGCCAAACTCTCTAGCGTGAAGCGCTCCATTCAAAGACTAGAAATGGAAAAACAAGCCCTTGAAATGGAAAACAAAGAGAGCAACCACAAACGCATGCAAGAAATCCTTAAAGAATTGAGCGATTTGAAAGAAGAAAAAATCCAATTAGAAGCGCAATTTGAAAACGAAAAAGAAGTGTTCAAAGAAATTTCACGCTTGAAAATGGAAATGGAAAGCTTGAAAAAAGAAGCCGAAAGGTTTAAACGCAATGGGGATTACCAGCAAGCGGCTGAAATTGAATACTCTAAAATCCCTGAAAAGGAAAAGAAAGAAAAAGAATTGCAGTATAAATGGGAAACGATGCAACAAAACGGGGCGTTGTTGCAAAACGCTTTAACCGAAAACAACATCGCTGAGATCGTGAGCCAATGGACGCACATCCCGGTCCAAAAAATGCTCCAAAGCGAAAAAAATAGGGTTTTAAACATTGAAAGCGAATTGCAAAAAAGAGTGGTGGGGCAAGAAAAAGCGATCAAAGCGATCGCTAAAGCGATTAAAAGGAATAAGGCCGGCCTTAGCGATAGCAACAAGCCCATAGGGAGTTTCCTCTTTTTAGGACCAACAGGCGTGGGTAAAACCGAGAGCGCTAAAGCTTTGGCACAATTCTTGTTTGATAGCGATAAAAATCTTATACGAATTGACATGAGTGAATACATGGAAAAGCACGCTATCAGCCGTCTTATTGGGGCCGCTCCTGGGTATGTGGGCTATGAAGAAGGCGGGCAATTGACCGAAGCGGTGCGCAGAAAGCCTTATAGCGTGGTGTTATTAGATGAAGTGGAAAAAGCCCATCCGGATGTGTTTAACCTCTTGTTGCAGGTTTTAGATGAGGGGCATTTAACCGATAGTAAGGGCGTGAGGGTGGATTTCAAAAACACGATTTTGATTTTAACCAGCAATGTGGCTAGCGGCGTGCTTTTAGAAGAAAATTTGAGTGAAGCCGACAAACAAAAAGCGATCAAAGAGAGCTTGAGGCAATTTTTCAAGCCGGAATTTTTAAACCGCCTAGATGAAATCATCTCCTTTAACGCCCTAGATAGTCATGCTATCATAAATATCGTGGGGATACTCTTTGAAAACATTCAAAAAAAAGCGCTTGAAAGGGGCATTAATATAACCCTAGACGAAAAGGCAAAAGAATTGATCGCCGAAGCGGGATTTGACAGATTTTATGGCGCTAGACCCTTAAAGCGCGCGCTCTATGAAATGGTAGAAGACAAGCTCGCTGAACTCATTTTAGAGGATAAAATTAAAGAGAATGACAGCGTGGCGTTTGTGGTAGAAAATAACGAGATTGTGCCTAAGATTAAGTGAGGTTTGGTTATCCTAAAAAAGACAAGAAATGGTTATTTTGAAAAAGGATTGAATGATGTTTGATAACACGCTTGTTAATCTCTTTGACACAGCGCCTCTTTTAACTTCGCTTCTAGCTGGGATTTTAACTTTTTTAAGCCCTTGCGTGTTGCCTTTGATCCCGGCGTATATGTCTTATATTTCTCAAATTTCTTTAGAGGATATTAAAGATGGTAAGGCTAAAAGGGTTTCGGTTTTTTTAAAATCCTTGATGTTTGTGGTGGGGTTTTCGCTCGTGTTTTTGGGCGTTGGCATGTCTATGGCTAAGCTTATCCATAGCTTTTCGTTTGCCTGGGTGAATTATATCGCTGGGGGGATTGTGATCCTTTTTGGTTTGCATTTTTTAGGCGTGTTTCGTTTTTCATTTTTGTATAAAACTCAAAGCGTTCGTTTAGCGAGCAAATCTAATAGCATGCAGCGCTTTTACCCCTTTCTTTTGGGCATGAGTTTCGCTTTGGGCTGGACGCCATGCATCGGACCGATATTCACTTCTATAGTGATCATGAGCGCGAGTAAGGACACTTATGGTTTAATCCTTATGGTGGTGTTTGTAATGGGCTTGGCGATCCCTTTTTTATTGGTGGCTTTAATGCTAGAAAGAGCGCTTTTGTTTTTAAAATCCTTAAGGAAATACAACCGCGCGATTGAAATTGTTTCGGGGTTGGTGCTTATTTTAATGGGAATATTGATCATGACAAATTCTTTAGAAAGCCTGACTAACTTTTTACAAAATTAGGAGGGTTTGATGCTGTTAAAAAACGCTTCGTTTTATGATGATGAGGTTTTAAAAAGAGCGGATATCCGCTTAAAAGATTCCCTCATTACAGAGATTGAAGAAAACTTAAACCCTGTTAATAATGAAGAAGTGGTTGAGTGCGATAAATTATTCGTGCTGCCAAGCTTCATTGATTTGAGCGTTACTTGTTTGGAGGGTTATGAAAATTTAAAACAGAAGGCTTTTAAAGGGGGGGTAGGGTTACTCAATGTTTTTAATGGCGATCAAAGCAGCATTAAAAATATCATGGCGATTAAAAACAACCAACTAGCCGATATCGCCACGCTTAAAAATAAAGGGGGGGAAATTTTAATCGCGCCATCTGACGCTTTTTTAGAACTCATCAGCCATTATGCCAAATCCTACAACTTGCCTCTTTTAGTCTCTTTAGAAAATTCTTTTGAAACCCTAAATAGTGGGGCATTAGCCTATGAATTGGGGCAAAATTTTGTGGAAAATGCGTTTGAAAACACGCGCTTGGTGCGTTTCATGGAAGTTTCTAGAGCGTTACAAATCCCTGTGCTTTTAGATAAAGTGAATAGCGCTACCACGCTCAAACTCATCAAAGCCTTTAACGATTTAGGAGCGCTTTTACAAGCCCAAACGCCCTTAAGCCATTTAGTTTTAGATGAGAGCGTGTATGAAGATTATGAGCCACGATTTAAAATCGCCCCTCCTTTAAGGGATAAGGAAGGTCAAAACGCCCTAAAAGAAGCCCTAAAAAATAACGAAATCGCCATGCTCACAAGCCTTCATGCTTCTAAAAATTCTAACGCAGAGCTTTTTGAAGAAAGCGCGTTTGGGTGCGAGAGCATAGAGGACGCTTTTAGCGTGGCTTATACTTTTTTAGTTCAAAAAAAGGTTATCAGCCTCCAACAGCTCATTAAAGTCATGGCGATTAACCAAGCTAAGTTTTTAAAACTCAATGCAGGCGAGGTTAAAGAAAACCAATTAGCCAATTTGATGATCGTGGATTTAAACGCTCAAACAAGAGTGAGTAATCAAAATTCGCCCTTTTATGGTTTGGAATTGCATGGTGAAGTGCAAAGAATGATCTTAAAAGGGCAAACCACATTTATTAAGGAGAATGCATGCAAGAAATCATAGGAGCGTCTTTAGTTTTTTTGTGTAATGAAAAGTGCGAAGTGTTAGAAGATTATGGCGTGGTCTTTGATGAAAAGATTGTTGAAGCGGGCGATTATCAAAGTTTAACGCTTAAATACCCCCACTTAAAGGCGCAGTTTTTTGAAAATTCCGTTCTGTTGCCCGCTTTTATCAACGCGCACACCCATTTTGAATTTTCCAACAACAAGGCGAGTTTTGATTACGGGAGTTTTTCTGGCTGGTTAGGGAGCGTGTTAAACAATGGGGGAGCGATTTTAGAAAATTGCCAAGGGGCTATTCAAAACGCCATCATTACGCAATTAAAAAGCGGGGTGGGGAGCGTGGGGGCGATTTCTAACCACCTGATAGAAGTTAATTTGTTAAAAGAAAGCCCTTTGAATGCTGTCGTGTTTTTAGAGTTTTTAGGGAGCAGCTATTCTTTAGAAAAATTAAAGGCGTTTGAGACCAAATTTAAAGAGCTAAAAGATTTAGAAGACAAAAAGCTTAAAGCGGCTCTGGCTGTGCATGCCCCTTATTCGGTTCAAAAAGACATGGCTTTAAGCGTCATCCAATTAGCTAAAGATTCACAAAGCCTGCTTTCTACCCATTTTTTAGAATCGCTTGAAGAATTAGAATGGGTGGAAAACTCTAAAGGGTGGTTTGAAAATTTTTACCAGCATTTTTTAAAAGAGTCTCATTTCAAATCGCTCTATAAAGGCGCGAACGATTACATTGACATGTTTAAAGACACGCACACTTTATTTGTGCATAACCAGTTCGCTTCTTTGGAGGTGTTAAAAAGGATTAAATCTCAAGTCAAAAACGCTTTTTTAATCACATGCCCCTTTTCTAACCGCCTATTGAGTGGGAAAGCGTTGGATTTAGAAAGAACTAAAGAAGCCGGTTTGAGCGTGAGCGTGGCCACTGATGGCTTGAGTTCTAACATTTCGCTGAGCCTTTTAGACGAATTAAGAGCGTTTTTGCTCACCCATAACATGCCGTTATTAGAATTAGCTAAAATAGCTCTTTTAGGGGCGACTAGGCATGGGGCTAAAGCTTTAGCTTTAAATAATGGCGAGATAGAAGCCAACAAAAGGGCGGATTTGAGCGTGTTTGGTTTTAATGAAAAATTTACCAAAGAGCAAGCGATCTTGCAATTTTTATTGCATGCTAAAGAAGTGGAGCGCTTGTTTTTAGGGGGGAAAAGGGTGATCTAATTTGTTTTAAAGACAGAATGCGTTAAAATGAGAAATCCAAATCAATTAAGGAAAGAGTCAATGAAATTAGTTTTAGCCAAGAATACAAGAAAATCAGACGCTAAGAGCGTGGAATTAGAGGATTTGTATCGCAAATTTAGTGAAGACAAGCGTTCTATTTTCTATTTTGCCCCCACAAACGCCCATAAAGACATGCTCAAAGCGGTGGATTTTTTCAAAGAAAAGGGCCATACGGCTTATTTAGATGAGGTGAGGGTCAGCACTGATGAAAAAGATTTTCTTTATGAATTGCACATTATTTAAAGGCTTGTATTGAAAGTTTATATTGAAACCATGGGTTGTGCCATGAATTCTAGGGATAGCGAGCATTTACTAAGCGAACTATCCAAATTGGATTACAAAGAGACTGACGACCCTAAAATGGCGGATTTGATTTTAATCAACACTTGCAGCGTGCGCGAAAAGCCTGAACGGAAATTGTTTTCAGAAATCGGTCAATTCGCTAAAATCAAAAAACCTAACGCCAAAATCGGGGTTTGCGGGTGCACCGCAAGCCACATGGGAGCGGATATTTTGAAAAAAGCCCCAAGCGTGAGCTTTGTGTTAGGGGCTAGGAATGTGTCTAAAATCTCTCAAGTGATCCATAAAGAAAAGGCCGTTGAAGTGGCGATTGATTATGATGAAAGCGCGTATGCGTTTGAATTTTTTGAAAAAAAGGCTCAAATCCGATCGCTATTAAACATCTCTATAGGTTGCGATAAGAAATGCGCTTATTGCATTGTCCCGCACACTAGGGGGAAAGAAATTTCTATCCCTATGGATTTGATTTTAAAAGAAGCTGAGAAATTAGCGAATAACGGCACTAAAGAGCTCATGCTTTTAGGGCAGAATGTGAATAATTATGGCGTGCGTTTTAGCAGCGAGCATGCGAAAGTTAATTTTAGCGATTTGTTGGATAAATTGAGCGAAATTCCAGGCATTGAAAGGATACGATTCACTTCGCCTCACCCCTTGCACATGAATGATGTATTTTTAGAACGCTTTGCCAAAAACCCTAAAGTGTGTAAGAGTATCCACATGCCCTTACAGAGTGGATCTAGCGCGGTGTTAAAGATGATGCGAAGAGGTTATAGTAAAGAGTGGTTTTTAAATCGGGTGGAGAGGTTAAAAGCTTTAGTGCCTGAAGTGGGCATTAGCACGGATATTATCGTGGGCTTTCCTAATGAGAGCGATAAGGATTTTGAAGACACGATGGAGGTGCTAGAAAAAGTGCGCTTTGACACGCTCTATAGTTTCATTTACTCCCCACGCCCTTTCACTGAAGCGGGAGCTTGGAAAGAAAGAGTGCCTTTAGAGGTTTCATCTTCAAGGTTGGAGAGGTTGCAAAACAGGCACAAAGAAATTTTAGAAGAAAAAGCCAAGCTAGAAGTGGGTAAAACGCATGTGGTGTTGGTGGAAAACAGGCGTGAAATGGATAATCAAATCGTGGGTTTTGAAGGGCGCAGCGATACGGGGAAATTCATTGAAGTAACTTGTAAAGAAAAAAGAAATCCGGGCGAGCTTGTAAAAGTGGAGATTATTTCTCATTCCAAAGGGCGCTTGATAGCGGCCATTAAAGGCAACTAAACACCCCATAAAGAGCAGGTTTAAAGGTAAGAATTGAACTTAAAGTTTTTTAGAAAAAAAGCAGTCTTAAAAGTTGTTCCGTGCTTAGTTTGGGGAATCCTTTGGTTGTTGCATAAAACTTGCAAAAACCGCTATTTTTTAGCTCAAGATTTAAAAGAAAAACCCTTTATCGCAAGCTGTTGGCATGGCGAGCTTGGCATGATTGGGTTTGCTTATTTAAAACTTAAAAAACCTTGTATTTATGTGATCGCAAGCCAACATTTTGACGGATCCATTGCGGCGGGTTTGTTTGAAAGCTTTGGTTTTAAAAACATTAGAGGTTCTAGCAAAAAAGGGGGGGTTAAGGTTTTGATAGAAGGGCTTAAGCATTTAAAAGGGGGCTATGATGTAGGCATTACCCCTGATGGCCCCAAAGGCCCACGACACAGCATAGCGGATGGGGTGATCGCACTAGCTCAAAAATCAGGCGTGGGGATTAGCGCTTGTCGGGTGGTTTGTAAAAACGCATGGCGGTTGAACACTTGGGATCAATTTGAAATCCCTAAGCCTTTTAGCGAAGTGCATTATTACATGCTAGAATCGGTAATCATCCCTAAAGAATGGGAGCTTTCAAAGGCTAAAGAATATTTAAAGGCGCGCATGGATTCTGTTGAATTTGAAGAATCTCAAAGGGGTTTGGGTGCTTAAGGGGTTAAAAAAAGCGTTTAAAGAGAGGTTTTGCTCTCAAGTGTATATCTCTTTTAATGTGGATCACAATCTTTTATCCGCTCAAATTTTAAGGGTCAAAAACCACCGCATTAAAGAGAATTTTTTTAAAACTTTTGAGACTAAAGTGGAAACAAAAAACGGCGAAGTCCCTATTCAAGCCTTAAAAATCGCCAGAACTTATAGCCAAAAATACCCCTACACCTATTTCAGCGCGATGAGTAAAGCTAAAGAGGTTTTATGCGAAAAGCAGGCGTTTGAACAAATCAAACAAGAAAATCAAGATTATCATGCTTGCGAAGTCAATCAAAAGTATTGCGTTTATGTGGAATCTAAGGATTTTTTAAAGGATTTCAAGCGTTTTAAAATCCAGGATGTGGATTTTTTGTTTTCGCCTTTTAGCCTTATTTATGATTTTGTGCGCGATCATTTAGAAAATAAGCCGTTGTTGTATTTGCTTTTGGAGCGTTCAAGATTTTATTTTTTGATTGCGGATAAAAAAGAGATTTTTTTAGCCAAATCCGTGTTTTTAGAAGAACAACCTGAAGAGTTTATAGAGAGCAAAGAAGAAGATTCTATGGGAATGGATAATGAGACTGTGAATTTGTTTTTGAGTGAAATCCAAGAAGATATTGACAGCCTTGAAGAAGCGATGGGGCTAGATAGCAGTAAGGATAGTAAAGAAAAAAATGAGGACGCTTATAGTTTGATTGAAGGCATGACGAATATCCCCTTAATTGCAGATGTTTTGCAAGAGGGATTACGCAGCGTCTATCATTCTAGGGATATAGACTTTGTAGAAAAAGTGGTTGTTTTAGACAGCTGTCAAATCCACCACAAAGCGTTAATGCATTTGCAAGAAACTTTGATGATAGAAGTGGATAGGCTTGATTTTTCTTTAGTGGAGCACTTGAACATTTTAGCGCGCATGGAGAATGAAAAGCATGCGTTTTAGTTACATTGAGCCAAGAGCGAAATACCTTATCAGCAAGCTTTCTAAAATTTGGGTTTTTTACATTTTTTTATCTTTTGTGGTGATAGGGGGGTTGGTGTGGTTTATGCACAACGCCATTAAAAACACTCAAGACAATGTGTCCAGTTTGACGATCCAAGAAAGGCTTTACCGCCATGAAATCAGCCGCTTACAGGTAAAGACTGATGAAACCTTAAAACTCATTAAAGAAGCTAAAAAGCGTTTGAATTATAACGATGATATACGAGATGTTTTGCAAGGGCTTTTAAACATTGTGCCGGATCTTATCACTATTAATAGCATTGAAATAGACCAGCAAAGCGTGGTGGTTAGCGGTAAAACCCCCTCTAAAGAAGCCTTTTACTTTTTGTTTCAAAACAAACTAAACCCCATGTTTGATTATTCTAGGGCGGAATTTTTCCCTTTAAGCGACGGGTGGTTTAATTTTGTCTCCACCAACTTTTCTAATTCCTTACTGATAAAAAACCCGGAGTCTATTAAATGAAGCCATTGCATTTTTCACACTTAGACAGAGAACAATCAGGCGATGTAGGGTTTATCATTAAAAACATCATTTTTTTAGGGGTTTTTTCCTTATTGGGTTGGCTCAATACCGAGTATTTTCTATGGCCTAGCATGCTGGAATTAAAAAAAATCCTTTTAGAAGAAAATCGTAAAAAAAGCGTTTTAGAATACGCGCAAAGGCATTTTGAAACAGCCCTAGCGAACTATCGCAATCAAAAAGAAACCAGCGAATCCTTATTAAAGATTTTTAATGATGAAGAGTCCAGGCGGATTTTAGAAAAGATTTTAAAAAAATGTTTTGATGCCTATAAAATCAAACCCTTGCTCTCTCAAAACCCCCTTCAAAAAACCCAATTTTTTATCATGGCCAGAGCGAGCGAATTAGAAAAGACCTATCTTTTTTTCACCTTAATGAACAAGTATTTACCGAGCGCTCAAAGCCAATTGCCCTTAAAAATTTCTAAAGATAATGAAGGGCTGTTGGTGCAATTTAGCGTGAGTATTGATCTCCAATAGGATAGGGGTAGTTTAATGCAAGATTTTGATTTCAGTTTTAATCCTAAGGCATGCGAGGGTTGTGGGGCAAAGTGTTGCGTGGGGGAAAGCGGGTATATTTTTTTGAATATCCAAGAAATGCAACAAATTAGTGCTTTTTTAAAATTAGAATTAGAAGAATTCAGTCAAAAATACGTTAAAAAGGTGGGGTATAAGTTCTCTTTATTAGAAAAAGACGCTAAAGAGTTGGGTTTGGCGTGCGTGTTTTTGGATTTAGAAACCAAAAAATGCCAGATTTATAGCGTACGCCCTAAACAATGCCAAACTTTTCCTTTTTGGGAGAGCGTGAAAACTTTCTCTAAAGAGCAAAAAAAAGCTTTTTGTCAAAGCTGTCCGGGGATTATACGAAAAACCAAAGAAACTAAAGTGCGCTAAAATTCATTATAGTGACACAAAAAGGAAATAAAATAATGGATATTCCAATAAAGAAAAGATTTTTAGCAAATATATTGCTTTTTAGTCTGTTTTCTTGCCTTAAGGCTGAAACCCTTTCAGAAGATCATCAAATCCTGTTGAGTTCAGACGCTTTCCATAGAGGGGATTTTGCTGCCGCTCAAAAAGGCTATATGAATCTTTACAAGCAAACCAATAAGGTGGTGTATGCTAAAGAAGCGGCCATTTCAGCGGCGAGTTTAGGGGACATTAAAACCGCTATGCATTTAGCCATGCTCTATCAAAAAATCACCAATAATCGTAATGATGTTTCTATCAATAAGATTTTAGTGGATGGCTATGCGCAAATGGGGCAGATTGATAAAGCGATTGAACTATTACACAAAATCCGTAAAGAAGAAAAGACCATAGCCACAGACAATGTGTTAGGGACTTTGTATTTGACTCAAAAGCGTTTGGATAAGGCTTTCCCGTTGTTGAATAAGTTTTATAACCAAGTGCATGATGAAGACAGCTTAGAAAAACTCATTACGATCTATTTTTTGCAAAACCGCAAAAAAGAAGGCTTGGATTTGTTGCAATCCCATATAGACAGGTATGGTTGCTCAGAGCAATTGTGCCAAAAAGCGCTCAACACCTTCACGCAATTTAACGAGCTTGATTTGGCTAAAACGACTTTTGCTCGTTTGTATGAAAAAAACCCTATTGTTCAAAACGCCCAATTTTACATAGGGGTATTAATCTTGTTAAAAGAGTTTGATAAGGCCCAGCAAATCGCAGAATTATTCCCCTTTGACAGGCGTTTGTTGCTAGACTTATACACTGCGCAAAAAAAATTCGATCAAGCTTCCAAACAGGCTTCTTTGATCTATCAAGAAAGAAAAGACCCTAAATTCTTAGGCTTAGAGGCCATTTATCATTATGAAAGCTTGAGCGCGAACAAAAAAAAGCTCACCAAAGAAGAGATGCTGCCTATCATTCAAAAATTAGAGCAAGCCACCAAAGAGCGCCAAGCATGGCTTGCTAAAACCAAAGATAAAGAAGACGCACAAGACGCTTTCTTTTATAATTTTTTAGGGTATTCCTTAATAGATTATGACATGGATGTTAAAAGGGGCATGGATCTTGTGAGGAAAGCCTTAGCGTTGGATTCTGGCTCAGTGCTTTATTTGGATTCTTTAGCATGGGGTTATTACAAATTAGGGAATTGTTTGGAGGCTAAAAAAATCTTTTCTAGCATCGCTAAAGAGTCTATTCAAGCCGAACCCGAACTAAAAGAACACAATAAGATCATTCAAGAATGCAAGAAATAGGGATTTTAGACAATTTACAAAAAAGCTTAGCCTTAAAAGAGGGCATACTTTCTTATGAAATGTTAGGTAAAAGCCTGTCGTATAACCCTTACTTGCCTAGAGTCATTCCTCAAACCAAAGATTGCGTTTTTGTAACCCCTGATGAGGTTTTAGAAAAGCTTTTGAAAGAAAACACCCGCACCGATTGCGTCATTGTCAATTTCAAAGGATTATACGAAATGGGTGCGCCAAGCGTGTTTGATTTAGAAGTTTTAGGGTTATTGCGCCGCCATGCGAGCTCTTTGATTGTCCATCAGGATCTTTTCATCAGCCATTACCAGCTTTTAGAATCGCTTGTTCAAGGCTCTGATGGGGTCATTTTAGATGAAGAGCTTTTAAAAGAAGATCTAAAAGGCATGGTAGATTTCGCTTGGCGTTTGGGCTTGAGCGTGTTTGTAGAAACCCACAAACCAGACTACACCCATTTAAAAGATTTAGGGGTTTTAGGCGTGCTAGAAATTAGCCCCCATTCTTATAATCAAAAAAAAATAGTCTTTTTAGATTGAATTTTAAGCTAATTTAGAGTAAAAATCGTATTCAAACTTTTTAAAAGGAGTTAGTCATGTCATTATTGGTGAATGATGAATGCATTGCGTGCGATGCTTGCAGAGAAGAATGCCCTAGTGAGGCGATTGAAGAGGGCGATCCTATTTATAATATTGATCCAGACAGATGCACGGAGTGTTATGGGTATGATGATGAGCCTCGTTGCGTGAGCGTATGCCCTGTAGATGCGATCTTGCCGGATCCTAACAATGCAGAGAGCAAAGAGGAATTGAAATACAAATACGAAAGCTTAAAAGAGCAAGATTAAAGGCTAGCAATGGCTAAAATCACAACCGTGATTGATATAGGCTCTAATTCAGTGCGTTTGGCTGTCTTTAAAAAGACGAGCCAGTTTGGGTTTTACTTGCTTTTTGAGACTAAGTCTAAGGTTAGGATTTCAGAGGGCTGTTATGCGTTTAATGGAATCTTACAAGAAATCCCCATGCAAAGAGCCGTTAAAGCCTTGAGCGAATTTAAAGAAATCGCCCTCAAATACAAAAGCAAAAAAATCCTGTGCGTGGCGACCTCAGCGGTGCGCGATGCCCCTAATCGGTTAGAGTTTGTAGCGAGGGTGAAAAAGGCTTGCGGTTTGCAAATCAAAATCATTGATGGGCAAAAAGAAGCGCTCTATGGCGGGATCGCGTGCGCGAATTTGTTGCATAAAAATTCAGGGATCACGATAGATATTGGAGGGGGTAGCACCGAGTGCGCATTGATTGAAAAAGGCAAGATTAAGGACTTAATCTCGCTTGATGTTGGGACGATTCGCATTAAAGAAATGTTTTTAGACAAAGACTTAGAGGTCAAATTGGCTAAAGCCTTTATCCAAAAAGAAGTCTCTAAACTGCCCTTTAAACACAAAAACGCCTTTGGGGTGGGGGGGACGATTAGGGCGTTGAGTAAGATACTCATGAAACGCTTTGATTACCCTATTGATTCTTTGCATGGTTATGAAATAGATGCACATAAAAATTTAGCGTTCATTGAAAAAATCGTCATGCTTAAAGAAGATCAATTACGGCTTTTGGGGGTGAATGAAGAGCGTTTAGATAGCATCAGGAGCGGGGCGTTGATTTTATTAGTCGTGTTAGAGCATTTAAAAACTTCTTTAATGATCACCAGTGGCGTAGGGGTGAGAGAAGGCGTGTTTTTAAGCGATTTATTGCGCCATCATTACCATAAATTCCCCCCCAATATCAACCCCTCTCTCATCTCTCTAAAAGATCGCTTTTTACCCCATGAAAAGCACAGCCAAAAAGTCAAAAAAGAATGCGTGAAATTGTTTGAAGCCTTATCGCCTTTGCATAAAATAGATGAAAAATACCTCTTCCATTTAAAGATTGCGGGGGAATTAGCGAGCATGGGTAAGATTTTAAGCGTCTATTTAGCCCACAAGCACAGCGCGTATTTCATTTTAAACGCTTTGAGTTATGGCTTTAGCCACCAGGATAGAGCGATCATTTGCTTATTAGCGCAATTCAGCCATAAAAAAATCCCTAAAGACAACGCTATCGCCCACATGAGCGCGATGATGCCAAGCCTTTTAACCTTACAATGGCTGAGTTTTATCCTTTCTTTAGCCGAAAATTTGTGCCTGACAGACAGCCATCATCTAAAATACACGCTAGAAAAAAACAAGCTTGTGATCCATTCTAATGATGCGCTTTACTTGGCTAAAGAGATGCTCCCCAAACTCATTAAGCCCATTCCTTTGACGATAGAGTTTGCTTGAAAATAGCGGTTGTCAGGCTTTCAGCGCTTGGGGATATTATCGTGAGCGCGGTGTTTTTAGTGCTGATTAAAGAGCGTTTCGCTGACGCTCAAATAGAATGGTTCGTGGATGAAAGATTTGGCGCGATTTTAGAGCATTCCCCCTATATTGATAAATTACACCCCATCGCTTTAAAAAGCGCGCTCAAAACCTTTAACCCTTTGAAGATTTTCAAACTTTTTAAATCTTTAAGGGCTTATGAATACGATATAATCATTGACATGCAAGGCCTAGTCAAATCCGCTCTCATCACTCAAATGTTGAAAGCCCCTAAAAAAGTCGGCTTTGATTACGCTTCAGCTAGAGAGGGTTTGAGTGCGTTTTTTTACTCGCAAAAAGTTTCTATCGCTTATGATGAGCCCATTTTAAAGCGCAATTTCACGCTCCTATCCCATGCTCTAAACTTGCCCCAAAAAGAAATTTCAAAAGAAATTTCAGAGGGCTTAAGCTCTAGATCTAAAGTGTTTTCTTACCAAGATTCTCCAAAAATCAATGCGTTAAATTTGAATGAGAATAAGCTAAAAATCCTTTTTGTTTTAGAAACTTCTAAAATCAATAAAACTTACCCCACAGAGCGTTTTAAAGAGTTAGCGTTAATGCTAGAAAATTTTCAAATTTGCTTGTTATGGCATGCTGATGAACATAAAGCCACTACGCTTTATCACGCTTTAAAACACCAGCGCGATATATTATTGCTCCCTAAACTCACTTTAAACGAGGTTAAGGCGTTGCTTTTTAAAATGGATTTGATTATTGGGGGCGATACGGGCATCACGCATTTAGCATGGGCGTTGCAAAAACCTAGCATCACCCTTTATGGCAACACGCCCATGGAGCGTTTTAAATTGGAAAGCCCGATCAATGTTTCGCTCACCGGTAATTCAAACGCCAGCTACCATAAAAAGGATTTTTCTATCCAAAACATAGAACCTAAAAAAATTAAAGAATGCGTTTTAAACATTTTAAAGGAAAAAGAATGACTTACAAAGAACGACTCATACACGAAAAAATATTGAACAAAGACGATAAGGGTTTTAAAACAGAACTGCGCATTTTGAGTATTTTTATCGTGGAATCTTTAGTGAATATTTTGGGGTTTATGTTGGCTAAAATGCCCCATTTTTGGTTTTTAAGGTGCATTAAAGCTTTAGCGTGGCTGATGAGAACCTTTGATAGACGCCGTTATTTTGACGCTAAAGCCAATTTGGATTTTGTGTTTGGGGATTCTAAAAGCGAAGAAGAGAAAAAAAGGATTATTAAAAAGGGTTATGAAAATTTTGCTTTCATCATTTTAGAAACCATTAGAGTGATCTTTATCCCTAAAGATGAATACGACGCTCGTTTCACGCTCATCAATGAAGAAAATGTGTGGAAGTCTTTAAACAAGGAAGGCCAAGCGATCACTTTATGCATGCATTTTGGCTATTGGGAAGCGGTAGGCACGACTTTGGCGCAATATTATGAAAATTATGGTAGGGGGTGTTTGGGGCGTTTGACTAAATTCGCTCCCATCAATCACATGATCATGAGCAGGCGAGAGGCGTTTGGGGTGCGTTTTGTCAATAAAGTGGGAGCGATGAAAGAACTCATTAAAATGTATAATCAAGGCAATGGCCTTGTGGGGATTTTAGTGGATCAAAATGTCGTGCCTAAAGATGGGGTGGTGGTGAAGTTCTTTAATAAAGACGCTACGCACACCACGATCGCTTCTATTTTATCGCGCCGCTACAATATAGACATCCAGCCGGTATTCATTGATTTTAATGACGATTATTCGCATTACACAGCGACCTATTACGAAAGTATCCGCTCTCAAATCACCGATAACGCTGAGAACGATATTTTAGAATGCACGCAAGCCCAAGCGAGTTTGTGTGAAGAAGTGATTAGAAACCACCCGGAAAGTTATTTTTGGTTCCACAGGCGTTTTAAAAGCACCCACCCTGAAATTTATCAAAGATAGGGTTTTGAGTGGAATGATAAAAATTAAAAAATGCTAAAAGGCATTTTTTAAAAATAAATAGTAAAGAGCTTGATTTTAATCAAGCGATAATTTCTTAAGGCGGTCTTCTTGGGTTAGGGGGATTTAGTTGGGGGGTTAAGGGGGAGAATTATTTCAAAATACCCCCCTATCCCCTTAAGAAAATGAGTTTTACTATAAAAATAAAGTTAAAAATCCCATTTTTTAAAAAAGTTAAAAAGTTTTAGTTATACCACTCAATGCGAACAAGAGTGGTATTTTTCTAAAAATTCTTTTTTAAAACTCAAAAACCGCTTTTCTAAAATAGCGTTTCTGGCGTTTTTAACCAGCTCTAAATAAAAATGCAAATTGTGCAAGCTGGCTAAACGAGCGTAAGTGAGTTCTTTAGCCCTAAAGAGATGGTGCAAATAGGCTTTAGAATAGCGTTTGCAAGTATAACAAGCACAATTTTCTTCAATGGGGGTGTTGTCCAATTTATAGGGCGCGTTTTTGATAGAAATTTTGCCAGAATGCGTGAAAAGGGTAGCGTTTCTGGCGTTTCTGGTGGGCATCACGCAATCAAACATATCCACCCCTAAACTGATAGCGTCTAGGATATTTTCAGGCGTGCCTACGCCCATTAAGTAGCGAGGCTTGTCTTTGGGGAGCAAGGGGGCGGTGTGTGCGATGGTTTCTAGCATTTCATCAGCGCTTTCCCCCACCGCTAAACCGCCTATAGCGTAGCCATCAAAACCTTCATGCGTTAACCCCACGCTAAGGCTGCGCATTTTCAAATGCGTCCCACCCTGGATAATGGCAAAAAGGTTGTTGTTGGGGTGGTTATTTTCTTTGTGGTATTCTAGGCTGAGATTCGCCCATTTAGCGCTTCTTTTAATGGATTCTTCAAGGCGTTTTAGCGGAGCGGGCAAGCCCACTAAATCGTCTAAAACCATCATAATATCGCTATTCAAAGAATATTGAATGTCTAAAACTTTAGCGGGTGTGAATAAATGCTTGCTCCCATCAATATGGGATTTAAAAACGATCCCGTCTTCTTGCAATTTGACGTTATCGCTCAAGCTAAAGGCTTGAAACCCTCCGCTATCGGTTAAAAAACTCCCATGAAATTGAGCGAAACGATGCAAGCCCCCTAATTGTTCAACCACTTTCTCGCCCGGCCTTAAATACATGTGATAGGTGTTGGCTAAAATGAGTTTAGCGCCTAAAATTTCTTGCGCATCTGTAGCGTCTAAAGATTTGATACAGCCTTGCGTGCCTACTGGCATAAAAACGGGTGTCTCTACTTGAGAATGAGCTAAATTCAAAACGCCAGCTCGCGCGTTATCATCAACAGCTTGGAGTTGAAAATCCATCGTTTAAGCCTTAATCTTGGATATAATGGCGTAATCATTTTTTAGGAAGTTTGGAATTGAAGAAAATCGCCCTTATTTTAGATGGCATTGTAGCAAAAAATTTTTTAGACTTGGTGCTAAGGCATTATTCTAATCATAATTTTTATATAGTGGTTGTCAAAGATGAGAGCCTTATCCCTAAAAATTACCCGAGCACTTTCGCTTTTCATTGTTTTGATGCGACTTCCAGTTTTAGGCTTTTGCAGGTGTTAAACGATGAGGTGAGCGATGCGTTTTTAATCATACAGGATTTTAAAGAGCAACGCATCATCCATAAAATCATTCAAACCCATTTCAAACGCATGCGCGTGGTTTTGAGCGTGAAAAGAGATAGCGAAAAAACTTTAGAAAACAATGAAGAAAATAAAGATGAAAAGCTTATTTTGATTGATGAATTTGAAGTTTTAGCCAATAAATTCATTTCTCGTTTGCCTAATATCCCTAGCACCCCTAGAGAGTTTGGGTTAGGCAAGGGCGAAATCATGGAGATTGATGTGCCTTTTGGGAGCATTTTTGCTTACAGGCATATTGGCTCTATCAGGCAAAAAGAATACAGGATTGTAGGGCTTTATCGCAACGATGTTTTGTTGCTCTCCACTAAATCTTTGGTTATCCAGCCGCGAGACATTCTTTTAGTGGCGGGCAATCCTGAAATTTTGAATGCGGTGTATCATCAAGTCAAAAGCAATGTCGGGCAGTTCCCAGCCCCCTTTGGTAAGAGCATTTATTTATACATTGATATGCGTTTGCAGAACAGAAAAGCGATGATGCGCGATGTGTATCAAGCCTTGTTTTTGCACAAACGTTTAAAGAGCTACAAGCTCTACATTCAGGTTTTACACCCCACTAGCCCTAAGTTTTACCACAAATTTTTAGCGCTAGAAACCGAAAGCATTGAAGTGAATTTTGATTTTTATGGGAAAAGTTTTATCCAAAAACTTCATGAAGACCACCAGAAAAAAATGGGCCTAATCGTGGTAGGCAGAGAGCTTTTTTTATCTAAAAAACACCGAAAGGCCTTGTATAAAACAGCCACCCCGGTTTATAAAACCAACACTTTTGGCTTGTCTAAAACCTCTCAAAGCGTGGTGGTATTGAATGAAAGCTTGGATATTAATGAGGACATGTCTTCAGTGATCTTTGATGTGTCTATGCAAATGGATTTGGGCTTGTTGCTCTATGATTTTGACCCTAACAAGCGCTATAAAAACGAGATTGTCAATCATTATGAAAATTTAGCCAACGCATTCAACCGCAAGATTGAGATTTTTCAAACCGATATTAGAAATCCTATTATGTATCTCAATTCTTTAAGAAATCCCATTTTGCATTTCATGCCTTTTGAAGAGTGCATCACGCACACGCGCTTTTGGTGGTTTTTATCCACTAAAGTGGAAAAATTAGCGTTTTTAAACGATGATAACCCTCAAATTTTTATCCCTGTAGCGGAGTGAAAGAATGCAAGAAATTGTAATCCCCTTAAAAGAAAAAAGCTATAAAGTGTTTTTGGGGGAACTGCCTGAAATAAAATTGAAACAAAAAGCCCTCATCATTAGCGATAGCATCGTGGCCGGGTTGCATTTGCCCTATTTATTAGAGCGCTTGAAAGCCTTAGAAGTCAGAGTGTGCGTGATAGAGTCTGGGGAAAAATACAAGAATTTTCATTCATTAGAGCGCATTTTAAACAACGCCTTTGAAATGCAATTAAACCGCCATTCTTTAATGATAGCCCTTGGTGGGGGAGTGATAAGCGATATGGTGGGGTTTGCGAGCAGTATTTATTTTAGGGGGATTGATTTTATTAATATCCCTACGACTTTGCTCGCTCAAGTGGATGCGAGCGTGGGGGGGAAAACAGGGATCAATACGGCTTATGGCAAGAATTTAATTGGATCGTTCCACCAGCCTAGAGCGGTTTATATTGATTTGTCTTTTTTAAAAACCCTTGAAAAAAGGGAATTTCAAGCAGGGGTGGCTGAAATCATTAAAATGGCGGTGTGTTTTGATAAAAACTTGGTAGAAAGATTGGAAACAAAGGATTTAAAAGATTGTTTAGAAGAAGTAATCTTTCAAAGCGTCAGTATCAAAGCTCAAGTCGTTGTTCAAGATGAAAAAGAGCAAAATATCAGAGCCGGGTTGAATTACGGGCATACCTTTGGGCATGCGATAGAAAAAGAGACTGATTATGAGCGATTTTTGCATGGCGAAGCGATCGCTATTGGCATGCGCATGGCTAATGATTTAGCCCTTTCTTTAGGCATGCTCACTTTAAAAGAATGCGAACGCATAGAAAATTTATTGAAAAAATTTGATCTGATATTCAATTACCAAATCCTTGATCTTCAAAAATTTTATGAACGCTTGTTTTTAGACAAAAAAAGCGAGAACCAAACCCTAAAATTCATTTTACCTAAAGGCATTGGAGCGTTTGAGGCTGCCTCTCATATCCCTAAAGAAACGATTTTAAAGGTGTTAGAAAAATGGCATTAAGGGTATTATTATTCTTTTGTTTTTTGTTTTTACAAGCAGAAGATAAAAGCCAAGAATTATCATCCATACAAAAACAAATGGCTTTGGTGGATAAAAAACTCGCTAAAGACGATAACGTGTGGTTGAAAAAATTTGAAAACTATAAGATCTACAACCAAATTTATACCGAAAAGGAGAGCGTGAGACAGGAGTTAAGGCGTTTAAAAAACAAAAAAAGCAAGGATTTATTAAAGATTAGCACCTTAGAGCATACCTTAAAGGCTTTAGAGTCTCAACAAAAAATGTTTGAAAGCTATGGGGTCAATCCTTTTAAGGACTTGATAGAGCGCCCCAATATCCCCAATATCCCTAATATCGCTAACCCTATTGCAATCATTGATGGCATCTCTTTCATTAAAAGCATGCGTTTAAAGCATGAAAGTCTTAAAAATAACCAAACTGCTTTAGAAGAAGTTTTAAAGCTTCTAGATCAAAAACACCAGCTTTTAAATCAGTGGCATGCTTTGGATAAAAGCGCGAAATTGAGCGATGAGATTTATCAAACTCAAGCCAAACGCTTAGAATTGCAAGGGGCTCAAAACATTCTAAAAACCACGATCGGGATTTTCCAAAAAGACAGCGATGAGGCTATAAGCATTGTCAAATCTCAAGTTAAAAACCAGCTTTTTAAATTGGTTTATGTGTTTTTAGCGGCCCTTTTGAGCGTGGTGTTTGCTTGGATTTTAAAAATCATTTCCAGTAAATACATTGAAAATAATGAGCGCGTCTATACCGTGAATAAAGCCATTAACTTCGTGAATGTGAGCGTGATCATTTTAATTTTTCTTTTTTCTTATTTGGAAAATGTTACTTACTTGGTAACGGTTTTAGGCTTTGCGAGTGCGGGATTAGCGATTGCGATGAAGGATTTATTCATGAGCTTGCTTGGGTGGTTTATTATTTTGATTGGGGGGAGCGTGCATGTGGGCGATAGGGTGCGTATCGCTAAGGGGACGGATATTTTTATTGGCGATGTGTTGGATATTTCTATGTTGCACATTACGATTTTAGAAGACGTAACCTTTACCACTTACACGAACAACAGGAGAGCGGGCCGGATTATTTTTGTGCCTAATAATTATATTTTCACCACCATGTTCGCTAATTACAGCCATTTTGGGATGAAAACGGTTTGGGATGGCGTGGATTTTTGCATTACATTTGATTCTGATTTTAAAAAAGCGTCTAAAATTGTGCTCAATATCGCTACAGAATTGTCTAAAGAATACACGGATATTACCTATAAACAGCTCAATAAAATGCGCGACCGGTATTCTTTAAGGAGTTTGAGCGTGAAGCCTCGATGCTTTTTGATGCCTGAAAGTAACGGGATAAAAATCTCGGTGTGGTATCAAACCAATTCGTATGCGACCATGTCTTTAAGGAGCAAGATTGTGGCTGAAATCGTTGAAGCCTTTTTGAAAGAAGAAAATATCCATATCGCTTATACGACCAGCAAGCTGCTTAAAGTGGATGCTGATGCTCTAGGCGATGGTTTTGGGAATAAAAGGGAACAAAAATGAAAAAAGTCTATTTTAAAACTTTTGGGTGCAGGACGAATCTTTTTGACACGCAAGTGATGGGCGAGAATTTGAAGGATTTTAGTGCGACCTTAGAAGAACAAGAAGCCGATATTATTGTGATCAATTCTTGCACCGTGACTAATGGGGCCGATAGCGCGGTAAGGAGTTACGCTAAAAAAATGGCGCGATTGGATAAGGAAGTGTTATTTACTGGTTGTGGGGTGAAAACTCAAGGCAAAGAGCTTTTTGAAAAAGGGTTTTTAAAGGGCGTTTTTGGGCATGACAATAAAGAAAAGATTAACGCGCTTTTACAAGAAAAAAAGCGTTTTTTTATAGATGACAATTTAGAAAACAAGCACTTAGACACCACGATGGTGAGCGAGTTTGTGGGAAAAACTAGGGCGTTTATCAAGATCCAAGAGGGCTGTGATTTTGATTGCAATTATTGCATTATCCCAAGCGTGAGAGGGAGGGCTAGGAGTTTTGAAGAGAGGAAAATTTTAGAGCAAGTGGGCCTTTTATGCTCTAAAGGGGTTCAAGAAGTGGTTTTAACCGGCACCAATGTGGGGAGCTATGGGAAAGATAGAGGAAGCAATATCGCGCAATTGATTAAAAAATTAAGCCAGATCGCTGGATTAAAACGCATAAGGATTGGGAGCTTAGAGCCTAATCAAATCAACGATGAATTTTTAGAGCTTTTAGAAGAGGATTTTTTAGAAAAACATTTGCATATCGCTTTACAGCACAGCCATGATTTCATGCTAGAGAGGATGAATAGAAGAAACCGCACTAAAAGCGATAGGGAATTATTAGAAACAATCGCTTCTAAGAATTTTGCTATCGGCACGGATTTTATTGTGGGGCATCCGGGCGAGAGCGGAAGCGTTTTTGAAAAAGCGTTTAAAAATTTAGAAAGCTTGCCTTTAACGCACATCCACCCTTTTATTTACAGCAAACGAAAAGACACCCCCTCTAGCTTGATGCGTGATAGCGTGAGTTTGGAAGATTCTAAAAAGCGTTTGAATGCGATCAAAGATTTGATTTTGCATAAAAATAAGGCGTTCAGGCAATTGCAACTCAAACTCAACACGCCCCTAAAAGCCTTAGTGGAAGCGCAAAAAGACGGCGAATTTAAAGCCTTAGATCAATTTTTTAACCCCATTAAAATCAAAAGCGATAAGCCTTTAAGGGCCAGTTTTTTAGAAATCAAAGAGTATGAAATTAAGGAGAGGGAAAATCATGCCGTTTTCTAAATTTTTAGAAAACCTCACCGCTCCCTTTAAACGCATCAAAAACCGCTCGCTTGTTTTGGCGTTAGGGTTTTTGATCCTTACTTTTTGTTTGCTTCTTTTTTTAGTTTTGAGCGATGTTTCTAGGCTCATATCGGGTAAGGACTTTTTTTATGTGATCCAATCCCACCCCAAACAAACTTTAATTGAAGATGAAAATTATTTTTATGCTAACAAGGGTCTTTATAAAACCAACAAAGAAGCCTTTTTAAGAGCCTATAAAATCCCAGAAAGCATGCCCATAGAAAGACGAGAAAATTTAAGCAAGGGTTCTAAAATGAATTTAGCGTTGCTTTTTTTCATCTCTAGCATGCTTTTTGGGATCTTTTGGCGCTTGCCCAAACGATTGGATACTAAAATGAGTTTAGAGAGCACGACTAAAAACGAATTAGAAAATGCATTCCAGCGATACGATGCGCTAGGGGTGCGTTTTGAAGATATTGCAGGGGTGGATGAAGTTAAAGAAGAACTATTAGAAGTGATAGATTATTTAAAAAACCCTAAAAAATACCAGGATTTAGGGATTTTTCTCCCTAAAGGCGTGCTTTTAATCGGGCCTCCTGGAGTGGGGAAAACCATGATCGCTAAAGCCTTAGCGAGTGAAGCTAGAGTGCCGTTTTTTTATGAAAGCGGGAGTGCGTTTTCTCAAATTTATGTAGGGGCTGGGGCTAAAAAAGTGCATGAACTTTTCATGCACGCTAAAAAGCATGCCCCCTCTATTATTTTCATTGATGAAATTGATGCTTTGGGTAAGGCTAGGGGAGGGCATAGGAGCGATGAAAGAGAGGCCACGCTCAATCAGCTTTTAACCGAAATGGACGGGTTTTTGCAAAACGATGAGGTGGTGGTGATAGGAGCGACTAACCAAATGGAGGTGATGGATGAAGCGCTATTAAGGAGCAAGCGTTTTGATCGGCGCATTTTTATTTCTTTACCGGATTTACTAGAAAGACAAAGCATTTTAGAAAAGCTGTTAGAAAACAAAAAGCACACGCTAGATTATCTTAAGATCGCTAAAATTTGCGTGGGTTTTAGCGGGGCGATGTTAGCGACTTTAATCAATGAAAGCGCTCTAAACGCCCTAAAACACCAACGAAACGAAATCACTGAGAGCGACATTTTAGAAGTGAAAGACAAGATTGCTTACGGCAAGAAAAAGCCCCAAACCCTAGACGAAAACCAAAAAGAATTAGTCGCTTTGTATCAAAGCGCGAAAGCCTTGAGCGCGTATTGGCTAGAAATTGAATTTGATAAAGCGCCAATATTAGGGGAATTTATCGCTTTTAATGAAAATAAAATCCATAGCGAAAGCGAGATTAAAAATTACATTAAAGTGTATTTGAGCGGGACAATTGTTTTAGAGTTGCTTTATAAGGAGCGTTATAGTTTGTCCAAACAAGACTTGCAAAAAGCGAAATTTTTGAATGAATTTATGGCTAGTGAGCTTCTTTTAGCCCCTACAAAAGAGTCTTTAAGCGTTCTTTATGAAGAGCAACTGGAGTTTTTAAAGCCACAAATTGCAGCTTGCAAGCGATTAAGCGCTCTACTATTAGAGCAAGAATATTTAGAACATTCTAATTTGTATGATTGGTTGAACGGGTGAAAATGCGTTTTTTTAGTGGTTTTGGGTTTGTTAATGAAAGCGTTTTGTTTGAAGAGTGGCTTTTAAAAGGGGCTTATGATATCTCAGGCTTTTCTATGGGGGCGATTAAGGCGATAGAATACGCTTATAATGAAATCTCACAACAGCGCCGTATCAATTCCTTATTGTTGTTTTCGCCTTGCATGCTAGCGCATAAGAGTTTGGCGTTCAAACGCTTGCAACTTTCTTTGTTTCAAAAAGATCCGCAAAGCTACATGGATAACTTTTATAAGGAAGTGGGATTGAACGCTCAATTGGAGCGTTTTAAAAAAGAGGGTTCTTTAGAAGAATTAGAATTTTTATTGGATTACAAGTATAGTGATTCTATAATTAGACTTTTATTAGAAAAAGGCGTGAAGATTGAAGTGTTTATCGGGTTAAAGGACAGAATCACTGACATTCAAGCCCTTTTAGAATTTTTTATGCCTTTAGTTCAAGTGTGGCAGTTTAAGGATTGTAACCATTTGTTGCAAAAATCTTAAAAAAGGTGGAAGATGAAAAAATTTGGTTTAGGGGTGTATTTGCTTCTTTTAGGTATTTTGGGCGGCTCTTTGATCATTCTAGGAGCGATAGTCGCGCCCATTGTTTTCAAAGCTTCAAGCATTTTACCCGAATTGAATCTAACTCCCTTTGAGAGCGGGAAACTCATGGCGCAAATCTTTGTGCGTTTCAATTATGTTTTAGGTGCGATCGGTTTTGTGGTGTTACTTTATGAAATCATTTCGTTTATTTATTATAAAAGATCGTTAGTGTATTTGATCCTTGGCGTGGCGATAGGGGCGTTGTGTTTGCTCTTTGTTTTTTATTACACGCCTTATATTTTAAACGCTCAAAAAATAGGCGAAGTTGCGCTTCAAAGCGCTGAATTTGCCCGCTCGCACGCTCAAAGCGAATGGCTGTTTAAGGAATTGTTTGTGCTGGTGTGCGCTTTGTTTTTTTGGCGTTTGCTTGGAAAAAATGCGCTTTGATTTAAAGGGGAGGATTTTTAGTTACTATTTAGGAAATGAGAGGGTAGCATTTAATGAAAAAGTTTAAAAAGAAACCAAAAAGTATAAAACGATCGCATCAAAATCAAAAAACAATCTTAAAGCGTCCTTTATGGCTTGCACCTTTACTGATCGGTGGGTTTGCTAGTGGGGTGTATGCTGATGGAACAGACATTTTGGGGCTTAGTTGGGGGGAAAAAGCCAAAAGGTATGCGTGCATCGTCCATGGTATGCTGTATGGAGTTGCGATAAATGGGAGGAAAAAACACAACAATACACAGGAAACCAACTCATCACAAAAACTTGGGCAGGGGGTAATGCGGCTAATTACTACCACACTCAAAACAACCAAAATATTACAGCCAATTTAAAAAATGATAACGGCACTTATTTTTTAAGCGGTCTGTATAACTACACCGGAGGGGAATATAATGGGGGGAATTTAAATATTGAATTAGGCAGTAACGCTACTTTTAATCTAGGTGCGAGTAGTGGGAATAGCTTCACTTCTTGGTATCCTAATGGGCATACTAATGTTACTTTTAGCGCTGGGACTATCAATGTGAATAACAGCGTAGAAGTGGGCAATCGTGTGGGATCGGGAGCTGGCACACACACGGGAATAGCCACTTTAAACTTGAACGCTAATAAGGTTACTATCAATTCCAATATCAACGCGTATAAAACTTCGCAAGTGAATATAGGCAATGCTAACAGCGTTATTACTATCGGTTCGGTTTATTTAAGTGGGGATACTTGCAGTTCTTTAGCTAAAATTGGCAGTGGGGCTAATTGCTCCAGTTTAGGGCCTAGCTATTCTTTTAAAGGGACGACTAACGCTACTAATACGACCTTTAGCAATGCAAGCGGCAGTTTCACTTTTGAAGAGAACGCCACTTTTAGCGGGGCGAAATTAAATGGGGGGGCATTCACTTTCAATAAAGGATTTAGTGCTACCAATAACACCGCTTTTAATAGCGGTAGCTTCACTTTTAAAGGCACAAGCTCTTTTAATAACGCTACTTTTAGTAACGCTTCCTATACTTTTGACAATCAAGCCACTTTCCAAAACAGCTCCTTTAATGGGGGGACTTTTACTTTTAGTAACCAAACCAATCAAAGCGCTCAGCACCCCCAAATTCAAAACAGCTCTTTTAGCGGTAACGCTACCACTCTTAAGGGCTTTGTGAATTTCCAACAAGCCTTTAACAATTCAAACCACCAATTGACGATCCAAAACGCTTCGTTCAATAACGCTACTTTCAACAATACCGGTAAAATCACCATAGAAAAAGAGGCGAGTTTTAACAATACGATATTCAACACTTCTGTTGATGCAAACAACATGAGTGTTGCCGGTAGCGTTACTTTAAGCGGTAAGAATAATTTGAACAATGGCTCAACCCTTGATTTTGGGAGTTCTAAAATCACTCTCACTCAAGGGACGACTTTCAACCTCACAAGTTTAGGCAGTGAGAAGAGCGTAACGATTTTAAATTCTAGCGGTGGGATCACTTACAATCATCTCTTAAACCATGCGATCAATAGCTTGACAAACGCCTTAAAAACGAGTGAAAGCCCTTCAAAGCCGCAAAGTTTCGCTCAAGGTTTGTGGGAGATGATCACTTACAATGGGGTTACTGGACAGCTTTTGAGCGAAAACGCTGCAACATCTAAAAACACTGACTCTTCGCCCTCTAAATCCTCTTCAAACTCTACGCAAGTCTATCAAGTGGGCTATAAAATAGGGGATACTATCTACAAACTGCAAGAAACTTTTGGCCCTAATTCCATCATTATCCAGGCTTTAGAGAGCGGGACTTACACGCCACCCCCTACAATCAGCGGCTCGCAATTTGACTTATCCGCTTCAAATTATATTAATGCTGACATGCCTTGGTATGATCATAAATATTACATCCCCAAATCCCAAAATTTTACAGAGAGCGGGACTTATTACTTGCCGAGCGTTCAAATATGGGGGAGCTACACTAACTCGTTTAAACAAACCTTTAGCGCTAGTGGTAGTAATCTGGTGATTGGGTATAACTCAACATGGACTGGAAATAGCGTTTCTTCTAGCGACACGGTGTCTTTTGGGGACACTTCAGGGAGCGTTCTTAATGGGCATTGTGGGCCTTGGCCCTATTACCAATGCACAGGCACGACTAACGGCACTTATAGCGCTTATCATGTCTATATCACAGCGAATCTGCGTTCTGGCAATCGTGTAGGCACGGGTGGGGCAGCTAATCTAATCTTTAATGGGGTAGATAGTATCAATATCGCTAACGCTACTATCACGCAGCATAACGCCGGGGCTTATTCAAGCTCCATGACTTTTTCCACGCAAAACATGGATAGTTCGCAGAATTTGAATGGTCTAAACGCTAACGGCAAACTTTCAGTGTATGGCGCAACTTTCACTAACCAAGCCAAAGACGGGAAATTCACTTTCAATGCAGGGCAAGCGACTTTTGAAAACACCAACTTTAATGGAGGGAGTTACCAATTCAGCGGCGATAGCTTGAATTTTTCAAATAACAACCAGTTCAACAGCGGTTCGTTTGAGATTAGCGCAAAAAACGCTTCGTTCAATAACGCTAACTTTAACAATAGTGCTTCTTTTAATTTCAATAATTCTAGCGCGACCACTTCGTTTATAGGGGATTTCACTAACGCTAATTCAAATTTGCAAATCGCCGGGAACGCTGTTTTTGGGAACTCTACTAATGACTCTCAAAATACCGCTAATTTTAATAATACCGGCTCTGTTAATATTGCAGGGAATGCAACTTTTGATAACGTGGCTTTTAATGGCCCTACGAATACGAGCGTGAAAGGGCAAGTTACTCTCAATAACATCACTTTAAAAAACCTGAACGCTCCTTTGTCTTTTGGCGATGGAACGATTGCTTTTAGCGCTCATTCGGTGATTAATATTGGTGAAGCTATCACAAATGGCAACCCTATCACCCTTGTAAGCTCTTCTAAAGAAATTGAATACAACAACGCTTTTAGTAAAAATCTATGGCAGCTTATCAACTACCAAGGGCATGGGGCTAGCAGTGAAAAGCTCGTTTCTAGTGCGGGTAATGGTATTTATGATGTGGTGTATTCTTTCAATAACCAAACCTACAATTTCCAAGAGGTTTTTTCACCCAACAGCATTTCTATCCGGCGTTTGGGCGTTGGCATGGTGTTTGATTATGTGGATATGGAAAAATCGGATCGTTTGTATTATCAAAACGCTCTCGGTTTTATGACCTACATGCCTAACAGCTATAACAATAATTTAGGGAATGCAAACAACACCATTTATTATTACGACAACAGCATTGACTTTTATGCGAGCGGGAAAACTCTATTCACTAAAGCGGAATTTTCTCAAACGTTCACCGGGCAAAACAGCGCGATCGTTTTTGGGGCTAAAAATATATGGACGAGCGTAAGCGATGCGCCGCAATCTAATGCAATCATTCGCTTTGGGGACAATAAGGGAGCAGGGAGTAATGATGCGAGCGGGCATTGCTGGAATTTGCAATGCATAGGCTTTATCACAGGGCATTATGAAGCGCAAAAGATTTACATCACCGGCAGCATTGAAAGCGGGAATCGCATTTCTAGCGGTGGGGGCGCGAACCTTAATTTTAACGGGCTTCAAGGCATTCTTTTAACGAACGCGACTTTGTATAACCGCGCCGCTGGGACGCAAAGCTCTTCTATGAATTTTGTCTCTAACAGCGCGAACATTCAGGCTCAAAACTCCTATTTTATAGACGATACCGCGCAAAATGGCGGCAACCCTAATTTCAGTTTCAACGCTTTGAATCTGGATTTTTCTAACAGCTCTTTTAGGGGCTATGTGGGGCAAACGCAATCTGTTTTTAAATTCAATGCCACTAATGCGATCAGTTTCACCAACAGCACGAATTTAAGCTCTGGTTTGTATCAAATGCAAGCTCAAAGCGTGTCGTTTGACAATTCCAATTTAAGCGTTTCAGTGGGGACAAGCAGTATTAAAGCCAATGCGATCAATCTTTCTCAAAATGCCTCTATCAATGCGAGTAACCATTCAACCTTGGATCTTCAAGGCGATTTGAATGTGAACGACACCAGCTCGCTCAACCTCAACCAAAGCACCATTAATGTTTCCAATAACGCCACGATCAACGATTATGCGAGCTTGATTGCGAGTAATGGCTCTCACCTTAATTTTAACGGGGCGGTTAATTTCAATTCAGCGAATATTACTACGAGTTTGAATAATTCCTCTATCGTGTTTAAGGGAGCGAGCTTTTTAGGAGGGCAATTTAATTTAAGCAATAACTCTTCTTTAGATTTTCAAGGCTCTAGCGCTATTACCTCTAACACGGCGTTTAATTTCTATGATAACGCTTTTTCTCAAAGCCCCATCACTTTCCATCAAGCCCTTGATATTAAAGCGCCCTTGAGTTTGGGAGGCAACCTCTTAAACCCTAACAGCAGTAGCGTGCTGGATTTAAAAAACAGCCAGCTTGTTTTTAGCGATCAAGGGAGTTTGAATATCGCTAACATTGATTTACTAAGCGATCTAAACGATAATAAAAATCGTGTGTATAACATCATTCAAGCGGACATGAATGATAATTGGTATGAGCGTATCAGCTTCTTTGGCATGCGCATCAATGACGGGATTTATGACGCTAAAAACCAAACTTATAGTTTCACTAACCCCCTTAATAACGCCCTAAAAATCACCGAGAGCTTTAAAGACAACCAACTAAGCGTTACGCTCTCTCAAATCCCGGGCATTAAAAACACGCTCTATAATATTGGCTCTGAAATTTTTAACTACCAAAAAGTTTATAACAACGCTAATGGTGTGTATTCTTATAGCGATGATGCAGAAGGCGTGTTTTACCTTACGAGCAGCGTGAAAGGCTATTACAACCCTAATCAATCCTATCAAGCTAACGGCAGTAACAACACTACGAAAAATAACAATCTAACCTCTGAGTCTTCTGTCATCTCGCAAACCTATAACGCGCAAGGCAACCCTATTAGCGCGTTACACATCTATAACAAGGGCTATAATTTCAATAATATCAAAGCGTTAGGGCAAATGGCGCTCAAACTCTACCCTGAAATCAAAAAGATATTAGGGAATGATTTTTCGCTTTCAAGTTTGAGCGATCTAAACTCTAATGCGCTAAACCAGCTTACCAAACTCATCACGCCTAGCGATTGGAAAAACATTAACGAGTTGATTGATAATGCAAACAATTCGGTGGTGCAAAATTTCAATAACGGCGCTTTGATTATAGGAGCGACTAAAATAGGGCAAACAGACACTAATAGCGCGGTGGTTTTTGGGGGCTTGGGCTATCAAACACCTTGTGATTATACTGATATTGTGTGCCAAAAATTTAGAGGCACTTATTTAGGGCAGCTTTTGGAGTCTAGCTCGGCTGATTTGGGCTATATTAACACGACTTTTAACGCTAAAGAAATTTATCTTACCGGCACTTTAGGGAGTGGGAACGCATGGGGGACTGGGGGGAGTGCTAGTGTAACTTTTAACAGCCAAACTTCGCTCATTCTCAATCAGGCTAATATCGTAAGCTCGCAAACCGATGGGATTTTTAGCATGCTAGGCCAAGAGGGTATTAATAAGGTTTTCAATCAAGCCGGGCTCGCTAATATTTTGGGCGAAGTGGCGGTGCAATCCATTAACAAAGCCGGGGGATTAGGGAATTTGATAGTAAATACGCTAGGGAGTGGTAGTGTGATTGGGGGGTATTTAACGCCTGAACAAAAAAATCAAACCCTAAGCCAACTTTTGGGGCAGAATAATTTTGATAACCTCATGAATGATAGCGGTTTGAACACGGCGATTAAGGATTTGATCAGACAAAAATTAGGCTTTTGGACCGGGCTAGTGGGGGGATTAGCCGGACTAGGGGGCATTGATTTGCAAAACCCTGAAAAGCTGATAGGCAGCATGTCAATCAATGATTTATTGAGTAAAAAAGGGTTGTTCAATCAGATCACTAGCTTTATTTCCGCTAACGATATAGGGCAAATCATAAGCGTGATGTTGCAAGATATTGTCAAACCGAGCAACGCTTTAAAAAACGATGTAGTGGCTTTAGGCAAGCAAATGATTGGCGAATTTTTAGGCCAAGACACGCTCAATTCTTTAGAAAGCTTGCTGCAAAACCAGCAGATTAAAAGCGTTTTAGACAAAGTCCTAGCGGCTAAAGGCTTAGGGCCTATTTATGAACAAGGTTTGGGGGATTTGATGCCTAATCTTGGTAAAAAGGGGCTTTTCGCTCCCTATGGTTTGAGTCAAGTGTGGCAAAAAGGGGATTTTAGTTTCAACGCGCAAGGCAATGTTTTTGTGCAAAATTCCACTTTCTCTAACGCTAATGGAGGCACGCTTTCTTTTAACGCAGGAAATTCATTGATTTTTGCCGGAAACAACCACATCGCTTTCACTAACCATTCTGGAACGCTCAATTTATTGTCCAATCAAGTTTCTAACATTAACATCACCACGCTTGATGCCAGCAACGGCCTTAAGATTAATGCCGGTAGTAACAATATTTCTGTGTCTCAAGGCGATCTGTTTATCAACGCCAGTTGCGTGCAACAAAGCACTCCAACTGCAGCTAACGCTACAAACCCTTGCGCGCTCACCACTCAAAATAACGCTTCTTCTAGTAACGCGTCAAATAACGCGCCAATCGCCTTGAATAATAACGATGAGAGTTTGATAGTTACGGCGAATGGTTTCAATTTTTCAGGCAATATTTACGCTAACGGGGTGGTTGATCTTTCAAAGATTAAAGGCTCTGCAAACGTTAAAAACCTGTATCTTTACAATAACGCTCAATTCCAAGCCAACAACCTCACGATTTCCAACCAAGCGGTGTTAGAAAAAAACGCCAGCTTTGTAACGAATAACTTAAACATTCAAAGAGCGTTCAACAACAACGCCACGCAAAAAATAGAGGTGCTTCAAAATTTAGTGATCGCTTCAAACGCTTCTTTAAGCACCGGGATTTATGGGTTAGAAATAGGGGGGGCTTTGAATAATTTGGGAACGATCCATTTTAATTTAGAAAATTCTCAAACGCCTGTAAATCCGCTCATTCAAGCAGAGGGGATCATCAATCTCAATGCCACTCAAACGCCTTTTATCAATGTCAATAACAGCATGGCCAATAACACGACTTACACCTTATTAAAAAGCAGCCGTTACATTGATTACAATATCAACCCTAACAGCTTGCAATCGTATTTGAAGCTCTATACCTTAATCAATATCAACGGAAACCACATAGAGGAAAAAAACGGCGTATTGACTTATTTGGGTCAACGGGTTTTATTACAAGATAAGGGGTTATTATTAAGCGTAGTCTTGCCTGACTCAAACAACGCCCATCAAAACAACATTTTAAGCCTTTCTGTTCTTCATGACCAGATTAAAATGTCTTATGGCGATAGGATCATGGACTTTACCCCCCCTACTTTACAAGATTACATTGTGGGCATTCAAGGGCAAAGCGCGCTCAATCAAATTGAGGCTGTTGGGGGGAACGCTATCAAGTGGCTTTCAACATTGATGATGGACACTAAAGAAAACCCGCTTTTTGCGCCGATTTATTTAAAAAACCACTCTTTGAATGAAATCTTAGGCGTAACAAAAGATCTTCAAAACACCGCAAGCTTGATTTCTAACCCTAATTTTAGAAATAACGCTACCAACCTTTTAGAATTGGCGAGTTACACCCAACAAACCAGCCGTTTAACCAAACTCTCTGATTTTAGGGCTAGAGAGGGAGAGTCCAATTTTTCAGAGCGCTTGTTAGATCTTAAAAACAAGCGTTTTAGCGATCCTAACCCTAGCGAGGTTTTTGTCAAATACTCTCAACTCAGCAAACACCCAAATAACCTTTGGATTCAAGGGGTGGGAGGAGCGAGCTTTATTTCTGGGGGCAATGGCACGCTTTATGGCTTGAACGTGGGTTATGACCGGTTGGTTAAAAACGTGATCCTTGGGGGTTATGTGGCTTATGGCTATAGCGACTTTAATGGGAATATCATGCGTTCTTTGGGTAATAATGTGGATGTGGGGATGTATGCGAGGGCTTTTTTAAAAAGAAACGAATTCACTTTGAGCGCGAATGAAACTTATGGAGGCAATGCGAGTCATATCAATTCTTCTAATTCTTTGCTCTCTGTGTTGAACCAACGCTACAACTACAACACTTGGACAACAAGCGTGAATGGGAATTACGGCTATGATTTCATGTTCAAACAAAAAAGCGTGGTGCTAAAACCTCAAGTAGGCTTGAGCTATCATTTCATAGGCTTGAGCGGGATGAAAGGCAAAATGCAAAATCCAGCTTACCAACAATTCGTCATGCATTCAAACCCCTCTAACGAATCGGTTTTAACGCTCAACATGGGGCTAGAGAGCCGTAAATATTTTGGTCAAAATTCCTATTATTTTGTAACGGCGAGGTTGGGCAGGGATCTTTTGATCAAAGCTAAAGGCGGCAATATGGTGCGTTTTGTGGGTGGGGACACTTTATTGTATCGCAAGGGGGAAATTTTCAACACTTTTGCGAGCGTGATCACAGGAGGCGAAATGCATTTGTGGCGTTTGATGTATGTGAATGCGGGGGTGGGGCTTAAAATGGGTTTACAATACCAGGACATTAATATAACTGGGAATGTGGGCATGCGAGTGGCGTTTTAGCTTTTTTGCTATAATGCTTCGTTCAAATTTTATGGTTAGGTTTTTCCATGTTTAATTATGAAGAGCTGTTTCAAACTTATAAAACCCCTTTTTACCTCTATGATTTTGACAAGATCAAACAGGCTTTTTTGAATTATAAAGAAGCGTTTAAGGGGCGTAAATCTTTGATTTGCTACGCTTTAAAGGCGAATTCTAATTTGAGTATCCTCTCTTTATTGGCGCATTTAGGGAGCGGGGCGGATTGCGTTTCCATAGGCGAGATATATAGGGCTTTAAAAGCCGGGATCAAGCCTTATAGGATCGTGTTTAGTGGGGTGGGTAAGAGCGCATTTGAAATAGAGCAAGCCCTAAAACTCAACATTTTATTTTTGAATGTGGAAAGTTTTATGGAATTAAAAACGATTGAAACAACCGCTCAATCTTTAGGGATAAAGGCTAGGATTTCCATTCGAATCAACCCTAACATTGATGCTAAAACGCACCCCTATATTTCTACCGGTTTGAAAGAAAATAAGTTCGGCGTGGGAGAAAAAGAAGCTTTAGAAATGTTTCTTTGGGCTAAAAAAAGCGCGTTTTTAGAGCCTGTTAGCGTGCATTTTCATATCGGATCGCAGCTCTTAGATTTAGATCCGATTATAGAAGCGAGTCAAAAGGTGGCTAAAATCGCTAAATCTTTGATAGCTTTAGGGATTGATTTGCGTTTTTTTGATGTGGGTGGAGGCATTGGCGTGAGCTATGAAAATGAAGAGACTATCAAGCTTTATGATTACGCGCAAGGGATTTTAAACGCGCTTCAAGGCTTGGATTTGACCATTATTTGTGAGCCGGGCCGATCCATCGTGGCTGAGAGTGGGGAATTGATCATGCAGGTTTTGTATGAAAAAAAGGCTCAAAACAAGCGCTTTGTAATCGTGGATGCGGGCATGAATGATTTTTTACGCCCCAGTTTGTATCATGCTAAGCATGCCATAAGGGTCATAACGCCTTGTAGGGGGCGTGAGATTTCGCCTTGCGATGTGGTAGGGCCTGTGTGCGAGAGCAGCGACACTTTTTTAAAAGACGCCAATTTGCCAGAATTAGAGCCAGGCGATAAATTAGCCATAGAAAAGGTTGGGGCTTATGGCTCTAGCATGGCCAGTCAATACAATTCGCGCCCCAAACTCTTAGAATTAGCCCTAGAAGATCACAAAATCAGAGTGATTAGAAAAAGAGAGGCTTTAGAAGATTTATGGCGGTTAGAAGAAGAAGGCTTAAAGGGGGTTTGATTAGATGCAAAAGAATTTGGATAGTCTTTTAGAAAATTTAAGGGCTGAAATTGATGCGTTGGATAATGAATTGAGCGATCTTTTAGACAAACGCTTAGAAATCGCTTTAAAAATCGCTCTTATTAAACAAGAAAACCCCATTTATTGCCCTAAAAGAGAACAAGAGATTTTAAAACGACTCAGCCAAAGGGGTTTCAAGCATTTGAATGGAGAAATCCTTGCGGGTTTTTATGCAGAGGTTTTTAAGATTTCTAGAAAATTTCAAGAAAACGCCCTAAAAGAGTTAAAAAAATAAAAGAGAGTTGTTATGTTTGAAAAAATTACCCTAGCGCATAAGGACTTGTTTTCAAGGTTTTTAAGCGCTCAAAAAATCGTGTTATCAGATGTGAGTTTTACCAATTGTTTTTTATGGCAGCACGCAAGGCTTATTCAAGTGGCTGTGATTAGGGATTGCTTGGTGATTCAAACCACTTATGAAAATCAAAAACCCTTTTATTTCTATCCTATCGGTAAGAATGCGTTTGAATGTGTGGAAGAGCTTTTGAAATTAGAAAAAAATTTAAGATTCCACTCCCTGACTTTAGAGCAAAAAGACGATTTGAAAGACAATTTTGTAGGGGTGTTTGATTTCACTTACAACCGAGACAGGAGCGATTATGTTTATTCTGTTGAAGAATTGATCGCGCTCAAAGGGAAAAAATACCATAAGAAAAAAAACCACTTAAACCAGTTTTTAACCAATTATGCGAATTTTGTTTATGAAAAAATTTCTCCTCAAAATAAAAAGGAAGTTTTAGAAGCCTTTCAAGAGTGGTTTTTAGAAAGCCAAACCGATGATATAGGGCTAATCAATGAAAATAAGGGCATTCAAAGCGTGTTAGAAAATTATGAAAGCTTGGATGTGAAAGGGGGGCTTGTTAGGGTTAATGGAGAAATAGTCTCGTTTAGTTTTGGAGAAGTTTTAAACGAAGAGAGCGCGCTCATTCACATTGAAAAAGCCCGCGCAGATATTGCAGGCGCGTATCAGATCATCAACCAACAATTGCTTTTGAATGAATTTAGCCATCTAACTTACGCTAACAGAGAAGAAGATCTAGGATTAGAGGGTTTGAGAAGGTCTAAAATGAGCTATAACCCGGTGTTTTTGATAGACAAATACGAAGCGGTTGCTAAAAATTAAATGATTTTTGGGGATTTTAAATATCAAAAAAGCGTTAAAAAACTCACAGCCACTAATCTTAATGAGCTTAAAAACGCCTTGGATTTCATCTCTCAAAATAGGGGGAATGGGTATTTTGTGGGGTATCTTTTATACGAAGCGCGATTAGCGTTTTTAGATGAAAATTTTCAAAGTCAAACCCCTTTTTTGTATTTTGAACAATTCTTAGAAAGAAAAAAATATTCTTTAGAGCCTTTAAAAGAGCATGCGTTTTACCCTAAAATCCACAGCTCTTTAGATCAAAAAACTTATTTCAAGCAGTTTAAAGCCGTTAAAGAATACCTCAAAAACGGCGATACCTATCAAGTGAATCTCACGATGGATTTATTTTTAGACACTAAAGCCAAACTGAAGCGCGTTTTTAAGGAAGTGATACACAACCAAAACACGCCTTTTAAGGCTTTTATAGAAAATGAGTTTGGGAGCGTTTTAAGCTTTTCGCCGGAATTGTTTTTTGAATTAGAGTTTTTGGACACAGCGATTAAGATTATTACAAAACCCATGAAAGGCACGATCGCTCGCTCAAACAACCCCTTGATAGATGAAAAAAACCGATTGTTTTTGCAAAATGATGACAAAAACAGAAGCGAAAATGTGATGATTGTGGATTTATTGCGTAACGATTTGAGCCGTTTAGCCTTAAAAAATAGCGTGAAAGTCAATCAATTGTTTGAAATCATTAGCTTGCCGAGCGTGTATCAAATGATAAGCGAGATTGAAGCTCAATTGCCCCTAAAAACAAGCTTGTTTGAGATTTTTAAGGCGTTGTTCCCTTGCGGCTCTGTGACCGGATGCCCTAAAATAAAAACCATGCAAATCATTGAAGAATTAGAAAAACGCCCTAGGGGGGTGTATTGCGGGGCGATAGGCATGGTTGAAGAAAAAAAAGCCCTTTTTAGCGTGCCTATCCGCACTTTAGAAAAAAGAACGCATGAAGATTTTTTGCATTTGGGGGTAGGGAGTGGGGTAACTTATAAAAGTAAAGCTTCAAAGGAATATGAAGAGAGCTTTTTAAAATCCTTTTTTGTGATGCCCAAAATAGAATTTGAGATTGTAGAGACGATGAAAATTATCAAAAAGGATCAAAAATTAGAGATCAATAATAAAAACGCCCATAAAGAACGCCTTATTAGTAGCGCCCAATACTTTAACTTTAAATACGATGACAATCTTTTAGACTTTGAATTGGAAAAAGAAGGGGTTTTAAGGGTTTTACTCAACAAAAAGGGCAAGCTCATTAAAGAATACAAAACCTTAGAGCCTTTAAAAAGCCTAGAAATCCGTTTGAGTGAAGCCCCCATTGACAAACACAACGATTTTTTATACCACAAGACCACTTACGCCCCTTTTTATCAAAAGGCTCGAGCGCTCATTAAAAAAGGCGTTATGTTTGATGAAATCTTTTATAACAAGGATCTAGAACTCACTGAGGGCGCTAGGAGCAATCTTATTTTAGAAATCCACAACAGGCTTTTAACCCCTTATTTCAGCGCGGGCGCGTTAAACGGGACGGGTGTTGTGGGATTGTTAAAAAAGGGTCTTGTTGAGCATGCCCCTTTAAAATTACACGATTTGCAAAAAGCGGCTAAAATCTATTGCATTAACGCACTACATGGCTTAGTGGAGGTGGGAATAAAATAACCATAAAAACAGAGTGGCTAAAAACTCATTTTTCTAGAAATAGGTTACCAAATGGAGCAAAAAAGTTAAAACTCACCCACAATAATCATAATGATTAAAGTTTTTATATTCATTATAGATCCATTTACACAATTATTTTATAAATCCAAGTAGAGGGTTTGTAGGAACTCTCATCAAAAAACAAGGAACATAATATGAGACATGGAGATATTAGTAGCAGCCCCGATACTGTGGGTGTAGCGGTAGTTAATTATAAGATGCCTAGACTCCACACTAAAGAACAAGTGTTGGAAAATTGTCGCAATATCGCTAAGGTGATCGGTGGGGTCAAACAAGGTTTGCCCGGATTGGATCTGATTATCTTCCCCGAATACAGCACGCATGGGATCATGTATGACAGACAAGAAATGTTTGACACAGCCGCAAGCGTTCCTGGAGAAGAAACTGCGATCTTTGCTGAGGCTTGTAAGAAAAACAAGGTTTGGGGAGTGTTCTCTTTGACTGGGGAAAAACACGAGCAAGCCAAAAAGAATCCTTATAACACTTTGATTCTTGTCAACGATAAGGGTGAGATCGTGCAAAAATACCGCAAAATCTTGCCTTGGTGCCCTATTGAATGCTGGTATCCTGGGGATAAAACCTATGTGGTTGATGGGCCTAAGGGCTTGAAAGTTTCTTTGATCATCTGCGATGATGGGAACTACCCTGAAATTTGGCGCGATTGCGCGATGCGTGGGGCAGAACTCATTGTGCGCTGTCAAGGTTACATGTATCCGGCTAAGGAGCAACAAATTGCGATAGTGAAAGCCATGGCGTGGGCTAATCAATGTTATGTAGCGGTAGCGAATGCGACCGGTTTTGATGGGGTGTATTCCTATTTTGGGCATTCTAGCATTATTGGTTTTGATGGGCATACTTTGGGCGAATGCGGGGAAGAAGAAAATGGTCTTCAATACGCTCAACTTTCCGTGCAACAAATCCGTGATGCGAGGAAATACGACCAAAGCCAAAACCAACTCTTCAAACTCTTACACAGAGGTTATAGTGGGGTTTTTGCTAGTGGCGATGGGGATAAGGGTGTGGCGGAATGCCCTTTTGAGTTCTATAAAACTTGGGTTAATGACCCCAAAAAAGCTCAAGAAAATGTAGAAAAATTCACTCGCCCAAGCGTGGGTGTGGCCGCTTGTCCTGTAGGCGATTTGCCCACGAAATAAAGGATAAGGGGAGGGGGGGCTTCATAGAAGCTTAAAAGGCATTTTAATACCTCTTTTTAGAACGCTTAAAAACCACCAAAAGACTATAAATACTTCGTTAAAGACAGATTATTGATTTTGTTCGTGGAAGCCAAAACGGCATTATAGTTGTTAGTGAGATTGGAAAATTTGTTATAAGTTTCTGCCATATCCGTGCCGGTCGTTTCCCCACGAATGCTTTGAACTTGCGTTTTTAAAACTTCATTACGCCTGATAATGTTTTCAAACGCTTTGCCATGAGCGCCGTTTTTAGCGATCATTTTTTCTATGTGATCGCTCAAGTGATCTATAAGGGTGATGCCGTTTTGAATGCCTAAATTACGCATGTCGCTAGAATAAGTATCCCCTAAAGCGTCCGGGCGATAAATCCCCTTTCTTACAGAGGTGATGGTATTTTCTAATTGATCAAAAAAATTCACGCTTGGCTTGTCAATAATTAGAGCGTTATTAGCGTTTAATTTAAGGCTTGGTTTGTCGCTGTGTAAGGCGTTTTGAGAAAAATCATTCGCGTCTTTATCAAAAAGCATGAACTGCATTTTGGTGTTTGAATGCATGTTGTCTTGGATAATGACTTTTCCCTCTTCATTCAAATTGACAGAAAGGTTGTCTTTAGCTTGTTTTAACAATCCAATAAAGCGCTCCTTGCTTTCTTTTGAAGTAGGGTTATCGCTGATTTGTTGGTAGATTGCAGGGTCAGTGTTGCTGTAATTGAGCGCGATGCTCATCGCATCCATGAGCTGCCTGTAAGTGACTTCATTGGGTTTAGACGCTTGAATATCAGCGCTTGTGGGGTCATAAAGCGGGATTTTAACGCCATTAGGCAAACTCAAAAAAGCCCCATTATTATCCAAGTTTATTTGTGCTTCCAAAAATAAGCCATTCACATCGTTTAATTTCATGTTAAAAACGCTATTTTCTAAACTCCCCTTAGCGGCTTCACTCAGTTTAGTAGAGCCATTAGCCGCGCCATTTTGAGCGGTTTGAGCGACATTGCTTTCTAATTTTGCCCCTTCTTTATTGAAGTAGGTTTTTTGGTATTCGCTCGCATTATTGGTAGGAATGCCGGCCACTTCTAGCCCTTTATCATCTAAAGTGCTTAAAGCCAAAGAAATAGGCGATTCTTTAGAAGAATTGTCAATGATCCTCAAACGCCCGTTCGTTGCAATTTCCACATCCACTTCATTATTAAAACGATCTTTAATCGCGTCTTTCAAATCTTTAATCGTAGAGTTTTTCACGTCTAAAAGAATGGGAATATCCAAATTAATAGGGAGGTTTGGGATTTTAATAGCGCTTGTTTCGTCCAAGCGGCTGGCGTTGATTTTTAAAGTTTCCACCTTATCGCCAAAAATCTCGCTCAATTTGGTGTTTTTGTTGGCTAAAACATTATCTTTAGTGATAAACACGCTAGGGATTTCAAGCACCTTGGGATTATACATGTTAGGCACCGCTTTAACTTGGCTCAAACTCCTATCCGTTACAAACGCGCTTTTGACGTATTCAGTAACCCTTTTACCGCTAGATCGTAAGGCGTCTAAATCGTCAAAATCCCCATCGCTAGAAATCAAATGAAAATCCAAATTTTCACTGCCGGGGGTTAGGTTTTTGATCTCAATTTGCCCCCAATTGTTCAAACTCACATCCACGACTTTATTTTGTGAAGTGTTCCCGTAAGCGTGAGCGATTTTATCCAATAAATCGCTCACTTTAGTCGCGCTTTCTTGATTTTGATAGGCTTTAGAGAGCGCGAATTTTTCTTTAAAACTAGAGCCATCAGGCCTAACGCCCTGCAAATAAAAAAACTCTTTAGGGTCATTAGTGGGGTCTTTATCGTTATCGCCGATGAGTTCTCGCAAGGTATCGCTAGGTTTAATGAAAACTTCTTCAGGTAATGAAGAATGCTCTAAAGCGTCCATCACATCAGGGTGGAGCTTGTTTTGATTGAGTAATTTAATGTTGGTGGTGATGAGTTTGTGTTTGTCTTTATCCGCGCCTAAAAACAAATCTTGCCCGCTGATATTATAAGGCACAAGGTTATCAGAGCTAATAAGCGCGTTTAAATCTTCGCCATTGCCATGGTATTTCCCCTCGCTATCAATGGGAGGTCTATCCACCTTACTGCCCCCAAATAAAAATTCCCCCCCTATAGAAGTGTTAGCAACATTTATCATATGCTCTTTTAAGCGTTCTAAATCGTTAGCGATAGCGGCGCGAGAAGTTTCTGAATGCACATCGTTAGCGGATTGGATGAGTTTGGTTTTAAACGCCTCCATCGTTTTAGAAAATTCTTGCAAGGCTTTGTCGGTATTGAGCGTTGAAGTGTAAGCGTTTTGAGCCACATCAATGCCTTGATCCAAGGTGTTTTCTTCGTATTGGAATTTTAAATTCTGGTTGTTAATGTCGCTGTTTTGATAACCATAACGGATTTTTAGCCCTGAAGCGATCTGCGTGTTAGCGTCGTTGATTTTATTTTGTAAAGCGTTTTGATAGTTATTCATTTGGTTGTATTTTGAGCCAAAGGTAACGCGCATGATCAAATCCTTATTGGTTTTTTAACAAACAAGCTAAAAGTATTCCAAAACAAGTTAATAACAATTGTGAGTGGGGCAATGCGGGGTAATAATGGCGGGTTAAATGGGGTGTTTTTGAGTAAAAAAATTCTTTTAATGTGAATTTAATCTAAATTTAAAGTTAAATTTTAGCAAATACTCACTATAATAAGCGTTTATTTTAAAAAGAGCGTTCAATTTTTAAGGAATAGAAATGTCATACGCAATATTCAAGCATGGCGGTAAGCAATATAAAGTCGTTGAAGGCGATATTGTTTTACTAGATAAAATAAATAAAGAGCCTAAGGCTTTAGTGGAATTAGTGGAAGTGTTAGCCGTATCCAAAGAGGGCAAACTCTCTTGTGGGAAACCCTTTGTGAATGGGGCTAAAATTGAAGCGGAAGTGATCAATGAAGGGCGCGGCAAAAAAGTCATCACTTTCAAAAAACGCCGCCGAAAAGACAGCAAAACCAAGCGTGGTTTTAGAAGAGATTTCACTCGTGTGAGAATCACTAAAATTGTAGCATAAGGAGTATTAAACAATGGCACACAAGAAAGGTCAAGGGAGCACGCAGAATAACAGAGATTCTGCAGGAAGACGCTTAGGCGTGAAAAAATTTGGCTCAGAATTTGTGAGAGCAGGGAATATTATCGTGCGCCAAAGAGGCACTAAAATGCACCCCGGTAATAATGTAGGCATGGGGAAAGACCATACCTTATACGCGCTCATAGATGGCGTTGTGAAGTTTGAGCATAAAGACAGAAACCGCAAAAAAGTTTCTGTGGTTAGTCAAAATTTTGGGGAGTAGGGTAACCTTTAAAGGTCAATTAAACCTTTAGGTGTTCGTTAAACGCCTATAAACGCAATAAAATATTTATAATTTAGATCTCTATCCTTTATAGAATTTGTTGTGGAGATTGGCTTATGAATAATGTTTTTGTTAAGGGTTTGTTTTTTTTTCTTTTATTGTTTGGGTCTTTTTTGAAAGCTTCAGAAAGCCCAAACGCTACTCTTAATCCATCTAAAGAAAATATTTCTGTTGAAGAGCAAAAGCGTTTTGGAGGCGTTTTGGTTTTTGCAAGAGGTGCTGATGGCTCGAGCATGGATCCGGCCTTAGTGACTGATGGCGAAAGCTATGTGGCAACAGGCAATATTTATGACACACTCGTGCAATTCAAATACGGCACCACAGAAATTGAACCCGCCTTAGCGACAAGCTGGGACATATCCCCAGATGGTCTTGTATATACCTTTCATTTACGCAAAGGGGTTTATTTCCACCAGACGAAGTATTGGAATAAAAAAGTGGAGTTTAGCGCTAAAGACGTGCTGTTTTCGTTTGAGCGCCAAATGGATAAGGCTAAACGATACTATAGCCCGGGGGCTAAAAGCTATAAGTATTGGGAAGGCATGGGCATGTCTCATATTATCAAGAGCATTGAAGCTTTAGATGATTACACGATTAAATTCACGCTTAATGGGCCAGAAGCCCCTTTCTTAGCGAATTTGGGCATGGACTTTTTGAGCATTTTGAGTAAGGATTACGCTGATTACTTGGCTCAAAATAATAAAAAAGACGAGTTGGCTAAAAAACCTGTTGGGACGGGGCCTTTCAAATTCTTTTTGTGGAATAAAGATGAGAAAATCATTCTGGTCAAAAACCAGGATTATTGGGGGCCTAAAGCGTATTTGGATAAGGTGGTGGTGCGCACCATTCCTAATTCTTCCACTCGTGCCTTAGCGTTGCGCACCGGCGAAATCATGCTAATGACTGGGCCTAACCTCAATGAAGTGGAGCAATTAGAAAAACTTCCTAATATCGTGGTGGATAGAAGCCCTGGGTTGATTGCCAATTGGCTTTCATTGAACACGCAAAAAAAGTATTTTAACAACCCTTTGGTGCGTTTAGCTATCAACCATGCGATTAATGTTGATGATTACATTAAGGTGATTTATGAAGGCTTTGCCCAAAAAATGGTCAATCCTTTCCCGCCCACTATATGGGGCTATAACTACAACATCAAACCCTATGAATACGATTTGAAAAAGGCTAAAGAGTTACTGAAACAAGCGGGGTATCCTAACGGCTTTAAAACCACCATTTTTACCACTTCCACTCGTAACCCAAAAGGAGCGGTGTTCATACAAGCGAGCCTGGCTAAAATTGGAATTGATGTGAAAATTGAAGTGTATGAGTGGGGGGCTTATTTGAAAAGAACGGGATTAGGCGAACATGAAATGGCGTTTGCAGGCTGGATGGCAGACATTGCGGATCCGGATAATTTCTTATACACCTTATGGAGCAAGCAAGCCGCCTCAGCTATACCCACTCAAAATGGTTCCTTTTATAAGAGCGACGCCTTTTCCGATCTGCTCATAAAGGCTAAACGGGTTTCGGATCAAAAGGAGAGGGAAGCCCTTTATTTAAAGGCACAAGAAATTATCCATAAAGATGCGCCCTATGTGCCTTTAGCTTATCCTTATTCAGTGGTGCCGCATTTGTCTAAAGTCAAAGGCTATAAAACGACCGGAGTGAGCGTGAATCGCTTCTTTAAGGTGTATTTAGAAAAATGAAAGGGGTTGTATGCTGAGTTTTATCATTAAGCGTATTTTGTGGGCGATCCCCACGCTGTTTGGAGTGAGTATCATTGTGTTTATGATGGTGCATTTAGTGCCAGGAGATCCGGCGTTAGTGATTTTAGGCGAAAAGGCCAATCAAGCCGCTATTGACGCTTTAAGAGAGCAATTTGGATTGAATAAGCCCTTGATAGAGCAGTATTTTTTCTTTATCAATAACGTGTTGCATGGCAATTTTGGCGCTTCTATCATGACTGGTGAGCCTGTGATGCATGAGTTTTGGCAACGCTTCCCGGCTACGGTGGAATTGGCTTTGATCGCTTTGTTTATGGCTCTTGTTTTGGGTATTAGCGTTGGCGTGTTAGCTGCGATCAAGCGCTATAGCGTGTTTGATTATTCCAGCATGACTTTCGCTTTAGCTGGGATTTCTATGCCGGTGTTTTGGCTAGGGCTTATGCTGATTTATATCTTTAGCGTGCAATTGGGGTGGTTGCCTGTTTTTGGGCGTTTGAGCGATGTGTATTATTTAGATGGCCCCACAGGTCTTTATTTGATAGACAGCCTGATCGCAAGGGATTATGGGGCGTTTGTGGATACGATCAAGCACTTGATTTTGCCTAGCATTGTGTTAGCCACGGTTTCTACCGCTGTTATTGCCAGAATGACTCGCGCGAGCATGGCAGAAGTGTCTAAAGAAGATTATGTGCGCACCGCTAAAGCTAAGGGGTGTAGCTCCTTTAGGGTGATTTTTGTGCACACTTTGCGTAACGCTTTAATCCCTGTAACGACTATCGCAGGCTTGATGCTGGCTGGGCTTTTAGGGGGGAGCATGATAACTGAAACGGTTTTCTCATGGCCTGGGATTGGTAAGTGGATTGTTAATGCGCTCAACCAGCGCGATTTCCCCATTATCCAGTCCATGTCTTTGATTATTGCCATGATGTATATTGGGGCTAATCTCTTAGTGGATATTTTATACGCTTTTATTGATCCTAGAATAAGGTTGTCATAATGGAGTCTTTTAGAGAATTTATCCAACAATTCAAAAAAAATAAGGCGGCGGTCGTTGGGGCATGGATTGTGCTTTTGTTGGTGGTTTGCGCTGTTTTTGCGCCCCTTTTAGCCCCGCATGATCCTTATGTGCAAAACGCTCAAGATCGCCTTTTAAAGCCTATATGGGAGCATGGAGGGAACGCTAAATACCTTTTAGGCACCGATGATTTGGGGCGCGATATTTTGAGCCGCTTGATCTATGGGGCTAGGATTTCTTTAACCATAGGGATTGTTTCTATGGGGATTGCGGTCTTTTTTGGCACGATACTAGGGCTAATAGCGGGGTATTTTGGAGGGAAAACAGATGCAATTATCATGCGTATCATGGACATCATGTTCGCTTTGCCCTCTATTTTATTGATCGTGATTGTGGTCGCGGTGTTAGGGCCTTCACTCACTAACGCCATGCTCGCTATTGGGTTTGTGGGGATTCCTGGGTTTGCACGATTGGTGCGCAGTTCTGTGCTAGGCGAAAAAGAAAAAGAATATGTGATCGCTTCTAAAATCAATGGTTCTTCGCATCTTCGTTTGATGTGTAAGGTGATCTTCCCTAATTGCATTATCCCTTTGATCGTGCAAACGACAATGGGTTTTGCTTCCACGGTTTTGGAAGCGGCCGCACTGAGCTTCTTAGGTCTTGGGGCCCAACCTCCTAAACCCGAATGGGGAGCGATGCTGATGAACTCCATGCAATACATCGCTACCGCTCCTTGGATGCTTGTTTTCCCTGGGGTGATGATTTTTTTAACGGTCATGAGTTTTAATCTGGTAGGCGATGGCATCATGGACGCTTTAGATCCTAAACGCGCCTCTTAAAAGGAGCTTGCATGATTTTAGAAGTTAAAGATTTAAAAACTTATTTTTTCACCGATAAGGGCGTGAATAAAGCGGTAGATGGCGTGAGTTTTGGCTTGAAAAAGTCTCAAACGCTCTGCATTGTAGGGGAGAGCGGGAGCGGGAAAAGCATCACTTCGCTTTCTATTTTGGGGTTGATTGAAAAGCCCGGGAAAATTGTGGGGGGGAGCATTCAATTTTTAGGGCAGGATTTGTTGCAACTCAAAGAAAAGCAGATGCAAAAAGAAATCAGAGGCAAAAAAATTGGCATGATCTTTCAAGAGCCTATGACAAGCCTAAACCCTTCCTACACGGTGGGGTTTCAAATCAATGAAGTGTTGAAAATCCACCACCCAAGCCTTAATAAAAAAGAACGCTTAGAAAGGGTGGTCTATGAATTAGAGCGCGTAGGCATCCCCCATGCCGGGGATAAATACCATGAATACCCTTTCAATCTCAGCGGGGGGCAGCGCCAAAGGGTGATGATCGCTATGGCTATGGTGTGTGAGCCTGAAATCTTGATCGCTGATGAGCCGACGACAGCGTTAGATGTAACCATTCAAGCGCAGATTTTAGAATTGATGAAAGAATTGCAACAAAAAAAAGGCACTTCTATTTTGTTTATCACCCATGATTTAGGCGTGGTGGCGCAAATCGCTGATGAAGTGGTGGTGATGTATAAAGGGCATGTGGTGGAGCAAGCGAATGCGAAAGAGCTTTTCGCTGATCCAAGACACCCTTATACCAAAGCTCTTTTAAGCGCAATCCCTAAACCGGGCAAAGAATACCGCAAAAAACGCTTAGAAACCGTGGATGAAAATGTAGATTATTTGAGTTTTCCAAAGGAGTTACGATGAAGCTCTTAGAAATTAAAGAATTGAAAAAATCCTATGCGATAGACAGGGGGTTATTCAAGCCTAAAAGAGTGATCCATGCGCTCAATGGGATCAGTTTTGAAGTGGAACAAAATGAAGTTTTAAGCATCGTGGGGGAGAGCGGTTGCGGGAAAAGCACGACAGCCAAAATTTTAGCCGGGATTGAAAGGCAAGATAGCGGGGCGATTTATTTCAATGGTAAGCGCCATTTGCATTTTAGCAAACAGGATTGGTTTGATTACCGCAAAAAGGTGCAAATGATTTTTCAAGACCCTTATTCTAGCCTAAACCCTCGGTGGAAAGTGGGCGAGATCATCGCTGAACCCTTGCTGTTAAATTCTCACTTTTCAAAAAAAGAAATCAAAGCAAAAGTGCTAGAGATCATGCAAAAAGTGGGCTTGAAATTAGAATGGATCGATCGTTACCCCCACCAATTTTCAGGCGGTCAAAGGCAACGAATCGGCATTGCTAGGGCGCTCATTTTGCATCCTAGCGTGGTGATTTGCGATGAGCCTGTGTCTGCGTTAGACGTGTCCATTCAAGCGCAAGTGCTGAATTTGCTCTTGGATTTGCAAAAAGAAATGGGGCTGACTTATATTTTTATCAGCCATGATTTAGGGGTGGTGGAGCATATAAGCGATAAAATCATCGTAATGAATCAAGGGCAAATCGTAGAAACGGGGGATGTGGATAGCGTGATAAGCGCTCCAAAGCACCCTTATACGCAGAAATTACTCAATGCGGTGCCGCATTTGGAAAAATCCATGCAAAGATTTGCCAAATAAAAGAAAGGGTATTAAGCTGTGTTTGTAGATAGTGTGGAAATTATCATCGCTTCGGGTAAGGGGGGGCCTGGAATGGTGAGTTTTAGGCGAGAAAAATTTGTCATCAAAGGAGGCCCTGATGGGGGCGATGGAGGCGATGGAGGCGATGTGTATTTTGAAGTGGATAACAATACCGACACTTTAGCGAGTTTTAGAGGCACCAGACACCATAAGGCTAAAAACGGGGCTCCAGGAGGCACACGAAATTGCACAGGCAAAAAGGGCGAAGACAAAATTATTGTCGTGCCACCAGGAACGCAAGTTTTTGTAGGTGATGAGTTGTGGCTTGATTTGATCGCGCCTGAAGAAAGGGTGTTAGCCTTAAAAGGAGGCAAGGGGGGGTTAGGGAATGCACATTTTAAAAGCGCGACTAAACAACAACCCACTTACGCGCAAAAAGGCTTGGAGGGGGTTGAAAAATGCGTGCGCTTGGAATTAAAGCTCATCGCTGATATAGGGTTAGTGGGCTTCCCTAATGCGGGTAAATCCACGCTCATTTCCACCATCTCTAACGCTAAGCCTAAAATCGCTAATTATGAATTTACGACTCTAGTGCCTAATTTAGGGGTTGTGAGCGTGGATGAAAAAAGCGGATTTTTAATGGCGGATATTCCTGGCATTATTGAAGGGGCTAGTCAGGGAAAAGGCTTAGGGATTAGCTTTTTAAAGCACATTGAACGCACTAAGGTTTTAGCCTTTGTTTTAGACGCTTCCAGGCTGGATTTGGGCATTAAAGAGCAATACCAACGCTTGAGATTGGAGTTAGAGAAATTTTCACCCGCTTTAGCCAATAAGCCTTTTGGGGTGTTGCTCAATAAATGCGATGTTGTAGAAAACATTGATGAGATGACTAAGGATTTTTGCGCCTTTTTAAATTTAGAAGCGCAAAAATTAGAGGCGTTTGATTTAGAGCCGTATTTGGGGTTTTTGCACCCCAATTTAACCAGCGATTTTGAAAATGACCCTAATGAAAAATCAGCGCTCTTTGTCTTGCCCCTTTCAGCGGTTAGCGCTCTTAATACGCATGTGCTTAAATTTGTGTTGTTAAAAGCGTTACCCTAAAACGCTATTTTTAAACCATTCAAATAAAGGCGTGGAATGAAAAGATTTGTTTTGTTTTTATCACTCATGGGTGTTTGCGTTTGCGTTCAAGCTTACGCCGGGCAAGCTTACGCCGGGCAAGATTACTTTTTTAGGGATTTTAAATCTAGAGATTTGCCTAAAAAACTCCATCTTGATAAAAAGCTCTCCCAAACAATACAGCCATGCATGCAACTTAACGCATCAAAACACTACACTTCTACCGGGGTTAGAGAGCCTGATGCCTGCACAAAGAGTTTTAAAAAATCCGCTCTCATGTCTTATGACTTAGCGCTAGGCTATTGGGTGAGCCAAAACAAACAATACGGCTTAAAAGCTATAGAAATTTTAAACTCTTGGGCTAAAGAGCTTCAAAGCGTAGACACTTATCAGAGCGAGGATAATATCAATTTTTACATGCCTTATATGAACATGGCTTATTGGTTTGTCAAAAAGGCATTCCCTAGCCCAGAATACGAAGATTTCGTTAAGCGGATGCGCCAATATTCTCAATCAGATCTTAACACTAACCATGGGGCGTGGGGCATTCTCTTTGATGTGAGCTCTGCGCTAGCGTTAGATGATCATGCCCTTTTGCACAATAGCGCTAATCGGTGGCAAGAGTGGGTGTTTAAAGCCATAGATGAGAGTGGGGTTATTGCTAGCGCGATCACTAGGAGCGATACGAGCGATTATCATGGCGGCCCTACAAAGGGCATTAAGGGGATAGCTTATACCAATTTCGCGCTTCTTGCGATAACTATATCAGGCGAATTGCTTTTTGAGAACGGGTATGATTTGTGGGGTAGTGGAGCCGGACAAAGGCTCTCTATAGCGTATAACAAAGTTGCAACATGGATTTTAAACCCTGAAACTTTCCCTTATTTCCAGCCTAACCTTATCGGGGTGCATAACAACGCCTATTTCATTATTTTAGCCAAGCATTATTCTAGCCCTAGCGCGGATGAACTTTTAAAGCAAGGCGATTTGCATGAAGATGGTTTCAGGCTGAAACTCCGATCGCCGTGAATTAGTTCTGTATTCAAGATCATAGCGTAGAGGTTGTTCCCTTTTCTTAAGTCATGCACTCCAATAAAAATATTTTTTTACTGCTTGAGAATGTTTGGTTCAGTCAGCATTATTTACAAAAAGAGTTTAAAATAAATGCAATTGTATCTTTAAGTCGTATTTAGAGTGCAAATGATTATCAAAATGAATCGTTTTAGTTGTAAGCATGCTTGTTTACACTAAAATAATAAGCGTTATTGATAAGACCACATTAAAGGATAATGAATGAAAAAAATGGTTTTGGTATCGGTTTTACTAGCAGGGTTTTTGCAAGCGGTGAATTTGGATTTATCTTCGGCTAAGCTAACATGGACGGCCTTTAAAACTAAGGCTAAAACACCAGTAAATGGAAGCTTTGAAAGCATCACCTATAAATTGGGTAAATCTCAAGATAGTTTAAAAACCCTTTTAGAGGGAGCGAGCGCAAGCATGGATAGCTTGAAAGTCAATTTGGGCGATGACACTAAAAACAAAAATGTTAAGGAAGCTTTTTTCGCTCTTTTTAAAAACACTAATATTAAAGTAACTTTTAGAAATGTGATAGAAGGCGATCATGCAGGTTCTCTTACGGCTTATGTGAGGATGAATGAAAAGCTAGTGAAAGTGCCTATGCAATACACGATTGCTGAGGATAAGCTCGTGGTTAAAGGGGTTTTGGATTTGTTGAATTTTGGCTTGAAAAACGAATTAGCGAGCTTGGCTAAACGATGCGAGAGTTTTCATGAGGGCTTGACTTGGTCGCAAGTGGAAATCCAATTTGAAAGCATGATCAAGGGATAATGTAAAATCATGGAGTTGTTGCACAGCATTAATGATTTTAATGAAGCCAAGCAGGTGATCGCTGGGGGGGTCAATTCGCCTGTGAGAGCGTTTAAGAGTGTTAAAGGCACTCCGCCCTTTATCTTAAAAGGCAAGGGGGCGTATCTTTATGATGTGGATAACAACCACTATATAGATTTTGTGCAAAGCTGGGGGCCTTTGATTTTTGGGCATGCTGATGAAGAGATTGAAGAAAATATTATTAATGCATTAAAAAAAGGCACTTCTTTTGGCGCTCCCACAGAGTTAGAAACCACTTTAGCTAAGGAAATCATTTCTTGTTATGAAGGCTTAGATAAGGTGCGTTTAGTCAATAGCGGCACGGAAGCGACCATGAGCGCGATACGACTCGCTAGAGCTTTTAGCCAAAAAGACGATTTGATCAAGTTTGAAGGGTGCTATCATGGGCATAGCGATTCGTTATTAGTGAAAGCGGGTAGCGGGTGTGCTACTTTTGGATCTCCTTCTTCTTTAGGCGTGCCGAACGATTTTAGCAAACACACTCTAGTGGCTCGTTATAACGATTTAAACTCCACAGAAGAATGCTTTAAAAAAGGCGATGTGGGTTGCGTCATCATTGAACCCATTGCTGGGAATATGGGGTTAGTGCCGGCTCAAAAAGAGTTTTTACTAGGCTTAAAGGCTTTGTGTGAAAAATACCAAGCGGTGCTGATTTTAGATGAAGTGATGAGCGGTTTTAGAGCGAGTTTGAGCGGTTCGCAAGAATTTTATGGCGTGGTGCCGGATTTGGTAACCTTTGGTAAGGTGATAGGTGCGGGGCTTCCTTTGGCGTGTTTTGGGGGGCGTGCGGAAATTATGGACTTGCTTTCGCCCATTGGAGGCGTGTATCAAGCAGGAACATTAAGCGGTAACCCCCTAGCGGTGTGCGCAGGGTTGAGTGCGCTTTATAAAATCAAAAGAGACAAAACCCTTTATACCCGCTTGAACGCTTTAGCTATTCGTTTGACTCAAGGTTTACAAAAGAGCGCTCAAAGCTATAACATCGCTTTAGAGACGCTCAACAGAGGGAGCATGTTTGGCTTTTTCTTTAACGAAAATGCGGTGCGTGATTTTGATGACGCTTTAAAAAGCGATACCGAAATGTTTGCGAAATTCCACCAAAAAATGCTCTTTAAAGGCGTGTATTTGGCATGTTCAAGCTTTGAAACCGGCTTTATTTGTGAGCCTATGACTGAAGAGATGATTGATTTGGTGGTTGCAAAGGCTGATGAAAGTTTTGATGAAATCATAAAAGGCGTGTGAATTTTTGAAAAAGCCAAAGTATTATAAATTCATAGAGGGGGCGAATTATTTGAGCTTGGGGCTTTCTATGGTGGTAGCGATCCTTATGGGCGTGGCTATAGGCTATGGGCTTAAAAAGCTCACTCACATTCCGTGGCTTTTTTGGCTTGGGGTTATCTGGGGCGTGTTAGCGAGCTTTCTCAATGTCTATAAAGCTTATAAAAACATGCAAAAGGATTATGAAGAATTAGCCAAAGACCCTAAATACACACAAAACAAAACAAAATAAATACCATAAAAGCCCATGTGCCAAATCCAATGCTTGCTTGTTTTACTTTTTATCAATATAGTTAGCGCGATCATCGTTTATTTTTTCCAAGCGTTTCAAGGGGTTTTGAATTTTGAAGGGGGGTTTTTAGGGTTTTTTATCGTGGCGTTGTCTTCGTATTATGGCGTTAAAAAGCGTTTGGATTTAAGGAAACAAAATTCAGGAGAAAAAGACGAAAAGCAAAAATTCCAAAAATTTGCTCTGGGTTTGGAAATGTCTTTCAATGTGTGGCGTTTAGGGGGGTATGGGGTTTTATTAGGCATTTTAGGAGCGCTTTTATTCTTGCATCTTTTTAACGGGTTAATCTTTCTTATCGGCGTGTTTGTGAGCTCGCTCTCTAGCGCGTTATTACGATTCTTAAACAATAATGGTAAGTTTTGACACAAACTCATATGGATTTTAACCCCTTTAATCCTCTTTTAATTTTTAATCTTATACAATAAAAACAAAAATGGGAGTGGATCTTGAAAACAAAAAATCCCGCCAAAAGAATCCTAAAAACCGCCGTGATTCAAATGCAATCCAAACCCTACGCCTTAAATGAAAACCTGCAATTAGCGCTCAACCTAGCCAAAGAAGCCCACGACAAAGGCGCGAATCTCATTGTTTTACCGGAATTGTTTGATAGCGGTTATTGCGTGAATGATAAAGACGCAGAGTTTGGGATAGATTTTAAAGCGATAGAGCATGGAAAGGAAACGCTAAAAAACGAGTCGTTGAGCGCGTTAAGTAATTTTGCAAAATCTAATAAAGTGCATCTAGTGGCATGTAGCATTGAAAAAGCCAATCAAAAACTCTACGACAGTGCTTATATTGTTTCACCAAAAGGTAAAATCGTTGGCAAACACCGTAAAATCTATTTGTGGGGTGATGAAAAATCGCGCTTTAGAAGGGGTAAAAAATACGAGGTTTTTACGCTGGATTTTGGGGATTTTAGCACGAAAGTGGGTTTGCAAATTTGCTATGAAATCGGCTTTGGCGTGGGCGCGAATCTTTTAGCGTTACAAGGGGCTGAGGTTTTAATCTATCCTAGCGCGTTTGGCAAAGCTAGGGCTTATAATTGGGATTTATTGAGCAGGGCTAGAGCGTTAGAAAATGGCTGTTTTGTGTGCGCTTGCAATCATAGTGGGGAAGAAACTAACGCTCAATTAAAACAAACGCTAGAGTTTGCCGGCGATTCAAGAATCATCGCGCCCAATGGGAAAATCATCGCGCAAGCCACCAAGCTTAATGAAGTCGTTATCGCTGAAATGGATTTGAACGAAGTGGCACTGCAACGCCAAAAAATCCCTTATTTACAAGATTTTGACACCAAACTCACCAAAAAGGGGTTTGGAAAACTCACTTAAAAAGGAGCGATTATGGCAAAAGAAATTTTAGTGGCTTATGGCGTGGATATTGATGCGGTGGCTGGTTGGCTAGGGAGCTATGGTGGGGAGGATTCGCCTGATGATATTTCGCGCGGGCTTTTTGCGGGTGAAGTGGGGATCCCACGGCTTTTGAAATTGTTTAAAAAATACCATCTCCCTGCGACTTGGTTTGCACCTGGGCATTCTATTGAAACTTTCCCTGAACAAATGAAAATGATTGTGGATGCAGGGCATGAAGTGGGTGCGCATGGGTATTCGCATGAAAACCCTATCGCTATGACGGCCAAGCAAGAAGAAGACGTTTTGTTAAAAAGCATTGAATTGATTAAAGATCTCACCGGCAAAGCCCCCACAGGCTATGTGGCGCCGTGGTGGGAGTTTTCTAATATCACTAATGAATTGCTTTTAAAACACGGCTTCAAATACGACCACTCGCTCATGCACAATGATTTCACGCCCTATTATGTGCGCATGGGGGATAGTTGGAGCAAGATTGATTATAGTTTGGAAGCCAAGGATTGGATGAAGCCTTTAATCCGTGGGGTGGAAACCGATCTGGTGGAAATCCCTGCAAACTGGTATTTGGACGATTTGCCGCCGATGATGTTTATCAAAAAATCCCCCAATAGTTTTGGTTTTGTAAGCCCGCACGATATAGGGCAAATGTGGATCGATCAATTTGACTGGGTTTATCGTGAGATGGATTATGCGGTATTTAGCATGACAATCCACCCTGATGTGAGCGCCCGTCCGCAAGTGTTGCTCATGCATGAAAAAATCATTGAGCATATCAACCAGCACGAGGGCGTGCGTTGGGTAACATTCAATGAAATCGCTGATGATTTCTTAAAACGAAACCCTAGAAAAAATAGCGGTTGAGATCGTGTCTAAGTTGGTGTGAATTTAGTGGGATTCACACCACCTACTACAAATAAACTTTCAATTCATTTTCCATTAGTTTGATTGTTTTATTCAGATTCTCTTCTTCTAAAGGTTTGAAATTTTTGTGTATGGGTTGGTTTATGTCTCTTTCGCCTTTGAGTAAGGTTACTATATTTAGATTCACGCTTTCAAAGTAGCTCATTATAGAATGCGTGGGTTTTGATCCCAATAGGGTTTCTGGCAAAGCTGAATAATCCCCTCCTAATTGACTTTCTAGCTGAAATAAATAACAAGATATATTTGGATATAAAGTTTTAAGGAGATGAAAATCTACTAATATTCGCTTTAGCATAGCGTTTTCCGTATAGGCTTTACATTCTATCCCCATAACCAATTGATTATCCACAAATATATGTTTATCAACGCTCAATCCGTAATAATAATCTTTCTTACGCTCTAATATATATGCCCTTACTTGTTTGTTGGCTATATTTTCTATGTAGCTGTCTTTGATAGGAATCTTTATTTTATTAGAATTTATTTCAAGCCTATTAGCTTTGCCGCCAATATTTTGCCACGCTATTTTTACAATCTCTTCGCTGATATATTCTTGCAATTTGCCTTTAGCGCTTCTTATAACTCCGCCATATGCCCTGCTATCTTGCCTGTGAGCATCTTTATCAATATCTTTAATCACGCTATTATAAAGTTCTATAATATCTTTTATAGAAACCACATTAAGCCTCCGCATTAAAGAGATTTGTTGCCTCTTTTAATCTCTCTTTTGCCACTTCACAATACTTTTCGCTAATGTCTATGCCTATGAATCTACGCCCTAATTGTTTGGCGACTTTTGTCGTTGTCCCTGCACCATTAAATGGGTCTAATATAATATCATTTTGATAGGAAAACAGCTTTAAACACCGCTTTACTAATTCTTCTGGAAACATTGCATCATGCCCGTATTGTTTCATGTTGCGTTCTGGGGCAAAGTTCCACTTGCCATAAACCCACTTTTTAAACTCATCATCGGTTATATCAATGTTGTCTTTATCGCCCTCTTTTTTAAGGCTATTTTTGCAAAAAATTTCAATAAATTCCCACGAATATTTTAAATATGGTGCAGCAGGGCTTTTCCAGCTTCCCCAAGTGCAGTATTTGCAGTTGTAGTTATTCTTTTCCCATAAAATCTCGCCTTTCCAAATAAGCCCTTCATCAATAAAAAATTTGCTGATAAAATGGTGCGTAGGGATATAATCGCTAAACATAGGCTGGATATTGACAATGATTCGCCCTCCGCTTTTTAATACACGAATACACTCTTTAAAAATGGCAAAAAGCGTGTTGAAATACTCTTGCCAAAGATTTGCATCCTGCGTTGCGTTGTAATTGATGCCAAAGTTGTAAGGTGGGGAAGTTAGCACTATATCTATGCAATTATTTGGGAGCTTTTTTAAAAACTCCAAGCTATCTTCGCAGTAAATTTGATTAAGATAGTTTTGGATTTCATTCGTCTCCTTGCTAAACTCTTTTTTGTAAGATTCGTAAGCCAATCTCGCCTTTGCGTTTTGCTTTTTGTTGGCGACTTTTTTGGCTTTGTTGAAGCTCTTAAATACGATTTTGCCATTTTGACTAGAAAATGAGCGAATTTTATACAACTCCTCTAATGTTTTTTGAACCAGCGTATTTTGTGTAGTAGATTCAAGCATTTTTAAATCCACAATGTCAAAATTAAGCATGATATTTGAAGGATTGACAATTGATTCAATACCGCAAGATTGTAACAATGAAAGTGCATCTGTTATCTCATCTGGTGCATAAATATTTTCTAGCGTAAGAGTTCTATAATCCTGCATTAAATTCCCTATAATAAACAATTAAACAGCACTAGATTTATTCTTGTTTTTTTCAGTAAAATTGTAGCATGATTTTAGGTTTAAAAGGTTAAAAGATGTGCGTTTTATGCGGGGAGCTTATCAGTTCTTTTCATTGGACTGATAGGAGCGATAGTTATGAGATTGATGAAAATTTGAGAAAGCCAAATGCACTTATTAGCACCAATGAAAACGCCAGAGAACGCAAAAGAGCACGGCTCAAACGAGTAAGATTACTCAATCAAATCCTGGCGTTTTATGGGCTAAAAATTAATGATTGGCAAGGCGCGAAGTTTGTGCTGTGCGATAAAAAAGGGCAGAGCGTGATCGTGAATGATTTAGGTGATTTGTGGGATAAGGCGCAAAAATTAGCCAAAAAAGAGATGGACGCGCTAGATTCTCATCTGTTAGCGTTTTTAAATCAAAACCCACACGCCACTCACTGATGCCTATCACTGATGCCTAAAATCCCTATCACGCTCATCACCGGTTTTTTAGGCAGCGGTAAAACGAGTTTTTTAAGCGAATATTTAAACCAAATAGATCACCAAGGCGTTGCCCTTATCATCAATGAAATCGGGCAAGCCGCTTTGGATCAGCGCATCTTAAGCGTTCAATATTGCGGTGAAAAAATGCTCTATCTTAACGCAGGGTGCGTGTGTTGCAACAAACGCTTAGATTTAGTGGAGTCTCTAAAAGCCACGCTCAATAACTATGAATGGCGCGGCGAAATTTTAAAGCGCGTCATCATTGAAACCACCGGTTTAGCCAACCCGGCACCGATTTTATGGACGATTTTGAGCGATGTTTTTTTAGGGGCGCATTTTGAGATTCAAAGCGTGGTGGCTTGCGTGGATGTTTTGAACGCTAAAACGCATTTAACCAACAACGAAGCTAAAGAGCAAATCGTTTTTGCTGATAGCGTTTTATTGACCAAAACGGATTTGCAAAACGACAGCAGGGCTTTAATCAAATTAAAAGAGCGGATACAATCCCTTAACCCTAGTGCAGAAATTTTTGACAAGAAAAGTATAGATTACGAAAGCTTTTTTTCACGCAAAAATAGGGCACGAAATTTTATGCCAAGAATGCCAAAAGATTCACACTCGCAAGGTTTTGAGACTTTAAGCATCAGTTTTGAAGGGGCGATGGAATGGAGCGCGTTTGGGATTTGGCTGAGTTTGTTATTGCATCAATACGGCACACAGATTTTACGCATCAAGGGGATTATTGATATTGGAAGCGATCTTTTGGTGAGTATTAACGGCGTGATGCATGTCATTTACCCGCCTAAGCATATTTTAAAGGATCAAAACGGCTCTAACCTCGTTTTTATCATGCGCCATTTAGAGCGTGAAAAAATCTTAAATTCCTTAAAGGGTTTTAAGGATTTTCTCGGCATCAAGGGTTTTGAAACCCCATAATTTTTCTATTTATTGGTAGCTGTTTGCATTTTAATGGGGAAAAGAACGATGAAGCTTAAAACCAAACACACCCCACAAATAACAAAAATCAAAACATAGCCCAAATCCCCTAAAAAGATCGTAAAAAGATACGAAAAAAGCGCTTGGAAAATGCCAAAAGAAAACACCACCCACGAAGACGCTTGAGCGAAATGCTTCGCGCCTGCAATTTTTAAAGCCATCATGCTGAATAAATTGATATTGGCGGTTGTGGCCGCTCCCATTATGAAGATGCTTAAATTGAGTAAAGAGATTTGGTGGAAAAAAATGGGCAAAAAGCATGCGATAGATTTTAAAATAAGGATAAAGATATTGGCGTTTTTAGCCCCTAGTTTTTGAGCCATGGGGCCGCTGATTAAAGAGCCAAGCGTGGCTCCAAAACCAAAAAACGCCCATGAAGTTCCAGCGATAGTGGGGGAGATATTTAAATGACGGATCAAATAATCCACCCAAAAAAGCGTGTGCGGTAAAAAACCAATCGCATTGAGCGCGCAAGAAATGAGCAATAACCACAAATGAAAGGGGATTTTAAACGCGCTTTCTTCTTTTTTAACGGATTTTTTCCTTAAAGAACGGGTTTTTAACCCCACCAAGGAAAGGATAAAGGCTATCAGACAACTGCCCCCTAAAAAAATCCATGCCCATTTGATATTATAAGAGCTGATCCAAGGCAGAACAAACCCGCTAAAGACAGATCCAATGCCTACAGCGCTAAAAATAAGCCCTCCCACTAAGGCTTTTTTATGTTCTTTGACATAGGGCAAAGAGAGAGGAGCGACTAAAATCATTAACGCACTGCTAGCCACACCGGCGATAAAACGCCAGATCCAAAGCCAAAAGAAAGGGATACTATCAAAATAACAGACTAAAAAACTCAAAGCGATTAAGCCAAAACTGATTTTAGCGATGCTTTCTAATGACATTAACGGGCTTAAAAATTGGATTAAAAAACTCCCAAAAACATAGCCCATTAGCACCGCAATACCCAGTTGGAAGCTTTGGTGTGGGGTTAAACTCCCTGATAAAATGAGTAGGGGGATTAAAACCACATAGCCAAAACGAGCCAAGCCGTTAGACACAAAAACCCCTAAAAAGCAAACAAACACGCGCATTTTAATCCTTAACAAATGACAAGTTATAAAAAGATTTTGTGTTATTATATTGAAACTTGTTAATTGATAGTGCATAATGGGAGCGAGATGAGGATAAATTCAAGGAGCGTTCATGCTATTTAGTGAGCGCGCGTATCATTAAAGAGATCTCACGACTGAATAAAAAAGAGTTGGTTATTAGCGTTATAGAGCTTGTTTCAAAAGCACTTCATAAAAATAAGGATTCTACTAGAATAAAGCTTCTTTGCGGTGGTTATTATTGCTGAAACAGACGCTAATAACTATGGGCTAGGCTTAAAGGAGAGCATCACTGAGAAAAAATAGAGTTGGACGCTTAAGTTATTTTTTTATAGCGGTTTAGAGTTAACTGCGATTGTTGTGTTCTTTTTAAGCGTTATGGGTAGTTTATAAAACAACTCGCTATGACTGCCTGAGTCATAAAAAAGCGTTGCTTTTCACTCTATAAGTGCCAAGAATTTTAAAAATTTGGCTAAACGCTAGGATTTCACAATCTC